>CAJWMQ010000126.1 GCA_913042895.1 uncultured Verrucomicrobiales bacterium | reverse complement strand
TCTTGGTCTGATTGGCGAGGATCAAGTGGCCGACTATGCCGCGCGCAAAAATATTTCCCAACCCGAAGCCGAAAAATGGCTTCGCCCGTATTTGGGGTATGACGAGGAATGAACATGAAAACAAAACGAGGAATGAACACGAAAGCAAACAAAGCTTTTACTCTGATCGAACTATTAGTTGTGATCGCCATCATTGGGATATTGGCAGGCTTACTTTTGCCCACCCTAGCGAGGGCCAAGATGGTGGCTAAATCGGTCCAAAACAAAAACAACCTCAAACAAATTGCCGGGGCGTTCTTGATGTATGCGGATGATCACGGTGGCTTGGCCGTGGGCATCGGAGAATCCAGTGGTCGGTATTTTTTCGGTCAATATAACGGAGCCAGCGCGGAGGTGGATTATTCAGGCGGATATCTTAGCGAATACGTGAACAATAGCGAAAAAGTATGGCAGGATCCGGTATTCAATGCGTTCAGCAAACGCGCCAAGAAACGCACTTGTAGCTACGCCTATAACAGCCATTACCTCAATGAGATGGAGGAAAATGGCAACTGGTGGGATCCTGGCTATAGTTACGTGTACCGTGGGTTGGACACTCAGATTATGGAGAGCCCGGTGGAGACCGTACTCTTTGGCGATTCCGCCCGCAATTGGATGGGGCCGGTGGAGGAAAACTGGTTTTGGACGCCGCCTTCCCAGGCTCGCGCTTGGCCCGGCTGGGAGACAGCGTATACGCACTTTCGCCACAACGGCAAGGCTACTGTGTTGTGGGGAGATGGTCATGTGGAAATGGTGGCTCCGGATCAAACCTATCCCGTGAACGATGATCAGCTTGGTTATATTTGTGACACCAACGATCACTTGTTCAAGCCAGTGAAATAAGATGACCACCGCGCAATATATTTTCATTGGAGTTGCTGTGGTGGGGATCGCCACATTTGGGTTTATGCGGTCTAATGAGAACGAATATGTCGAGCGCCCCATGGCACTGGATTCAGTCGAAGCTAAGGCGGCCCTGTCAATCTTCGAACAGCTGACGCAATCTACCAATGCCTTGGCCGAGGTTATCAGCCCCAAAGCAAACCCCATGGTTCAGCAACGTTTGTTGCGTAGTGCCAATCAGCTTCAAACCGCCGGCTCCGTAGAACTCACCAGTGCGCATTGGACCGGAGATTATCTTAAGATTCAAATTAAGGCCGCGAAGGCGTCGCATTGGTTTACGCTAGAACAGGTAGCTGATGATGGCCTAAAACTACTGGGCGTGCAGGAATAGCATGAAAGGATCCAATCACATCCCTTGGCTGCTTAGCTTGATGGTACTCTTCACAGCCATGCGTTGGCCGGGACTACTGCCGTCGAACTTCAGCCCGGTGTATGCGATTTGTTTTTGTGCTGGGCTGTACCTGAGTGGTTGGCGGGCGTGGGCCGTGCCGTTGGGGCTACTTTTCGTCAGTGATGTGGTGATGAATTATTTTGTCTATCGGCCGATGGGCTACTCAGTGTTTTCAGCCGGTATGATTGGTTCATATGCACTGTACCTGCTATTGATTGCCATGGGGTGGCGGTTGGGAGAAAAACAATCGTCGGCCGTATTGATTGGCGGCGGCATGCTGGGTGCGTGCGCGTTTTTCTTCGGAAGCAACACGCTGGTTTGGTTGGGCGATCCGATGTACATGAAGACAGTGGCCGGTTGGGTGCAATCGGTAACCGTAGGTAAGGTGGGCTTTCCGCCGGCGATTTTGTTTTTCAGAAACTCGGTGGTGTCCGGAGCGTTGTTTACCGCGGTGATTATATTTGCCGTACGGTATATCCGTTTTGTTGAAGCGGGACGAGGAGGGACAAGTTCCACCTTGCCTCAAAATAACTGAACGGATTTCTGAAAGTTGATTTGGGATAAGTTGGAACTCGTCTTTGCAGATTACGCTTCCCCGATTTGCGCCTGAATGGCGCTCATGATTTTATTGCTCCACGTATCCAACGTGGCGGTGTCTTTGCCCTCGAGGAGGAGGCGGATTTTGGGTTCGGTGCCGGAATAACGGAGCAACACGCGGCCGCCTTCTGCTTGCAGGGCAGACTCCGCCTTGTCCACGAGCGTGGGGACGCCTTCGAGTTCCTCAATGGGTTTCTTCTCCGTCACGTGCAAGTTGGTAAGCTTTTGTGGAAAACGCGTCCAGCACTGGGCCAGCTTGGATAGGGGTTGTTGCTTGGCGGCCATGATGCGGAGTATCTGCAGAGCCGCCACGAGGCCGTCACCGGTAGAGGCGTGGTCACCGAAAATCAGGTGGCCGCTTTGTTCGCCGCCAAAATTATAGCCGTGCTGCAACATGGCATCGATCACGTGCTTGTCACCAACGGGCGTGCGCACGGTACGACCACCGGACGCCTCAACGGCGGCGTCGAGGCCGGCATTGCTCATTACGGTAGTCACGAGGGTGTTATTGGCTAATGACCCTTCGGCCAGCATTTCCAGCGCGGCGATAGCCATGATGTCGTCGCCATCGATCAATGTGCCGGTTTCGTCGCACAACAACACTCGGTCTGCATCGCCGTCATGCGCGATACCGATGTCGGCATTGTGTTCCTGCACCCAATGACACATTTGCTCGGGATGCATGGAGCCGCAGCCGGCGTTAATATTCGTGCCGTCGGGGTCGTTGCCGTAGGCAATGACCTTGGCACCGAGCTCGCGCAGGGTGCAGGGCGTGGCCTTGTAGGCGGCACCGTGACCGCAATCGACAACGATGGTTACACCCTCGAGCGTTTGGCCGCGCGGAAAAGAGCGTTTAGCGTATTCGATATACCGGCCGAGAGCGTCGTCGATGCGCACGGCCTTGCCGATGGCGTCGGCCGTGGGGCGGACGTCATCAATCTCGCCGCTGAACACGAGGTTTTCGATTTGTTCCTCGATGGGATCGGCAAGCTTGTAGCCGTCGTGATTGAAAAACTTGATACCGTTGTCGTCATACGGATTGTGCGAGGCGGTGACGACAATGCCGGCATCGGCGCGCAGGCTGTTGGTGATCCGAGCCACGCCGGGCGTGGGCAACGGGCCGATGAATAGCACATCCACGCCCATCGACAAGATGCCGCTGGAGAGGGCATTCTCTAGCATGTAGCCCGAGAGGCGTGTGTCCTTGCCGATGACAATCTGATGCCGCTGGCGGCTGCGAGATTCGGGGTTGAGATCCCGAAACACATGCGCGGCGGCGCGCCCGAGCTTGAGTGCGGTCTCAGCTGTGACCGGTTCCACATTTGCACGACCCCGCACACCATCGGTGCCGAAGATTTTATTCGCTGTCGGTGCCATTGTTTTCCTTAAGGGCGTCAGGATTTGAGAGGGGCGGGGGTGTTTGTTCCGGCCGCGCCGGGCGGTTCGGTTCGGCGTTAGAATAGGACAGCCCGGCGGCCGTCTTGATTATGAACCATACCATGATCGCCAGTATCAGCGACATGACCTTCATCAGGAAATCGCTTATGCCCTTGGATTGTGAGTCACGTGCCATGGGTTAACGGGGATCCGGCCGGAGTTTCTTTTCGATTAGATCCAACACGGCCCGCAGGGAATCGCGCAGGCGCTGCAACGGTGTGCTGGCCGGTTTTTCCGTGGGGGTATCGGATTTCAATTGGTCGTTCAGGAAATCCTTGAGTTGCTTGAGGGAGACTTGCCGGTGCAGGGCGCCGTTGTGGCAGTAGGCGATGTCGCCGGTTTCCTCGGAGACGAGCACCACGATGGCATCGGTTTCCTCGCTTAATCCAATAGCGGCGCGGTGGCGTGTGCCGAGGGTGTTGTTAATGTCAATGCGCCGGGTGAGTGGGAAAATACAGGCGGCATACATGATGCGATCGCCCCGCACTACGACGCCGCCATCGTGCATGGGCGAGTTGGGAAAGAAAATGGAATTCAACATCTCCGATGTCAGCGCGCAATCCACCAGCACGCCGCTGCCGGTTTCCTGGTGGATATCCACAGCGCGCTCGATGGCGATGATGCCGCCGGTGCGTTGGCGGGCAAGTTGGTCAGTGGCCTGCACGACCGCATCGACATCCAGCGGGCTATCTTCGTCTGATGAAAAGATGGGCAAGTTGCCTAATTCCGCTAAGAGGCGGCGTAGTTCGGGTTGGAAAATGATAAGGATGGCCACGGTGGTGAACAGGAACAATTGCTGGAGCAACCACCGGAGCACCTGCAATTCCAGCAAGGCAATGAGCGTGGTGATCCCGATCAGGATTAGGAATCCGAGCACCACAGGCCAACCGCGTGAACGTTGCAAAAAGGTGAAAATATAATAGATGCCAATGGCTAATGCGGAGATCTCAACCAACGCGCGGAGAATCCACAGCCAGTCCAGCTTCAGCCATTCCCAGATGCTGATCAGGAAAGGCGGGATTTCGGCGGCTATACTAAGGCTGTCTCCGTCCATGAATTAGCGGATGGCATTCCAGGTTTGCAGTGCCTGATTGGTTTCTTTGACATCATGCACGCGGAGAACGGCGGCTCCGGCTTCGGCGGCGCGACAGGCGCACGCCAGACTCCCGGCCAAACGATCTTCCACTGCGGCCTCGGTGAGACGGCCAATAAACGACTTGCGCGAGGCACCCACCAACAAAGGCCGCTTCATATTTGTAAAACGCTCCAATCCGGTGAGCAACGCCAAATTATGCTCAACCGTTTTGCCAAATCCAATGCCCGGATCGAACATCACCTGTTCGGCATTTAAGCCGGCCTTTTTGAACCGCTCCAAGCGTTCTTCAAAAAACGCGCGCACCTCGGCCACCACTTCGGTATACTCCGGCCGATCCTGCATGGTTTGTGGGGTGCCTTGCATGTGCATAGCTACATAACCGGCACGGGTGGCGGCGACTATTTTCCACATTTGTGGTTCGGTCCGATTGGCGGCAATATCGTTGACGATCACCGCGCCGGCGGATATGGCGGCTTCAGCCACTACGGGTTTCTGGGTGTCGATGGACAGGGCGGTTTCGGTTTGCCCAGCAAGCTGTTCGATGACCGGAATCACGCGGGCTAGTTCCTCGGATTCAGAGACGGCGGGCGCGCCAGGGCGAGTGGATTCACCGCCGATGTCGAGGATGTCTGCGCCCTCCGCTGCGAGTGACAGCGCGTGCGCCACGGCGGCTTCTGAGGTGGCGTGTTGGCCACCATCGGAAAAGGAATCGGGCGTGACATTGACGATGCCCATGATGAGCGGGCTGCGCGGAAACTCCCACGCGCGATCGCCGGCACGCCAAATCATCCTAATACCCGCTGCTGTCGGGCGCCTTTTCGATTAGTTCAATCTCATAACCTTCCGGCGCATCGATAAAAGCAAAGCCACCGCCGCTGTCTTTCATGTGTGGGCCATCGGAATATTCCACACCGAGTGATCGGATGTGTTTTTCAAATTCCACCAAGCTCTCCACCTCAAAGGCCAGGTGCGTGAGATCCTCCTGAACCTGCACGCCGCCGCTGCTGGGGTAGCTGCATAGCTCGATCTCCTCATCGCTATTGGGCGTAGCAAGAAACACTAACTCCGAGCCGCGCGGCGATTTGTGCCGGCGCGTCTCGGTCAGCCCAAGAATCTCAGTGTAAAATTTTATCGAGGTTTCCAGATCGTCCACGCGATAGCGGGTGTGCAGTAGTTTTTTGACAATGGCCATGGGCGAAGGATGCCCGAGGGGCGTGGGCGGCGCAAGGTTTGTGACTTGGTCGTAATGCGTTTACGCTTGATTGTCGGAGTTGGGGCAGGCTGAATCCGTTTTTGAGCATGTTACGATTTGGCTTCATTCTCATTGGGTTGTTGGTTTCCTCGTGGGCAGCGGTTGCGCCACCCCCGCAAATGGAAACCCGCGGTGTTCCGGATATTCCGGATGTGTTGGCTGAGCAAGCCGCTCCATATTTGCAGGTGCGGCCTGTACGTTTTCAGGATTGGCAGCTTAAGGGTACGAACGCGACGGTTTTAATTTCTCAACGTCCGCCCAAGGGCGAGGTGAGCCAGCTGCATGTGTTGAATAAACCCAAGGGCCAGCCGCGACAGGTTACTTTCGGTCAGGAGCCGGTGCGGGGGGCGGTTCTAAATCCGGTGAATGATCGGGCGCTGATTTATCTTAAAGACGAAGGTGGTAGCGAGCGTTATCAGGTGTTTCACCACAATTTGGCGACGGGGAAATCAGTGCGGACCACCGATGGAAAAAACCGCCACACGGGCGCGCACTGGTCGCCCAAGGGCGATCGGATCGCGTATTTCTCGCCCAAGCGCAACGGGCGGGACAACGACCTTTACATTGCCGATCCCTTGAAGGCGGGCAGTGAAAAACTGCTAGCTCGTCTGGATGGCGGCGGTTGGTGGATTGAAGACTGGTCGCGCGACGGGGCCTTGATGATCCTAATGGAGTACATCTCCATCAACGAATCGCGCCTGCATATTGTCGATACTGTGGGCGGAAACTTGTCGCCACTCACGCCAAAGTTGAGTGTGCCGGTTAGTCACCAGAACGCGCGTTTTGATCCTAGGATGCGGGCGGTTTATTTCAGCTCGGACGACGGGTTTGAATTTCAACGACTCACTCGATTGGATTTGAGTACTGGCGAGTACAAATATTTTCTACCGCAGGTACGCTGGGATGTGGAGGCGATTGAGGTGGCACCTGATGGTCGGCAGTTGGCAGTGGTGACCAATGAGGGTGGCGCCAGTAAATTACGGGTGCTCAATTCGATGACTGGTGAGCTGTTATGGAATCCGCAGATGCCGTCGGGCGTGATTCATCAACTCGCCTGGGCTTCGGATAGGGATCTGATGTACGGCTTTGATTGGGCACTGTCGCCAGGCAAAGTGGTGCATTTGAATGTCAGCACACAGGAGCAGTTGACGTGGCTGGATAGTGATCTGACAGGCATCAAGGTGGATCAATTGAGTCTACCGCGCCGGTTGGAGTGGCGCAGCGCCGATGGTAGCCGGTTTGATGCTTGGGTGTATTTGCCCGGTCGCATTACGGGTAATCAGTTTTTGCCTGCCCAACCAACGCGCCCTTCGCCGGTGGTTGTCTGGTTTCATGGCGGGCCGGAAAGTCAGTTTCGCCCGCGTTTCATGGGGCGTTACAATTTTCTAACCACCGAGGAACAGATTGTTCTCATATGCCCGAATGTGAGGGGCTCTCGCGGGTATGGTAAAAAGTTTTTGAAAGCCGACAACGGTGAGGGTCGCGCCAAGGTGCTGCTGGATATTGAGCGGATTTACAATGCCGTGGCCGCCAACCCGTTGTGGGATCAAAACCGGATTGCGGTGATGGGCGGCAGCTACGGTGGCTTTATGGCGCTGCACAGCATGGTAAACCTGAACAACTTTGTGCGTTGCGGCATCGACGTGGTGGGTATTTCCAATTTTGTGACCTTCCTGGAAAACACCAGCGACTACCGTCGCGACCTGCGGAGGGTGGAGTATGGCAACGAGCGCCTACCCGAGATGCGAAAGTTTTTAGAGGAACTATCGCCGCTCACGCATGTTGAAAAAATCACGCGTCCCCTGCTCATCGTGCAAGGCGCCAATGACCCGCGTGTGCCAGCAAGTGAAAGTGCCCAAATTGAGGCTGCTCTGAGGAAGAAAGACATCGAAACATGGTATTTGCTGGCCAAGGATGAAGGTCACGGATTTCGCAAACAGACTAATCGCACCTTTCAATTTCTTACGACCGTCCAATTTTTGAGGCGGCATGTGTTGGGGGCTGATTAGTGGGTTGGCAAGGGCGGGGTACTGACGTACAACGCACCCATGAAGCGGCCACGCAATTTTGCCAGCGACAACAACTCGGGGATATGTCCCGAGGCTTGGACGGCGCTGGAAGAGGCCAATCAAAACCACGCTCCGGGCTACGGTGATGACCGTTGGACCAAACAGGCGGCCGATCTAATTCGTGAAGTATTTGAGACTGATTGCGAAGTCTTCTTCGTCTTTAACGGGACAGCAGCCAATTCCCTCTCGCTGGCTTCCACCTGCCGGAGTTATCATAGTATTTTATGTCACGAAAATGCTCATGTGGAACAGGATGAATGTGGTGCCCCGGAATTTTTTTCCAATGGAACTAAAGTACAGTTAGTTCCCGGTGCCAATGGTCGGATGACGCCTCAGGGGATTGAATCGGCTGTTCTTAAACGGACAGATTTACACTTTCCCAAAACCCGAGCGGTGACGCTTACGCAAGCAACCGAACTGGGCACCCTTTATCAGCCTGCCCAATTGCAGGCCATTCATCGTGTGGCAAAAAAGCATGAGCTGAAAATTCATATGGACGGGGCACGGTTTGCCAATGCGGTGGCGCAACTTAAAGTCGCGCCTAAGGAAATCACCTGGAAGGTAGGAGTGGATATCCTAAGCTTTGGCTGCACAAAAAACGGAGCGCCTGTGGGTGATGCAGTGATATTTTTTAATCACGATCTGGCCCGCGAATTTGAATGGCGCTGCAAGCAGGCCGGTCAATTGGCCTCCAAGATGCGCTTCATTGCAGCTCCCTGGGTTCATCTCTTGCGCGAGGGCGCATGGCTAAGGCACGCGGCGCACGCGAACAAAATGGCGGCCCGTTTGGCCCGCGGCATCAACCGCATCCGCGGACTGAAGCTAATGTTTCCACGGCAAGCCAATGGCGTATTTGTGGAACTGCCCGTAGCGGTAATCGCTGCTTTGCATCGGATTGGGTGGCACTTTTACACATTTATCGGGGAAGGCGGCGCACGTTTGATGTGTTCGTGGGATACGACCCCAGAAGACGTCGATGATCTTTTAGCTGATCTAACTGAGCTGATGGCCAACCGAAAAAAGTTACCCGCTCCCAAACCGGGGCAGGTGCAGAATCATTAGGAGAATTTTATGAAAATCGTTTATGCAATCATCTTAAGTGCCTGCTTCGTGGGTGCGGAAAACAAAACTGAATTCTATAAACCCATCGTTAAAGATGTGGAGGGGTGGACGATTGCGGTGGAGCCGCGGTTGCTGGCGGATGACAACCAAGCATTGGCCGATAAATGCTTGGTGGCCCTGGCCAATCATTTGCAGCGGATAAAGTATATTTTGCCGGAAGAAAAGTGGAAGCCGCTACAGAAGCTTCCGATCCGCTTGG
>CAJWMQ010000125.1 GCA_913042895.1 uncultured Verrucomicrobiales bacterium | reverse complement strand
GCATCCAAGCCTAATGCACGAGGATCCTTGGTGCGCACAAGATGCTCCTGCAATTGTGAAGCTAATTTCTTTTGGATAGCTGCGTACTTTCTATTTCCAGCGAGATTAACCAACTGCCCAGGATCCTCGGACACGTAATACAGTTCCTCAGCCGGTCTTTTAGAAAAGGCTAAATCAAAGAAGCGCTTGAAACCGGCCTTATTTGCGTTGTCCATGAGCAAGGTTTTAGTCGGCGAGGTGTCCACCTCACCAAAGGGAATGTACCGGGCACAAAACTCGCGATCGGGATTGCCCGCCGGCCAGCGCGTGGGCTCTAGGTTACGGATATAAAGATAGTCCTGAGTACGAATGGCTCGGGAGGGATATCCCTTCCCGCCCTTGCGACAACCGTCGTGGCGTTCCATAGCGATATAGGCGCTATCGCGTTTGGCCGTGGCTCTGTTTTTTAGCACACCCATCAAACTGTTAGCGGTCATCATCGCCGGCACCTCCACCCCTGCAGCCTGCAAAAATGTCGGTGCCATATCGCTCAAGTTGATCAGTCCTTCAAACACCCGACCCGCTTTTACAATCCCGTTTGGCCATCGAATCGCCAAAGGCACGTGGGCACCGGCATCGTATAAGCTTGCCTTTGCGCGGGGAAACGGCATGCCGTGATCACTCGTGATAACCACGATAGTGTTGTTCAGCTGCCCCGCTTTTTCCAAAGTCTCCATGGCCCGGGCGATCATCTGGTCAAAGTGCTCGATCTCCACATAGTAATCGAGCAAATCACTTCGCACCACCGGGTGATCCGGAAACATTGGCGGCACAATGACCTTTGAAGGATCCTTGCCGGATTTCTTTCCCGCACCGGCTTCAAAGCCCCGATGCGGTTCATGTGTACCCAGCCAAAAACAAAATGGCTGCCCCTCGTTCAGCTGATCTAGAAACTCCTCAAAGTTGGTGGCGTAATCCCGGTTGGACATGCTCCGGTAAGGCGGCTTGAGGTAGCGCTTATTGAACTCCTGACCGGCCGGGTTTGCCTCACGACCCCCGGCCGCGAGTCGCCCTGGGCTCCATCCCTTACCGGTAAATCCCGTCGCGTACCCCGCACCCTTCAGCAACTCGGCGTAGGTCAGGAATTTTTTTGGCAACGTGCTGTGAATATTCCCCGCTTCTTCCAGCCGCCAAATCGGTTGTCCGGTTAGGATGGCGCTGCGGGAGGGACCGCAGGTCGGGGCATCGCAAAAGGCATGGGTGAAACGAATGCCCTCACGCGCTACTCGGTCAAAGGCCGGAGTTTGGATTACAGGATCACCGTTAGCTCCAGTATGAGCATAGGACTGATCATCTGAAATGCAAAAAAGTATATTAGGCACCTCGGCATAAAGAGCCGGTATCGCAAATACTAAAAAAAGAATATACCGAAACATGTTCATGTTTTACTAATCTAAATTGGAAAGCATTTGTTCTTTGGTTGGAGTCTTTGAGGAAACCCCGTCCTTGGGAATTTTAACCTTAGCGGTCCAAACAATGGCATTGAGCATCAACTTTCGGTTGTCATCATGCTGCCAATTCATGTGGACGTGCCCTCCAGTAAAACCGAAGCCACGACCGCCGTTGGAACGCTCATAGGCCCAAGCAACGTGTTGACTTTTCCCGTCGGCGACCGCTTTACGAACTGCAGGATTACCACTACGCGCACCATCAGGGCGCTTGAGCGTCGAGGCCGGCGGGACATCGGTAAGAATCGGCGTCACACCCTTGAGATCTTTCACAAAACGCATGTGATAATACCATTCGTCATTGGCACTATACGGTTTAACGCCGTTCCAGATCTCGTGCTTCTGCGCTTTAAACTCCGGCACCCAGTGCGGGTTTACGCTCCAGTTCAAATCACAAAACCCTCCCATCCATTCGAGGAACTTGTCGCCCGGGTCACCCTTGATCGCCTCGGTCGCCCAATGAATCATCACCACGCCCTGACCCTTTTTCATCAGCGCATCGAATTCTTTGAGCTTCGGATTCAGCACATGCCCCCCGTGGCCCGTACAAAAAATCACGATGGTCGCCGCATCCTCCAGCACGGTCTCATCCTTCGGATAACCCACATCCTTGAGCACCACCGCCTCCACCGGCAGTCCGGATTCGTTCAACGCCTTGGCCAGCAGCATGTTCCCCGCCCGATGTTCATGCGACAACCGTCCATGACTCGGCTTGCCCGAGATAAACACCACTTTGGCCTTATCGGCCGCGTCCGTTGCTACCTCGGACATTAAGCCGACCAGTACACATAGATTCAGAATTAGTTTTTTCATTGGTAAATTAGTCCACCTTCCATGGCCAAGGTTTTACGCGGGCGCGCACGGCCCACTGCTCCCACTTCTCGGCGAGGGCCTTGACGCGGTCGGGATGTTGCTTGGCTAGATCGTTTTGTTCGCTACGGTCGATTTCCATGTCGTAAAGCTGCCACGGATGCAGCTTGGCGTTGCGGCCGGAATCACCGTAACGCACGAGCTTCCATTTGCCATCCCGCACAGCGCCATTGAGGTGATGATCGAAATATAGCGCATCCTTGCGAGCCAGTTTACCGCCGCGGAAGGCTGGTAATAGGCTCACACCTTCCACCGGCTGAATGCCATGATCGCCAAACTTGCGCGGATGCTTCACGCCCGCCGCATCCAGACAGGTAGACATGAGATCGATAAGATGTCCCGGCTGACGTTCGATGCGCCCGTTGTTTTTGGGATCAATGCCCTTGGGCCACGAGACAATGAACGGCGAGGAAATGCCGCCTTCGTGCGCGAAGTGTTTGTACTCGCGAAACGGCGTGTTCGACACATTCGCCCAACCGCGGCCCACGCCGGTAAAAGTATCCTCAGGCCCGGCCATTGCGTCGGGGCCGTTCTTCACGGGACGACCATCACGTGTCTGCATCGGCGGCCAAATCTTGGTTTGGAAACCGTCCTTGCCGAGCGGTTTGTAATCGGTGCGGTACGGTTTTTTCGGTTTGTACCGGCCAAAACCCTCGGCGCAGGCGCCGTTGTCCTGCAGATACATGATGAGCGTGTTGTCCAACGTGCCCTGTCTCTCAAACTCCGCCACGATCCGGCCGATGCCGCGGTCCATGTTGTCTACCATTGCCGCGTACACTTCCATATTGCGAATGTCCCACTCCTTGTTGGGGGCCTTCTCCCAATTATCAGATTGCGGCGACAGCTTCAGATCCTTGCGAATCAACCCCAGTTCCTTCAACCGCGCAAACCGCTTCGCGCGAATCTCCTGAAAGCCACCGTCGTAAACGCCCTTGTAACGCGCAATATCTTCCGGCAAGGCGTGCATCGGCCAATGCGCCGTGGTGTAGGACACGTAGAGAAAGACCGGCTTGTTCGGCGACTCCTTCGCGTGCTCCTGCAAAAAAGTCACCGCGTTGTCGCTGATCGCGTCGGTGTAATAATAAGTCTTCGGCTGATACTTCGCATCGTTGACCGGCGTGATGAACTGGTTCCCGCGGCACAAGGTCGCCGGATCAAAAAAACTACCCGCGCCAATGATTGTGCCGTAAAACTTCTCAAATCCCCGCTGCAACGGCCAGTTGTCCTTCGGACCCTGAGGCCGCGTGTGCTTGGTCACATGCCATTTACCGCTCATGTACCGTCGGTACCCGCCCGTGCCCAGCGCCTCGGCAATCGTAACCACATCGCGCCCCAGCTCACCACGATACCCCGGCAGCTTGTTGTCGCCCGTCATCAACCCGATCCCGGCCTGATGCTGGTACATCCCAGTGAGCAACGACGCCCGCGTTGGGCAACAGCGCGAGGTATTGTAAAACTGTGTGAACCGCAGCCCGTTCTTCGCCAACTTGTCAAGAACTGGGGTCTTGATCTCGCTACCGTAACACCCGATATCCGAAAACCCCATGTCATCGGCCATGATGATCACGATATTCGGTTGGGTCCCCTGTACCCTCAGCACCTGGCCAAGCGCCAACAGAAAAAGAAAGAGTCGTTGCACATGGAAAGTCTCCACCTAGCCAAGCGACAGGTCAAGAAAGCGTACTCCCCCACTCAAGCGATGATCTCCCAGATCACATGCCCGAAGTCTATTTCGAGGCCGAGAAGCGCAACGGCTTAACACCTAAAAAACGAAGCCGAGGCTGAACTTGAAGACGTCGCCATTGCCATGATCCAGCACGCCTTGGCGATCGTGGAAATCGTGTTTCCACTCGATCCGAACGTGCGCCGTGTCGTTGATGTTCCAGTACAGCGCCGGGCCGGCCAACAACGTTTCCGAACCATCATCCTCGTAGTGAAAATCCGTCTCCCACATAAGCGCGCCGTTGGAGCCCCAGGCGTTGAAGTTGTAGCCGAGATCGAGCGTGGACCAGGATTCGAAGGGTTCGTTGCCGTGATACACCCAACCACTGGTGCTAACGTGCACCATAAATTTAGCGGTCTCGTATTCGTACCCCAAGCCGAGACCGTTTCCCCATTCGTTGTCGTAAATCTCATAATCATCCGTACCCGAAAACGGCACGCGCAACATCGGCTTGAAGGTCCACGACCCGCTTTTGCCGTCGAGATTGAAATATTTTTTCAACGGCAACGCCAGTGTGGCATCGCCGATGCCATTATCGTGCTCAATGCGCTTCCCCCCGGAGCCATCGGGCATCTCCCGCCGGGCATCGAGCACATAAGGCAGCTTAGCCGTAAGGCGAATGGATTTGTCCCAAGTGTAGACGGATTGGAAATGCAGCAGGTGCACATCCTCGGTGTAGCCCGGATGAAGGGCGCGGCTGCCAAGCAACAGATCGCTCTCGTGTCGGTACTCTTCGATGAACTGATATCCCCAGCCTTCATCCCAGCGGGGCATCATGTTCATGATCGGTTCATCAGCCAAAAGGGAAGTCGCCAGAAAACAGCCGGCCAACGCCGTGAAAATGGAATGCCTCATTCAGCCACCTTGAGGAGAGGATACGTTTTCAATCCATTCTTTTCCATGGAGAACCATTCCATAGCCAGATAGCCGGCATCATCAATCTGTTGATCAATCAACTGCCAATTTGGTTGCACACCCTGTTTTAAGGCGACGGTCAGTAGTTGATTATTCACATCCATGTCCACGCCCCGCTTGAAACGGCTACCGTCCACGAAATCCAATTTACTCAGCTTCACACGGATGCCGATCGCGCAGGAGGGGCACGTCATCCCCTTCACATACAGCAAGGCTACCTGTTTTTCTGTCTTCAACTTAACCAAGGCCGCCTTGGCGCGCACATCGCGACTCACTTCCGGCACGCCATCCGCAGCGTTCACAAAACCGATTTGAACCCCAAAAACCAAGGTCATAATTATTACTTTTATTCTACTTAAAATTTTCATCTAAAAACCCTTTCAAACTTAATTACAATAAATACTAAGACACAATTGTGCCTTTATTCGAACGTGGAACAGAACCCTTTAAGGCTCTTTAAAAAAGATTTGATGGAGAACGCCCGAGAAGTGCGTTTCGATTTTTGAAATGCCAAGATGCTAGATCTGGAGGAGCACGGTCAGCAATGAGTCTCGTCGTCTTTGAAGAGTCAGAAGCTAAATAGACCCATGAACTCTCAAAATTTGATAGAATTTTTTCGAAACATAGAAATCTCCCTGACGCAAAAGTAAGAATGCCTTCCTCTTCGATGAAGCAAATTCCACAATCGCGTAATGGATCATGATTTTCCGGATATTCATCCACTTCCGCACAACATGCATCTGATCCAGTATTTGGAACAACCGCTACAAGAAGGCTGTGATTAGTCGCTGAAAACCAAGCAACCAAAATCAAGCCAGCTATAAAAATCGATGCAAACCGCACGTTTCAAAACTAGCGTGGAACCAGTACTTGTCAACTCCGAGGTTTTTTCGCCAAGAACCTGGTGACTTTATTTATCTAAATCGTTATTTCGAATAGCCGCGAGCTTAGCCGTCATTTGCTTGCGGAAACGGTCGAGTGTTGAAGCATGAGCCGGCTTTCCGACAAGATTTGTGTATTGGTGCGGATCGGTTTTGATGTGGAACAACTCCATCCCGTTCTGTCCCTGTTCTCCGTACTGGATGAATGCCCAGTCATCCTCACGCAATAAAAATCCCTTCCTCATCGGGGCCACGGAGAAGGCAGCCTTTCGAACAGTGTGATCAGGGTCATCGAGCATTCGGGATATATCTTTGCCTTGTAGACGTGGTTGAGCAGGCAACCCACAAAGAGCGGATAGTGTCGGGTAAAGATCGAGCAATTCGGTGAGCGAGTGGCACACAGCCGGTTGCTTACCCGGCACGCTGATGATCAACGGCACCTGCGAAGATTCATCGAGCAAACTCACCTTCGCCCAGAAATCATGTTCGCCCAAGTGAAAGCCGTGGTCGCTCGTAAAAATCACGATGGTGTTGTCTTCCTGACCAGACGCCTTTAGCGCTGCCATCACCTTACCCACCTGCGCGTCCACAAACGCAACCGACGCGTAATAGCCGCCGACCGCCTTTTTCTGTTTCCGGATGTCCATCTTCATGTTCAGGCTGGTGCAATAGTTGATGCCCGGCTTCGGAATATCATCCCAGTCGCCCTCGATCTTGGGAGGTAGTTTCATTTTAGAGTATGGCAGAAAAGGTTCGTAATATTTCTTCGGTGCTACAAATGGCACATGCGGCCGCACAAAACCGACCCCAAGGAAAAACGGTTTGTCCTGCTTGGAAAACTTGCCGATCAACTCCGCCGCCTTCACCGCCGTCTTGCCATCCGAATGCACAAGATCATCGCCTTCGGCTTCCACCACCACAAACGTGTTGCCGCCCACCACCGGCCGTTTACCGTCTGGATTACCCTGCAGGGTCTCGCCTTTACCCGGCGCGCGCCATTCGGGGCCGGGGCTATTGTAGCGTTCGTTCCAAGAAGCCGCGTCATCCGCTCCGTCTCCACCCTGCTCGATGCCTCCGGGCACCCCCATGTGATAAATCTTGCTCACGCGCGCAGCGTGATAGCCGTGATTAATGAAATGCTGGCTCCACGTGGCTCGAGTGCCGATCTGCGGCCGCGGACTCTTGTAACCCAACACCCCCGTGGCATGCGGATAATATCCGCTCATGAACGACGCACGCGACGGCCCGCAGTAGGTGCCCTGACAATACGCCCGCGTAAAGCGCGTGCCCTTCGCCGCCAACGCGTCGATATTCGGCGTGCGACACACCGTATTGCCATAGCACGACAAGGCCGTGGACGTGAGGTCATCAGAAATGATGAAGAGCACGTTGTATGGTTTCGCCGCCCAGAGGGAATTCAAACTCCAGGCGAACAGAAAAAGGCAAATGAGTTTTTTCATAAAATTATTTTGGCGATTGGGCGCGGCACAGAAATGAATCGGAAGTCATCAGAGAAACCACCAACGCTTTCATACTGCCCTCGGATTTTTGATGATGTACAGGCATCCTGCAAGGTCTTGGCATCGCCGCGTGTTTGATTGCGACCGGTGAAATAACAAAGCACCAAAGCACATTACGCACAATAACCTGCTTAGCTCTAGAAATTAAATCTAATTCCCGCCACCGGCATCACCCATTTGTTGGGACAAGTAATTTTCGGTACCAACCATTTTAATGAGGTCCAATTGAGCTTCGGCCCAGTCTATACTTTGCTCAGACTCTACGACCATACGCTCCATAAGTTCTCGACTTGAGTTGTCTTTGACATCCGCCGCTAACCTTACGGCTTCATTGTAAGTGGAGGCACCTTTAATCTCGAGTTCCATCCCATTTTCGATCATTGCCTGAGGTTTGTCCCCTACTTTAATAACGCCGTAACGAGAGATCGCCGGCACTCCATCCAAGAAAAGTATCCGATCAATTACTTCATCAGCGTGCTTCATCTCCTCAATGGATTCCTTATAGTAATAATCCGCCAGTTTTTTAAGTCCCCAACTACTAAGCATCTTGGAGTGGATGAAGTAGAGGTTGATTGCGGTTAACTCGATTGTTAAGCCCGCGTTCAAAGCTTCGATGACCTGATCATTTCCTTTCATATCTATTTCCTTTTGTTTCGAATAAAAGCGAGTGCACGTAACACACAAGTTGTGAAAATAGCACAAACAAATGGGATGTAAAAAAATATGTTTGCTAACGAGACTCAATCCCAACACTAGAGACTATGCCGCCTGACAATTGCAGAGACTCCTAACGTATCCACAACCGGGACATAAAGCACAGGGACCGCACTCGGCAGGGAACCCAGCGAGGAGGCGCTGGATGCGGCACTGGCAACTACCACAGCCACTTCCCGCATTGGTTTGGCGAGTGACTTCGCAGATGGTCTGCGCATTTCCCTCGTTAATGGCCTCATGAATGGCCGACGCCTTTACCCGAAAACAGTCACAAATTAGCAAATCCGCAGAACTCGACCGCTCCTGATCGGATATTTCCACGATATTTTCCATCACTTGAAGAACACTTCATCATCTAAAAAGATATGAGGTGTAAGCCATTTTTGAGAATGAGTCACATTAGCAACTCATAATTAAAATACTTAATTTATAGTGCTTTTTACCTTTTGGGTTAACGATGCTCGTTTTTGTGAATTTTTTGAAAGATTTTCTCGAGTCGTTTTGCGATAGCCGGTTCGGCTTCAACAAAATTTTTCTGTTCACCGCCATGTGTCTTAATGTTCGCCAGAAAGTATGGTTTCTCAAATGCCTTCCCGCGCGGTTTTTGACGACCGCCGGAGCCATTGCCGAGAACGAGTTTCCAATCGCCATCACGGATAGCGAACATGCCGCTGGAGGAATGATGAATCACCGGTGGACGCGCGTAGCTCTTAGCTTTACCGAGTAGGAGCGGCAGAAAACTGTAGCTATCGGCCGCAGCACCCTTGGGAATCTTGGCGCCGGCAATGGCCGCAACGGTGGCAAAGAGATCGGTGTGCGTGATCACTTGCGCGCTCTGGCTACCGGCCTGCACCTTGCCGGGCCAGCGGGCAAAGAACGGCACGTGATGTCCGCCTTCCCAGATGTCCGCCTTGGTGCCACGCCATGGGCCGTTGGCTGTGTGGCTCTCGGAATGGTACTGCTGCTTAGCCGGCGTCTTCACGTGATCATCCTCGTCGTCCACGCGATACATGAACGAGCCGTTGTCACTGGTGAACATCACTAACGTGTTATCCGCCAGCTTGGTTTCATCCAACGCCTTAAGCACCTGACCGACGGTGTCGTCCACATTCATCACAAAATCGCCGTAAGGCCCAAGGCCAGTTTTACCAACGAATCGCGGGTGCGGCGTCACCGGCTT
>CAJWMQ010000124.1 GCA_913042895.1 uncultured Verrucomicrobiales bacterium | reverse complement strand
GGGTGATCGAAAGACATCGCGACCACGTCCAGAACTTGCTTTACAGTCATCGCCGGAAGGCCTCTGCCAAGATTCATGACTTTGACCTGCTCGGGATCAAATGCTCCTTGCATTGCGGTAGAAGGAGCAGCCCCGCCACCGGCCCCGGGCATTCCACCAAGACCGGGCATCCCCATGCCTGGCGCACCTCCCATTCCGGGAACACCGCCGAGCCCCGGCACACCGCCCCCCATACCGGGTACGCCTCCCACACCAGGCACCCCCGGCAATCCTGGTGCCGCACCTGGCACTCCAGTGTTTAATGGTAACCCAGTAATCGGATCAATAGCTGGTGCCCCGCCAACCGGCCCAGCGCCTCCCCCAACAGGGAGTCCTGTAACCGGGTCAATCGCCATTCCATCACCCGGACCCGCCGGACCATTGGCCCCTCCACCGGGTACAGGAGTCGGAGAAATGGCCGCCCCACCCGGATCAATGTAAGGGTTTATAACCAATGAAATCCCGGTTCCAGTGGGATCGTATTTCTTAATCTCAGCCTCCAACAAATTGAGCACGGCGCTCATGTTCATCCCATCAAAGCCTTTACCATCCTGCCCCATGGGAGGAAGCTTAATTGTTTGAAGTTTCCTTTTGATAACATCACGTGTACGTACTTGGCTGGCTTCACGGGAGGAAAGATCCGGCACCCCATTATAGTAAGAACGTGCTGTAAAACCGTTACCGGTGAGTAATTGAATGGCCATCATAGGCGGCATGGGGCCACGCGCCGGATCCCAAATAGGAACGCGCTTCACCTGCGGGTTCAAATTCTGCAAGCCTTGAACTTGCTGCCCTCCGGCCCCCGGCACTCCCCCGGGATCACCTCCTGGTGCCACCATGCCGGGTACTCCATCAGGAACGCCTCCGGGCACAGCCATCCCCGGCACTCCCCCGGGGATTGCCCCGGGCACACCTACTCCTGGAACGGTTCCGGGAACGCCGGGTACTGCCCCGGGAACACCGGCAATCAGCCATTGCGAAAAACAAGCCGAAGCGGCCGCGAAAATCAGACAATGGGAAAAGACAGGCACTTTTTTCATCATGTTTAAATTTAGCACGTTATATACCAAGGCGATAGGGGCAAACGTGTGTTTCTCTCCTTCGCGCAGCTTTAATTTGACCTAATTTACCCAAAAAGTCTATGCTTTTTGCCTGAAAGAGGTGTTCGTCATGTTATCTGCCCCCATCAATATCACCTCAATTATCCCTGGATTAGTTATTTCATCATTTTTACAGGCAGAAAACATCGATTTCGCTCGCGATATCCAGCCCATTTTTGCCGAGCACTGCACGCTCTGCCATGGACCCGATGAACAAAAAAGTGGACTAAATCTTACCGAAGAAGAATCGCTTCATAGCAAATTGAAATCCGGCGAGCCTGCCCTCGTGCCCGGCAAACCGGAAGACAGCGAGCTGCTCTACCGCATTAGCACGCAGGATACCGATGAACTGATGCCGCCGCCGGAGCATGGTTCCCGCCTGAAACCGACCGAGGTCGCGCTCATTCGCCAATGGATTTCCGAGGGTGCCAAGTGGAGCCAACATTGGGCCTATCGCCCTCTGAAACGAATCCCTCTCCCAAAAATCCACGATTCATCCTGGGTTCGAAATGGAATTGACCGCTTCGTCCTCGCTCAACTCGAGAAGCGAGAACTGCAGCCTTCACCGCGGGCCGACCGCCTCACGCTCATCAAGCGGCTCAGTTATGATCTGATTGGGCTTCCTCCCACCCCCAAGGAAGTCAGCGAGTTCATAAACGACAAATCACCGGAAGCCTACAACCGTCTCGTCGAACGCCTACTTGACTCGCCGCATTTTGGCGAACGCTGGGGCCGACACTGGCTCGACAAGGCCCGCTATGCCGATAGTGATGGCTACGAAAAAGATCGCCCACGTATGAATGCCTGGCGATATCGCGATTGGGTCATCAACTCTATCAACGCCGACCTCCCCTTTGACCAATTCACCATCGAGCAACTCGCCGGCGATCTTCTCCCCAACGCCACCGCCCTGCAAAAACTAGCGACTGCTTTCAACCGTCAAACCCTGACCAACACCGAAGGTGGCACCGACCGTGAGCAATGGCGTGTCGCCGCCGTGATGGACCGCGTGGAAACACTCGGCTCAGTTTGGCTCGGCCTTACAGTCGGATGCGCTCGCTGTCACAACCACAAGTACGATCAGCTCACCCAAAAGGAGTACTACCAACTCTACGCCTATTTCAATAATGGCGATGAAAGCAGTGCCAGCATCCCTCGTTCACGACAGGCGCTTGTGGATTTCGAAGACACCCGCAAAAAGCACAATGCCAAAGTCAATGCCCTGCAGTCCAAAATTACCGAGCACGATGCCATTCTTGAAAAACAATGGCCCGCCTTAGAGAGGAAACTCCTAACTGAACTAGCTGCTCGACCAGACTCGGCAGTGACTTTTCATGCTCTGGATTTTCTCTCCGCCCAAGCCGAGCAAAATCCCAAAGTAAAGTTTCAGCTTCAGCAAGACGCCTCCCTACTGGTGTCCGGCGACACCCCCGCCACAGCCGAATACGAGCTGGAGTTCAAAACCTCCCAACGCGAACTCACCGGTATCCGCCTAGAAGTGCTGCCCGATCCTTCACTTGGGGCCAAAGGCCCCGGGCGGACCCAACATGGGAATTTTGTGCTCAACGACATCCGCATCTACGCAAACACCGATCGCAAATTCACCGGCAAACCCATCGCCCTCGCAAAGGCGACCGCCACCTACGAACAAAAAGGGTGGTCCGCCAAAAATGCCATTGATGGTAAAACTGCCGGCGGCCAAACCGGATCCGGCTGGGCCATTGCCAATCAGTTCGGCAAACCAAATCAACTCACGGTCACCTTTACCAAACCCTTCGAGGCGAACTCCGATATTTTTCTGCACATCGTCCTCGATCAAAAATACGGCACCCAACACACCATCGGCCGCCTCCGCCTCAGCGCACGCACCGGGCACGCGGCAGATGATCGCATTCCCGCAGCCATCGCGAAGCTCCTCGCTAAGCCTGCCGATCAACGTTCTGCGAAAGACAAACAATCTCTCCTCGCCTTCGCCCGCGGACTCAACCCTGACGCCATGCGTCTCCAGTCAGATTTGAAGAAGCTCACCGAAGGTGCCCCTAAACCGCCCGTAATGAGTGTGCGCGTCATTGCCCAGCGCACCAGCAGTCCCCGCACGACACACGTCCTGCATCGCGGCGAGTTTAAGCAACCGCGCGAAATTGTTTCACCCGGCACATTCGCCACCTTGCCCGCCATTAAAAATCGCGCCCAAGGCGACCGCCTTGATCTCGCCCGCTGGCTGGTTGATGGCCAAACCCCCATCGTGCCACGCGTTACCGTCAACCACATTTGGAGCAATCTCTTTGGCGAAGGCCTCGTGCGTACCATGAACGACTTCGGCGCCCGCGGCGATGCCCCCTCGCATCCCGCCCTGATCAACTGGTTGGCCGGCGAATTCGTCCGGCTTAATTGGAGCCGCAAGGCCATGATTCGGCTCATTACCCGGAGCGCCACCTATCAGCAATCCTCCCGCCACCGGCTCGAGCTTGCCGAGATTGATCCCAACAACCATTTGCTCCATCGCCAAAACCGGTTCCGGGTTCAGGCCGAAACCATCCGCGATCTCACGCTCGCCGCCACCGGCCAGCTTTCCGCGAAGATTGGCGGCCCCAGCGTCTTCCCCCCTTTGCCGCCGGGCGTCGCCGAACTGAGCTATGCCAATAATTTCAAATGGAAAACCAGCAATGGCGAAGATCAATTCCGGCGAGGTATGTACACCTTTTTCAAACGCACTTCGCCGCACCCAAATCTCATTACCTTTGATTGTCCGGACAGTAATGTCACTTGTGTGCAACGAAATATTTCCAACACCCCCCTTGCTGCCCTAGCCACCTTGAACAACACTGTCTTCACCGATGCCGCCAAGGCCATGGCCAAGCGACTCCTTGCCGAACGCGCCGAGGACACCGCCCGCATTCAACTCGGCTTCCAGCTCTGCACGGCGCGCCAACCGGCCTCCTCCGAAATCGCAGCCTTTACCGACCTTCTGACAAAGGCCAAGGCCTATTATACCGATAATGAAGACGCAGCAGCCGCCTTTAACGGCGATCCTGAGGCCAGTGCGTGGGCTGTGGTTACGCGAATTTTCCTAAACCTTGACGAATTCATCACCCGCGAGTGATCATGCACCCCGCCCAAACTCAACTCCAACAAACACGACGGGATTTCCTGGCCACCAGTGCCAGCGGGCTCGGCGGTGCCGCCTTGGCCTCGCTTCTGGTTGAGGACGGCTTGCTAGCCAAGGAACTTGCCAATCCTCTTGCGCCGCGCAAGCCACACTTTGAACCCACAGCCAAGGCTTGCATTAATATTTTCATGGCCGGGGCCCCCTCGCATCTGGATCTCTTTGACCCCAAACCGGAGTTGAACAAACGGAACGGCCAGTCGCTCCCCAAGGAGATTCTGGACAAGGCGCGGTTTGCATTCATCAAGCCGGACACCGCCAAGCTCATGGGCTCCCAGCGTACCTTCAAGGCACACGGCCAGTCCGGTTTGGAGTTCAGTGATTTCCTACCCCACCTCGGTTCAGTAGCTGATGACCTACTCATGGTCCGCTCCATGCATTCGGAAGAGTTTAATCATCACCCCGGTCAACTCCTAATGCAGTGCGGCGTGTCCCGTTTCGGAATGCCTACTGCCGGTTCATGGATCAATTACGGCTTGGGCAGTGAATCCAAAAATCTCCCGGGCTACGTGGTGCTCACCGCCGGCCGCGGCTCCAGCGGAGGCGCAACCCTCTGGCAAAGTGGGTTTCTCCCCAGTTCGTACGCCGGTGTGTTGTTTCGCACAAAGGGCGACCCAGTGCTTAATCTTTCCAATCCCAAGGGCCTCCCACCAGAACTTCAACGCGCCGGACTCGACACCCTGAACGCCGTCAACCAAGGGCGTTTTGAAAAAATCCACGACCCCGAAATCGCTAGCCGCATTGCCAGTTATGAATTGGCCAGCCGCATGCAAACAGCCGCCCCGGAATTGATCGATCTCTCCACGGAAAACGCCTCCACCCTTAAGGCGTACGGCGTGGACAGGCCCGATCCCGGTGGAGGAGGCCGCGGTAAATTTGGTGACACCCATCAGGATTTTGCCCGCAACTGCCTGCTCGCCCGGCGCATGGTTGAACGGGGCGTACGTTACATCAATATTGTCTATGCTTCCTGGGATCACCACAGCAAGCTGGACGGGGAATTGAAATATAACTCCAGTGTGGTCGATCAACCCATCGCCGCGCTCATTCGCGATCTGAAAGAACGCGGCCTGCTCGATAGCACGCTTGTGCAATGGTCTTCGGAATTCGGCCGCACACCGCTCGGGGAGAACCGCGGTGGAAATAAGAATGCCACCGGCCGCGATCATCATCCGTTCTGTTTCTCCACGGTCATGGCAGGCGGCGGTTTGAAAGGCGGCCAAGTATACGGCAAAACTGATGAGATCGGCTGGAGCATCGCTGAAAACCCAGTGCACCCTAATGATCTTCAAGCCACTCTCCTTCATTGCTTTGGCTTGAACCACAAGAAGCTAACCTATCGCTTTCAGGGCCGCGACTTCCGACTCACGGATGTTGCCGGCCGCGTGATGAAAGACTGGCTCACCTAATGGAAGTCTTCCTCAACGGCGAATGGATTCCTGAGAAGCAGGCGCAGGTATCCGCCTTCGACCGCGGCTTTCTTTACGGTGATGGAGTGTTTGAAACGATTCGCATTTATCAAGGGCATCCCTTCCTACTCGAACGCCACCTTGGCCGACTGGCCCACGGCTTGAGTGGGCTCCATATCGAGGACCCCTTTTCCTTTGATGAATGGACTGACCATTGCCGTGAATTAATCGCACGCAACAAGGTCTCCGACGGAATCCTCCGCCTTTACATCACGCGCGGAACCGGTAAGCGTGGCTACAGCTCCATGGGCTGCAGTTCACCCACCGTGCTCATTTCACTACATGACGCCCCTCCTGTGGCTGATCCGAGAACACGCGTGAACATTATTACCGCAGCAGGAATTCTCAGCGACCACGATCCGCTTTCCACGCTCAAGACCGCCAACAAACTAGTAAATATCATTGCCATGCGGGAAGCTGAACGGGCCGAGGTCCACGATGCACTGCTATTGAACCGCAACGGTCACGCCACCGAGACCGCTGCCAGTAACATATTTGCCGTAGCGGAAAATGTCGTAAGAACACCACCCCTTGCCAGCGGCTGCCTTGGTGGTATAACCCGCGGGTTTGTCTTGGAGCTAGCCGCCGACCTCGGTATTCGCACTGCTCAGTCTGATCTGCCTCACGAAGAACTTCTGTCGGCCGATGGATTATTCCTCACCAATAGCGTCAGGGAAATCCAACCAATCGGCACCTTGGATGGCCATGAAATCAACCAATCCCCGATCACCTTAAAACTTCAAGAGGCCTATCGCGAAAGTGTCCAAGCCGCCCTTTGATCATGAGTATCCCCCAAGAAATTAAAAAAATATTGGATACCCCTACTCTGGCATCCCTCGGCCCCGAACACAGAACCGGGGCCCTCAACCTCGACCAATGCCATGCCGCCCTCGACAAACTTGATCTTGCCCACCAACAAAAACCCCTGATCCACAGTGCCTTGCTCCTTTGGCACGATCACTTAGACGCCTCGCATAATCTTTCACAGAATATTAACTCAAACGATGGCAGCTTCCTGCATGGCATTATGCATCGCCGCGAGCCCGATTATTCAAACGCCAAATACTGGTTTACACGAGCAGGTCAGCACGAAGCCTTTGACTCAATCAACACTCGGGCCGCTCTGGCGCTCAAAGACACCTCACTGACTCACCTCGCAACAGCAAAATGGGATCCTTTTGCCTACGTGGATGCCGTCAGTGAAGCCTCACCGGGCACGCCGGAATATGAGGCCCTGCAAAAACTGCAGCGGATTGAATTGGAGGTATTGCTCGAGCGGTTCTGCCGTTAACCCGCTGCTGCCTTTAGAGCCTCCACCATACCATCAATGGAGTGCGGCTGCGCCTCCACTGCCGGCTCGACGCCCAACTTCTTGAGTGCCTTGGTGGTTTCCGGCCCGATGCTGAGGACACTCGTCCCATGCTTTTCCAAAGTCGCCACCAAACCAAACCGTGCATCAAAATGTTCTACAGTGGAACTGCTGGTGAACGTAATCCAGTCGGCTCCTTCCTTCTCTAACCTAGCCACGGCGCCATTGCGGTCATCGGTTTCCGGCACGGTTTGATATACGGGAATGTCATCGACGATCGCTCCGAGTGATTCCAGTTCGCGAGGCAATTCCGGGTTCGCCACTTGCGCACGGAACAAGGCCACGTTTTCGTTTTCAACCGAATATTCCTCGCTATCACGAAATGCTGCAGCCACCCCTTCGGCCGTATAACAATCGGGCATCAAATCAATCTTGAGATGCAACGCCCTGAGTTTGGCGGCCGTTGCCGGCCCCACCGCCGCAATCCGGCATCCCCCTAAATCGCGCAGATCATCAAATCCCTTAAAGAAATAATTAAAAAAACAATCCACTCCATTCGGGCTGGTGAATACAAGCCATTGATAGGAACCTAGTCCGATCAAACTGTCACGCAACGCTTCACGGTCTTCCGGTTCCGCGATTTTAATGGTGGGAATCTCTAGGACATCCGCCCCCAACTCAGACAAGCGTGCCCCCAAGGCGCTGGCTTGCGTGCGAGTGCGAGTCACCACAACCCGCCGACCAAACAACGGCCGGCGCTCAAACCAACTGAGTTGCCCCCGCAAATCAACCACCCCACCGACAATGGTGACAGCCGGTGCTTTAAACCCTTTTTGTTCAACAAGATCGGCAATCGTCCCAAGCTTCCCAGTTAAGGTTTCCTGCCGGCATGTCGTGCCCCAACGCACCATTCCCACAGGCGTTTCAGCATCGAGACCGTTTTCCATCAACCGCTCTGCAATACCGCGGATCCGCTCAACCCCCATTAGAATGACCTTAGTACCATCACTTTCCGCGAGCTGCTTCCAATTAATGGAGCTTTCGTTGCCCTTTTCAGGCCGTTCATGCCCTGTGATCACCGTGTAACTAGAACAATAGTCCCGATGCGTTACAGGTATCCCCGCATAAGCCGGTGCGGCCACCGAGGAAGATATGCCGGGAACAATCTCAAACGGGATCCCGGCCTCAGCCAACTCCTCAGCCTCCTCGCCACCGCGGCCAAATACAAACGGATCCCCGCCCTTCAAGCGCACCACAGTTTTCCCTTCGCACGCCTTTTGCACCAACAACTGGTTCAGTTCATCCTGAGGAATTGCATGATCAGCGGCACGCTTGCCGGCATAAATTATCTCCGCAGATTCCGAAGCCAGTTTTAAAAAAGAAGAATTACAGAGCGCGTCATAAGCCAGCACATCAGCGCGGCCTATCAGCTCCGCCCCCCGCCGGGTCAACAACCCCGGATCTCCAGGCCCGGCACCCACTAAATAAACTGTCCCATTATTGCTCATCGCCGCGCTTTTTAATGCATCCGTTGAACTAATGCGTAAACAAAAAAACCGGACTCTCCGAGTCCGGTTAAGTAAAAACTGGCGGCAACCTACTCTCGCGAAAGCTATACAATCGCTACCATCGGCAATGAAGCGTTTGACGGCCGAGTTCGGGATGGGATCGGGTCGGGCCACTTCTTTATAGCCACCAAAAAAATGTCATTTGGCCTTACCAAAATGTGCCATAATTCTCTGAAAACCTTACATGGATTTTGTTTCTTATCCTGCGAACGTTTTGTCGGCTAATATTTGATTCAACTCTTCCGAGTTAATGTATTTAACCCTTTCGGGTTAAGATAAGCCGATCGGACATTAGTACCAGTCAGCTCAACACATTACTGTGCTTACACCTCTGGCCTATCAACCTGGTAGTCTTCCAGGAGCCTGGTGGGGAAACCTTGTCTTGGGAGGAGCTTGGCGCTTAGATGCTTTCAGCGCTTATCTCTTCCGCACTTAGCTACGCAGCGCTGCCGTTGCTACGACAACTGCCACACCAGAGGTGCGTCAATTCCGGTCCTCTCGTACTAGGAAGTGAACCCCTCAAGTTTCCTACGCCCACGGTGGATAAGGACCGAACTGTCTCACGACGTTCTGAACCCAGCTCGCGTGCCACTTTAATCGGCGAACAGCCGAACCCTTGGGACCTTCTTCAGCCCCAGGATGT
>CAJWMQ010000123.1 GCA_913042895.1 uncultured Verrucomicrobiales bacterium | reverse complement strand
CACCTGGGCAGGTTCCTACTGCTCTTTTGCCGCCGGCGCGAATACGAGGGTCGCCCGGGCGGCCCCATCAGTTAATCTGTGCGTCGTTACGCCATCGAGCAGACACACATAACGTAGACGGACAACAACGACCATGCCCGTCCTTTGGAAGCCAACCGGCTGTTATCATGTGTTTCACTGTAATGAATGAGCGTGCCAACGCGTTCGCTTTGCGTCAGCGCATGCTCCAAATAGCCGGCAACCTGGTCGCCGTTGTATTCCTGAAAGAGCTCTGAATAAGCCCATTGCATCCCGCCCTCTGTGAGCAATGCCGCGGTATCGGCCCAACCGCCACCCAATCCTTCCAGCAGAAAAACAGTGTCAGGGAAATGCTCCCGCACACGGGCGGTGATATAACGCCATACTGGCATTGGCACTTTATAGCCGGCATCACAGCGAAAACCATCCACACCGCGCCGGCACCATTCAAGAAACGCCGAAGCCATGTGCTCCCAGAGTTCCGGGTGATTCGGGTCCAACTCGACTAAATCCGCCCACACGTTGCCCCACGCACCAGGGCTGGCGAAATCACCGTTGGGTTCGCGAAGGAACCATTCGGGATGATTTTCCTGCAAAGTGCTGCCCCAGCCTGTATGATTGATCACCAAATCCAAAAACAACTGACCGCCATGGCTGTGCACACCCCTTGCCAGTTCACGAAATTGCTCCACGCCCGTCGTTCGCAGATCGAATTCCACCAGGGCAGGATCGATGGCCGTCAAATCCCCGCAGGCATAGGGACTGCCAAAACGTCCCATCCGCGCGTACGTGGTCGGCGTCGGATTCACGGGCAACAAATGGAGGATTCGACAATCGAGCGTTTCAAAAATGTGCGGCAGCTCGGCTTTCAAATCTCGTAAACCACCACCCGGAGGGATCACCGTGTAGCCTTGGTCATCCAGCGATATGATTCGTGGATCATGATCCATTGATGCGGTTTCACTTCGAGTTTTCGTTGGGCCAAACATCCGCGGGAAAGCGCAGTAAATGGTATTGGCCGTGCGGCAGGAATTGGGATGCACCGAGAGCCCTATGTTATCACCATCGGGCCAGTGCTGTCGGCCTTCTGCATCGACTGCATAAGCCTTAGATTGAAACCACCCCACCTCCGTCAAGGCCAGTTTCACCGACCATACACCGCCATCAAAACGCATGGGCACATCACGCCAACTGCCTTCCAACTGCACACCAGGCTCTTCAATTCCGCGGATGATTTCCTCCCGCACCTGACGCCCACGTCCAATAGTGGTTCGAAGAAAAACACGAAGTTCTCCGGCAGAACTCGAAAGGCCGCAGAGGGTAAACTCCATCACATCCCCCACATATCGAACCCATTGCCCGCCGCAAGGAGGATTCATCGTTAGTTGCGCCACACGCGCATCATGCGCCCAAGGGTACTATCTGCCCACAAAAAAGGCGGGCCGAAGCCCGCCGTGAAATACCCCGCCTTTTAGTAGCGATAATGCTCAGGCTTATACGGCCCTTCAACCGGGACGCTGATATAATCCGCCTGTTCAGGTGTAAGCTCGGTTAACTTCGCACCCAACTTACCCAAGTGTAGTCGTGCCACCTCTTCATCGAGTTGTTTATCAAGGCGGTACACACCAACTTTACGATCAGGATTCTTACGAATATCGATCTGCGCGATCGTTTGGTTCGTAAAACTATTGGACATAACAAAACTCGGGTGCCCAGTCGCGCAAGCTAGATTAATGAGACGCCCTTCAGCCAACAAATAAATTGAATGGCCATCCGGGAATGTATACCGATCCACAGGACCGCCAGGAATGGAATCGTCTTTGATGACTTCCCGCGTGACCCCTTCCATTGCCTCCAAACCAGCCACCTGAATTTCATTATCAAAATGGCCAATGTTGCAGACGATCGCCTGATCCTTCATGCGAGCCATATGGTCCGCAGTGATAATGTCCTTATTTCCGGTGGTGGTAACGAAAATATCAGCTTCAGAAAGCGCGTCCTCAACTGTCGTGACTTGATAACCTGCCATGCAAGCCTGCAGTGCACAGATGGGATCCACCTCAGACACCATCACCCGGGCGCGCTCATTAGCAAGCGATTCGGCCGAGCCCTTGCCTACATCGCCGTAACCACACACCATCGCTACTTTGCCGGAGACCAATACATCCAATGCCCGTTTGATGCCATCCACCAATGAGTGGCGGCAACCAAAGACATTGTCGAATTTAGACTTAGTTACCGAATCGTTTACATTAACGGCTTGAAACAACAACTCATGGCGTTCCTCCATTTGTTTCAGACGTTGCACCCCCGTGGTGGTCTCTTCGGACACGCCCACAATCGCCTCCGCCACCGGCCTCCAGTGACCAGGCTTGTCAGCATTCACCTTTTTAAGCAGGTTTTTGATAACCTGTTCTTCCTCACTGTCAGATTTAGAATCAACCCAATCACTACCGTTTTCCAACTCCAGCCCCTTGTGGATCAGCAGCGTTGCATCTCCGCCATCGTCAACGATTTGATCCGGCCCGGAACCATCCGGCCAAGTGAGGGCTTTAAAAGTGCAATCCCAGTATTCTTCCAGAGTCTCCCCCTTCCAGGCAAACACTGGAACGCCCGCGGCCGCAATGGCCGCAGCCGCATGATCCTGCGTGGAGAATATGTTACAGGAACACCAACGCACATCAGCACCTAACTCCACGAGGGTCTCGATCAGCACAGCGGTCTGGATAGTCATGTGCAGTGAGCCCATGATCTTTACGCCGGCCAAAGGCTTATCCGGCCCGTATTTTTCGCGCGTAGCCATCAGGCCGGGCATTTCCATTTCGGCAATATCGATTTCCTTCCTGCCAAAATCAGCCAGTGACATATCACGGACATGATAATCCATTTTTTGTTTTTCAAGCGTCATCGTCATTTGTATTCCTCCTATTTTAACACACGCTGCAAGGCAGCTACTTTGTCGGTTTTTTCCCAGGTAATGTCTTTTTGGTTTTTACCAAAGTGACCGTAATTCGTGGTCAACGAATAAATAGGTCGAAGCAGTTTCAACTGCTTCACAATATCAGCCGGTTTAAGCTGAAAAACTTTGTTAACCGCACGAATTATTTTCCCCTCAGCCACGGTGTTGGTTCCAAATGTATCCACGTGCACCGAAACCGGTTTGGGATAGCCAATCGCATAAGCAAATTGAATTTCACACCGGGTAGCCAGACCAGCAGCAACAATATTCTTAGCCACATAACGCCCCATGTATGCCGCACTACGATCAACCTTGCTGGGATCCTTACCACTGAAAGCGCCGCCCCCATGGCGTCCCATACCGCCGTAGGTATCGACGATAATCTTACGGCCCGTTAAACCGCTATCGCCTTCTGGACCACCGATAACAAACCGTCCAGTGGGATTGATTAAAATCTGCGTGTCCCTAGCCAGCATCTTTTTGGGAATTGATTTCTCGATGACCTCCCGTGTAATGAATTCACGGATGGTCTTATTGCTGGCATCGGCGGCATGCTGAGTCGAAACCACCACGCTGGTAACCTTCACTGGTTTATTATTTTCATACTGAACAGAAACTTGCGTCTTAGCATCCGGCCGCAGCCATTTAGCCTTTCCGGCTTTGCGAAGCTTGGTGAGCTGACGCCCCAACCGGTGGGAATACATGATCGGCGCCGGCATCAGCTCCGGGGTTTCATCACAGGCATAACCAAACATGAGGCCCTGATCCCCCGCGCCCTGTTCAGCCGTGGCCTTGCCCGATGCTTTGCGGGCATCAACTCCCTGCGCAATATCCGGACTTTGCGCTGTTAGGTAGTTATTGATGAACACCTTGTCAGCATGAAACACGTCATCATCATTCACGTAACCAATATCGCGGATCGCCTTTCGGATCACCTGCTCATAATCAAACTTTGCCTTAGTAGTGATCTCGCCTCCTACACAGACGACATTGCTTTTCACAAAGGTCTCGCAAGCCACGCGGCTGTTCCTATCCTGCGCCAAACACGCATCTAGAATTGCATCGCTGATGGTGTCCGACACCTTATCCGGATGACCTTCACCAACGGATTCAGAGGAAAATATGTAACTTTTGGCCATGAGATTTCAAGGGATGTCAATTTACATATTGACGTATCCGGATTAAAAGATATTAAATTTTCGAAGAGCGTCAATTCAATTTTCTCCACCATGAGCCAATCACTGAAAATTCTGAAAGCGCTTACCGACGCCACCCGACTTAGACTGGTCGCTTTATTGAGCCGTGAGGAGCTCTCAGTCAATGAACTTCAGGAAATCACCGAATTGGGCCAATCTCGTATTTCAACCCATCTTGGTGTGCTTCAGGAAAATGACCTACTCACGTTTCGTAAAGACGGCAAGCGCTCGCTGTACCGCATTAATCCAGAAACCAGCCATCAAGCCCGTGAATGCCTTGAATTGGCCCGGCAAATTGCCAGCGAAGGCGACGAACACGAACAGGACGGCCGCAACCTCAAGCGCGTGCTTGAGCAGCGTAGTGAACAGGCCCAAGTGTATTTCAATCAAGTCGCCGGCCGGTTTGATCAAAAATACGGTCCCGGCCGTTCCTGGCAGGCCTTCGGCCAACTACTCCTGCAGCTTGTACCTCCGCTTGATATCGCGGATCTTGGTTCCGGTGAGGGTTTGGTCGGGGAACTGCTCGCCCGTAATGCCCGCAAGGTCATCTGTGTGGATAATTCCAAACACATCGTGGATTTTGGCCAGCGCAAAGCTGGAAAAAACGGCCTAAAAAACCTCGAGTTCCGTAATGGCGACATCGAAAACCCACCCATCCGGGCAAAGACGATCGATGTGGCTCTGCTCAGCCAAGCCTTACATCACGCCGAACACCCCCAAGCGGCACTGGCCTCAGCCTACCGAATCCTGCGCCCGGGCGGACGCTTGATTATTCTGGATTTGCTCGAACATCAATTCGAACAGGCTCGGGAATTATACGGAGATCGTTGGCTCGGCTTCCCGAAAAATACGCTGCACCAATGGCTCACTGAAGCTGGCTTTAAGCAGGCGGAAATCACCGAAGCCGCCCGAGAGGACGAACCACCGAATTTCACCACACTACTTGCAGTAGCAGAGAAGTGATTAAGCCAACCCCTTCAAGCGGCCCGTGCTGTCACCCAATTGATCGGTTGACGTGCCCATGATATCGAGCATGTTGAGGAACAGATTAGCCATTGGCGTCATCTTGGGATAAACCACATGCCGCCCCGGTTTAATCGCGCCATTGCCCTTACCGGCCATCAGAACGGGTAAATCATAATGAGTGTGACGATTCCCATCCCCAATTGCACCGCCATATACGACCATGGAATGATCCAGCAACGTTCCTTCTCCTTCCGGGATGGTTTTCAAACGTTCCACGAGATTAGCAAACAGCGTCACATGATAACGATCGATCTTAGCCAACGACTTCACCTTCTCGGCATTGTCGCGGTGATGGGACAGACTGTGGTGACCGCTTTTCACGCCAACCACCGGATAGCTCCGGTTCGATCCATCGTGCGCCATGAGATAAGAAATCACACGCGTTGAATCTGTTTGAAACGCCAAGGCCATCATGTCCGCCATGAGCCGAACATGCTCCCCGTAATCGTTGGGCTTGCCGGCAGGCACAGAAAAACCCTTTGGTAAATCCACCGGGGACTCTGCCATAGCCTCCACGCGGCGCTCCATTTCCCGCACAGATTCCAGATACTCATCGAGCTTTCGCTTGTCCGTATAACCAAGGCGCTTCTCCAATTGCTTCGCATCGTCCATCGCAAAATCGAGAATGCTTTTCCGTAACGCCATGCGTCGCTTTCGCTCCTGCGAAGCCTCTTTTGCTGAACCGCCCGCAAAAAGGCGGTCGAACACCTTCTTGGGATTGGATTCCGGCGGCACAGGCGTGGTTTCATTTTTCCACGCCAAATTGAACTGGTACGCACAGCTGTAACCGGAATCACATCGCCCACTCAATCGCACGCCTTCACTGCTCAACTCCAGAGAAGGCAGCCGGGTTTTGCCCACCAATTGCTGTGCCGCCACTTGATCCACTGAAACGCCCAGCCGAATATTAGCACCGCTGGTTTTTCGCGCCTGACAGCCCGTCAGAAAAGTGGCATTGGCTCGTGCATGATCCCCGGCACCATCACCGTTGGCTTCCGCCTTTTCATGCGCCAAGCCGCTAAAGACCAGCAAATCTTCCCGATGTTTTTCCAAGGGCTGCAACGTGCGGGACATCCGGTATCCGGTGCCCTCGCCTTTGACGTTCCAGTCCTTTTGAATGACGCCATTGGGAATGTACACGAACGCCATGCGCGTTGGAAATTTCACATTCCCCGCAGCCAACGCCTTGCCCGGGATCATGGCCTCCAGTGCCGGTAACGCAATAGCCGTTCCAGCACCCCGCAAAAATGTTCTCCGTGAAAGTTGTTTAATTATTCCCATGCGTTCCTTGGACGTAACCTAACCTGAATTCGTTCAATAAACAAGCCGACTCTATGGGGCCTCTTCACCACGCTTCATATCGAATGGCAGGCTTCCCACGATACCCATCACCAGGTGAAACGATCGATCCTCATTGCCCTTCAGCCGCTCAACAATTTTATCAACCGGCCGTTTATCATAATATTCAAGCCCGCGCCCCAAAGCATAAGTCAGCATCTTTTCCGTGACGCAGCGGATAAACAAATCCGATTTCTTAGTCGCAAAAATCGCCCGTAACTCCGCTGCATTTCTGAAAGGCTCGCCGCTATCAAGTTGCCCGCCCGAATCCACTGGCACGCCATTGTCCTCCGTTCGGTAACGCCCGATGGCGTCAAAGTTTTCAAAAGCAAACCCAATCGGATCCATTTTCTTATGGCAAGAGGCGCATACGGCGTTGGTGCTGTGCTTGGCCATTTGTTCGCGCATGGTGCCCTTAATCTCACCGGCCTCTTCCAATTCTGGAACATTTGGCGGCGGTGGCGGGGGTGGTGTGCCCAAGATATTATCGAGCACGTATTTACCCCGCTTTACCGGCGATGTGCGGTCCGGGTCACTGGTCAAAGTCAGCACACTAGCATGCCCCAAGACTCCAGCTCGTGTGTTTCCGCGTAATGCCACTTTCCGAAACACCTCACCCTGAATATTTGGCAAGCCATACAAGGAAGCCAAACGTTCGTTCACAAACGAATAACGCGCGGTCAATAATTCGGTGAGCGGCCGGTTCTCTCGCAGAACATCAACGAAGAGCAACTCGGTTTCCCGACGCATATCCTCACGTAATTCCGGGGTGTAAACCGGGAACAGATTTTTATCAGGTCGCACGATATCCAAATTGCGCAACTGCAGCCATTGACCGGCAAAATTCTCCACCAAAGCTTCCGCCCTTGAATCAGCCAACATTCGCTGCACTTCAGATTCGAGCTGCTTACGCAGAACCCCTTTGGCCGCCAAATCCAACAAGCGATCATCCGGCCCACTGCTCCAAATGAAAAATGCCAGCCGCGAAGCCAGCTCGTATTCATTCAGACGCCGGATTGCCTTGGGATTTGAAGGCGCCCCATCCAGTTCCCAGCGAAAAAGGAAATGCGGGGAAACCATAACCGCTTGTATCACCACCTGTAGACGCGCCTCAAGTGGTGCACCTTCGCCGGCCGCTAACTTGCTCACCGCAATCATGCGAGCTATCTCGGAATCCCGAATCTCACGTCGATACGCCCGCCTCATAAATTTCGCCACAAACCCCTTAAAGGAGGCCTCTTCCGAATCCTTTGCGACCGGCAATTTGAAATATTCTTTTTGGAATTCAGTGGGCTTCTCTTTCTTCGGCGGGATCACGACTGCCGCCACGGCTATAGTTTCCGCGGCATCCAGATATTTCTCCATCAGTAAAGGCGACATCGAAAGCACATCACCAATATTATCAAATCCGTATCCCGTATCGTCCGCTGGAAAATCTTTGGCCGGCTTGAAATCCACAAATAATAAATCGCGTACAACATTGTTGTATTCACTCCGGTTCAGCCGCCGAACCGTCACCCGACCAGGATCCGGCGGAGCTGTTCGGTAAAAGGTATCCAGCGAATGACGCGACCAATCTGCCAGCAGATCCCGCTCCTCACCATTGGGAGCTTTCTTCCGGCCTTCCGGCGGCATTTCCCCAGCGGCCACCAACTTGCGGATTTGCTCCCAAATCTTGTAGCCGTGGTGAACGTCTTTTTCCGTCTGGAATATGTCCAGCGCCAAGCCTCCCTTTGTCTCTCCGTCACCGTGGCAGGCATAACAATGATCTTCCAACAACGGGAGAATATCCTTGGCAAAAGAAGCCTTCGCCGGATCTACCGCCGCAGTCACAGCCATACTGCCAGTCATAAGGCAAAAAACTACCCGAAACCAACCCATGCGCTACGCTAGACCTCCTTTTGCCGCCCAATATTCAAACACTAAACAAATAACTCCTTCACGGGCTTGCCGTGATCGGTAATCGGGACAGGGCGATCGCCGTCATACAGGTTTTTACTAGGGTTCACACCCATGGCCCAGTGGATGGTGGCAAACAGGTCCGGCACTGATATCGGACGCTCGACCACTTTCTTACCAATCTCATCAGTCATGCCAATCGACTGCCCGTTCCTCAATCCGCCACCGGCCAGAGCAACGGTAAACGCTCGCGATTGGTGTCCGCGCCCGCCACCGCCATCGAATTCCGGCGGACGCCCAAATTCTGTGGACACCACGATCAACGTCTTATCGAGCAGCTTATGCGCCTGCAGATCCGTCACCAACGTTGCCAACGCCTGATCCAGTTGTTGGATAATTAGGTGCTGCTTTAATTGGCCATCATTATGCGTATCCCAGCCCGTGCCGTTGACGAAATTCAAATTGAAGGACACTTCCTGAAAGCGAACACCTCGCTGAATCAATCGACGCGCCAACAGGCAACGCTGGCCGAATTCGCCACCGTACGCGTTACGCAATGAGCCCGGTTCGGATTTCAGGTTAAAGGCGCCCATGAATTCGCCGCTCATCAACTCCTGCGATTCAGCGATAGCGTCATTGTATTGGCGAATCACCGTGTCTTTCGGATTGCGTTCCACAAACGATTTCCGTGCCACACCCAACAGGCGATCCCGCGCAGCCTGTCGCGAGGTGGAGATATTCGCCGGACGCGTCAAACCGGCCGGCCCATTTTCCGTGTTCGTGAGGTAGACAAACCCATGCTTGGACCCCAGAAAGCCCGGCCCCCGAGTTAAATTGGGATACCCCATCACCACATAAGCCGGTGCGCCGTCGGTGGCCTTGCTACGTTCATGCGCTACCG
>CAJWMQ010000122.1 GCA_913042895.1 uncultured Verrucomicrobiales bacterium | reverse complement strand
GTGACGTTGAGTAAAAACTTCGCCATATCATCGCGCTCGGACTTGGAGAGCAGGCCGGCTTTGCCTTCGTCATTCTTTGTTTCATCACCTACCTGCGCCATGGTGCTGGCGAGGCCGCCGTCGATGAGGTGGCGGGTCTGCGACTCGGGCTTGTCAACGCTGCTGTTGGGCTTCACGTGGCGGCGGATGCTGGCGCTGTTGATGCCGCCGTATGGGTCGCCAGGAATTCCGTCCCAGTGAAAGGGCGCGGTATCGCGCAGGCCCCGTATGGGCATGGTTGAGCGAGGCATGATCTGGTTGCCGCGTGTGACGATCGGGGTGTCGAGCACCCAAAGCAGTTGATCGGTGTGGCCATCGGGATGGCAACTGGCACAGGAAAAAGTGGCGGTGGTGGAGGCCTTGGCGGTATTGAAGGCAATGCGGCCCCGTTTGAAATCCGGATGCGTGGGATCATGCAGCGTGATGGACGCCTCGGTCTTGGGCGCGGTGCGGTCAGTGATATTGACGACGGACACCGTGTTAGCCACAGCGTTGAGAACCCAAGCGTGATCTTTATCTAAGGCAATGCCACGCGGTACGGCACCGACAGAGGTGCGGCCAAGAATTTTTCCGGTAGCAGCGTCGAGAGTGAAAAGTTTATCCGAGCCGGCGGCTGTAACATAAAGCGTTTGGTCATCGTCGCTCACCTGAACGGCGAATGGTGTAGCCAGCGCATCCTCACGCTTGGGCTGCTTGGGCGGAAGCGGCTCAAGGTTGATGAACTCCGGCTTCTGGGCGTCATTTCCTTTAAAGGAAACGCGGGTAATCTGGTTGAGGAAGGCTCGGTTTTCCAATTCCTTGAGCCCATGCTTCTTGGTTCCTGAACGACCATTGACCTCGTTACGCGCATCAGTTTGGGCTATAAAGACTGTGCCTTCCGAATCGACTGTCAAACCGTAAAGTAGGGTACCGAGTGTGCTGACTGTTTTAACAAGCTGGTCGGTCTTGGTGTTGAACACATACAGGTCTCGATCCGGCACGCGTGGGTGTTTTACGATATCAGTTTTGTGGCCCAGAGAGAGGACGTTATTATTGGCAATGGAATGCTCATGGGCATTGAAGGTGACCAACTTACCGTCAATCTTGTACCCGCCCGAAAGCTGCGTCTTGTTGTTCGATTCGAAGGGGATGACGTAAAGATTTCCATTACGCACCACAATGGCTCTGGGGTCTTGAGCAGTAATACTTAGATGCCGTCTTACCTTACGTGAGCGGACATTAATGATGGCAATCTTGTTTTCTGAAGACAGAGCAACGTATGCTTTCTCGTTATTAGCAAAGGCAATGCCGACCGGTTCATCAAAGCGGGTGGCTTTGGCTCGCAGGTCAAAATCCTGAACCGTATCGACGACGCGCAGGTAAGTGCGGCTCTCGGGATTAGTGTCGATGACGCTGACTGAGTCGGACACGTGATTGGCCACCCACAACTCCCGGCCGTCGGGGCGCAGGGCGAGGCTCACTGGATCGATCCCTACTGGAATGCGGCGGATTACTTTGCGCGTTTTCGCGTCGATCACATCAACCGAATCTGAAGGAGTATTTGCCACAAACACATGGCCCTCATGCGCGAGGATCGGTCGGGTGTGAGGGCTAAGGAATGACGGGAACCCTATCTTTTTGGGTGAGGCTCCAAGGGAAATTTGAAATGCCGCAAGTAGAGTAAGGTATAAAATTTTTATTCGTGTATTCAATTCTGTTCTACATCGAATTGTTTTGAGTTCGTCTTAAAATTCTTACTCTCATACTACATGGGATTGGAATCGATTTCAAGTTGCTCAGCATACTTTCTACTAACCACAACGATAGGATCGTCTTTAAGTACGCGGTTAAGCTCCCTCAATTTGAGCCCAACAAAACTAGAAGCTCCCTTGGTCTTGCTTATCTCTTTCTTTTTATTCGAAGTTTAAACCTTTTTTGGGTTTGTACGTGAAGTTTACGTTCTTCAATCCGCTGTTCTCAACTTGGATTGTCTGTTTGTTTTCCCCGAACGACTCGTGCCAGGTGGCCAGCACGTACTCGCCGGGGGGGAGGTTTTTGATGGAGAAACGCCCCTGCGCGTCCGTGACGCCAAAAAAGGGGTGTTCCATCACAAAAATGAACGCGCGCATCCAGCGGTGATAATCGCACCGCAATTCGATCGGGCCTTCTTTATCACTGAACTTTTTGATGCGATCAGGTGTGCCCGCGGGTTGGGCGATGTTGAAGGGTCGGTTTTCCTGCGAGAGCGAACGCACGTTGTGAATGATTGGATCGCTATTGCGCATGGCAAAATCCTGGCCGACGAACAAACCCTGAATGCGTGGGCGAAACATCGAGCGTTGCTGATCGAGTAGGGCGGCCTTTTTGGGCGCGGTGTAGGTCTTGCCGGCGGGCAGGCCTTTACGGATGTAAACGAACACGTTTTTGATCTCGCCCCTGGCACTGACCAATTCCACCTCGTCTCGCGGATACGGTTGGCCCTCGTAGAGCTTGCGGCTCTCGGGCGTGAGTTGTAGGGGCGGGCGTTTGGGTTGCGGGCCATCAAGCTTGATGACACCAGCAATTTCCGCTCCAAGCGCAGTGACGGCGGAAAGGAAGAGTAGGGTGAAAGTACGCATGATTATTTCTCTTTGTTAGCCACATATTCCATGATGCGGACGAAGTGCTGGCCGGCGTTGGGCATTTCCGGATCCGCTTTGCGTTTCTCCTGCCACAGGATGTGGATGCGGTGCTTTTGTTTTTCAGTGAGCTTTTTGTAAGTAGCATCCACATACGGCTGGTGCTTGCCGTTCAGATAAGCCTCCGGGAGCTTGGTCTGGGCAATCTTTTGCAACAGCTTGGCGTTGGGGCCGGTGTAGTTGACTGGACGCGGCTGCTCGTAGGTAAGCTTGCTACGGTCAGGCATGTAGCCCTTGAGCCTGATGCCGCCAGCGTCGCTGAGGTCGTTGGGCTGGATTTTAATGATCGCACCGTAGCCGGTTTCCATGTGGCGCGATGGGCCGCTGGTGGGGGTCCATACGTTGCCGTCTGGATCGAACTCAATTTCACGAGTGTAGCTCACACGGTTGGGCAAGGGGTAGGTCACGAGCATCTCGGTCTTGGGGTTGAACCGGTGAATGGTGTCGTCACCCGTGCCGCAGACCCACACCATGCCGTCGGGGGCGACATTCAAAGCATAGGGGATCTGGTTGTCCTTGTTGGGTAGATCGTACACGACCCACTTCTCGGTGGCAGGATCGAACTTGGCAAAAACGCCGGAGGCGAAGCCCGGCACCCAGATGATGCCGTCGGGCGCCACGTGCAGGCGACGCGGTCCGCGGAAGGGCGGGTTCCATTCCTTGATGTCCCCATCGGGTTTGCTCGGGTCAATACGGCCGATGCGGTTGCCGTTGAGCTTGCTGTACCAAATCATGCCGTCGACCGGTGAATAATCGATGCCGTAGGGCGTGATACCGCGGCTCTCCCCCTTGCCCGCGGCCACTGCCTGATGGGCACTCAAAAGGTGATATTCCTTTACGTGGTTGGTTTTCGGATGTAGCGAAAATACCGAGTTGCGGCCGGCGTCCGTATACCAGATGAGCCCTTCGGGATCCTGCGGGTTCACACGCAGTGTGTGCGGGTAGCCGCCGCGCTTGGCGGGGGCTTCTGCACTGCTGTACACTTCGAACTCTTTCTTATGGATGTCGTACTTTGCCATCTGCCCTGAGGCGCACATCGTAACCCACATGTGACCATCATTGTCCGGCTCGATGGAGTGTGGGCCATAGGAGCCACGCGGGAATTTTCGGTACACCTGCTCGTCGGTCTTTGTGTCCACGGTGACCATATATCCTTTTGTGATGTTCAACGCATAGATCAGGCGACCATCGGGACTGAGGTCGATGTCATGGTATTGTGACTCGTAGCGCTTGCCCATTTCCCACCAGGTAATCTTCGCCTTGGCAGCTGCGCCGGTGGGGGCTGGCGGCGGTACATACTTCGGCCATTTATCGACGGCGTCGCCTTTGTAGGTATCCATGATCCGTTTTACGATGGTGCGCTTGGTATGGGGGTAAAGTGCGCCAAAGCCGTCCATACGGCGAATCATGGTCTCCCAGTCCACGGGTTCCTCCGGCGTGCGAAAACCGACCGTGCCAACTTGGTGACAGTAGCTACAATACATCTTGAAGTTCAGCTTATCGCGGTGATTGTCGAATTTGAGCATGCTGAAGCCGCTATCGGCCGTACGTTGTCTTTCCAGCTTCCAGCCGGTGGCGGAGGTCATCTTAATCTCAATGCCCTTGGACCCAGCGGTGACATCATCGAGCCAGACATCATTGAGACCCTTTAGCCGCGCGCGTATGCGGTAATCCTTGTCGTGCAGGTCATCAATGGCGTAGGTGCCGTCGGCGGCGGTGAATACGCCGGTGGCCTTGCGGTTTTCGGTGTCATGCGCCGAGACGAATACGCCGCTCACGCCCTTGCCGTCCTGCGTTACCGTGCCGAGGATTTCTTTGGCTAACGCTAACGAAACCGAAAGCGCCAGTGCCAAGATAGTCAAGTGGAGTTTGGTTTTCATGTTAATCCAGTAGGGTATTCAAAATTTTTGCGTTCAGGATGAGTTCTCGGAAGGCCTTGTCGTCAACGTCGTTGAGTTGCTTGAGGAACGACTCCAGGTGAGTGAGATCCATCTTATTCAAATGTATGTTGCGGTAAGCCTTCGGCGCGTTGGGCGACTTGATAGCGGCGAGCTTGACCTGCAACGCTTCGGCAATATCGATCTTGCGCTCAGCCAGATTGCGCAGGGAAGGCGTGGGCCTCGGCGGACTGTCGCCGTTGAGCTTATGCAGTTTGAAGTCGGTAAATTTATCCGGTGCATGGCAGGTGACACAATTGCCGTTGCTCACTTTGGCGTCGGTGCTAAGGAAAATCTTGTAACCGAGATAAGCTTCACGGGTCATGCCTTGCGGCAGCTTGATCAGGATGCGCCCTTCCTGATTAGCAAGCCGACTGTAAACGCGAGCAGTGAAATCCAGAATATCCTCGCCTTCATCGGCCTTGGCGGGGATGCGATTCAAATAGGTGAACGCGTCGTACGGGGCTCGTTCTTGGGTGTCTAGCCGGTGAATTTTTGTTTTTTGCTCAATGGATTTTTTCGGAGATTTACTGGGCTTTGTCTCCGACCCGATCAACGCTCCGGTAGTCAGGGCAATAATCCCAATGAAACAGGGCCAAATCGATGTGCAAATGCGTATCATGGCGCGTCGCCTAGTATATATCCTGTGAGGACAAAAGGTTACGGTAAAGACCTCTAAGTTTTACACAAAAAAAAGCCCGTAACATAAGGGCGTTTCCGGCTTTATCTAGTTGGAAGCACGTAGGCCCGGGCGTAACGTTGGGCGTGTCCAATTTGCCGATGAACTTGTCTGACGACTTTATCAACGAGCTGACGCAGTGCCAACAGCGGTTGTTCGGCTACATTTTCCGCCGCATGGCCAACCGTGATCAGGCGATGGAAGTGCTGCAGCAGACGAATCTTGTACTTTGCCGCAAAGCTGATGATTTCGAGCCGGGTACCAATTTTAACGGCTGGGCTGTGACCGTCGCCCATTACCAGGTTTTGGCCTATCGCAAAACCATCGTCCGTGAGCGGTTAATTTTTACCGATGATGTTTTTCATCTGGTTGATGAACAAGAGGACAACGCGGAGCAACGCGCGGAACAAATGCAGGTGTTGCGCCATTGCTATGGTAAGATGTCCGATGAGAACCAAGCTTTTATGAATCTGCGTTACAAGGATGGTCTGTCGATGAAACAAATGGCTGCAGAATTTGGTAAGCAAGTCGGTGCAATACGGGTGCAGCTGCACCGACTGCGTCTCAGCTTGAAGGATTGTGTGCGGCTTAAATTGAAAGAACAAGAAGTATGAGCGAACAACAACCCCCATGGCGTGATGAACTCGATACGCTGCTCGGCCGGTTGGTCGATGAGGAACTCTCCGAGACCGAGACTGCGCGTCTGAATGAAATTCTGCGTAACCAGCCTGAAGCGAAGGCGCAGTACCACGCTTATTTAGATGTGCACGAGGACCTGGAGACACAGTTTACCGTGCCGGATTTCGGGGCGTTGGATGCTGTCACCAAGATCGTGGAGCCTCCGCAGCCTTTCTATACGCGGCCGCTATTGGCCATGGCCGCGCTGGTGGTGATTGGATTCTTCATCAACGCCCTCGTTCAACCGCCCGCGGCGCCGGAACGTGCTGAGGTTCGGCCCATTGCCACCATCAAGGGCCTGAGCGGGTCGTTGGTGTACACCGGCGATCGCGGTGCGGTGCAGAATCAACTCGCTGTGGGTGATCTATTGACCGGCGGCACCATCGAAGGCATGGCGCCGGACGCGTGGTTTGAGCTGCAGTTTACAGACGGCTCCACCGTGATGATTTCCGGATTTTCGATGCTCACCTTTTCTGATGACGGTCAAAAAAAGCTTCGGCTCAAGGAAGGCGGCTTTACGGCTAACGTGATGCCGCAACCGAAGGACAAGCCGATGCTGGTCCAGACACGGACGGCTTTGTTTGAGGTGTTGGGCACACGTTTCAGTGTGGATGCCGAACTCGCCGCCGCCACATTGACGGTGGCCGAGGGTAGCGTGCGCGCGACCAGGCTGAGCGATAACAGTTCCGTAGATGTGCCCGCCCAACACCGTGTGACCGCCGCCATTAACCGGGAATTGGTGACTGAAAAGGTCCCAGACTCCGTGGGTAGCTGGCGTAGTCGCGTGGAACTCGGGCGTAAACAGAATCAGGGGGAATGGTTTCCTGCCCGAGCCGGTCAGTCTGCGCGGTTGGGTTCCGTGCCCTACACGATTCCTGATGGCCGCACGATTTACACGCTGGCGATGAAGCCCTCCACTGGTGATCATCCGCCGGTGGTGTTGCAGTCCGGATCCCAGATCCGCGTGCGTGGTCGGCTAGAGACACAGCATCGTGTGTATTTTGGCGTTACCCTGCGCCACATCAATGGCGATTTTGCCGGCCGCTTTCAAGTCATACAGCCGGAGGAGATGTTCGCGGACAGGCAGCCGTTTGATGTGACGTTGAATTTCGATGAGTACAAGCTCGATCCTTCGTTGGAACGGTGGAAGGACCATCTGCCGGTATCCCCCGTCGGTCTGGTGGTGGATGCCGTGTGGGTGCACACCCTGTGGGATCCCTGCGGATTGCAAGTGGTCAGCAAGGAAATCATCACGCCCGACGAATAAAGCGGCGGCTTTAACGCATCGGCGAAAAATCCATGGGCTTGAGGTAGAGCCGGTCGGTTTTCGTGTTTAAATTACCGTGGGATTTATTCCATTCGGGATCGGCTTCAATCGCTTTCCAGTTTAGGTCGGCCTGGGTGCGGCTGGTGTGGCGGAGAAGAGTGACCATCGTATTTTCTGATTCCGGCTTGTCATAGGCGAACCAGCTGCCGCGGGGGCTCATGCCGTGTTTGAGTTGCAGGCGCGTGGTGTGTTGGCGGTGGTGGGCTTGGAGGTCGGGCAGTTTGCCGTTGGCCACGGTGGTGGTGCGCAATTCAAAGATGCTGGGGTTCGTGCTGTGCGGGAATGTGCCGGGGATGTCCTGCGGACTCAGAAATACGCTTTCGGGGCGTTCGCTGAGGAGACGCTGGAACTCAGGTTTTTCCAGCACGCCACGTTTCCATTCGGGATCGTGTGTGAAGGCATTCCAGTTTTGATAGGCAGCATAGCGGGAGGGATGCTTGAGAATGTACACGAAGCGACGCTTTTCCTTAGCGGTGCCATCGGTGGGCAGCCAGTAGGCGACGGGTTCCATCTTATGTTTGCGGAACAGGCGATCAGTATGGTCGCGGAAACGCTTGATCAAATGACCGAGTCGATCCTCGGCGGCGGCATAGATGCGCAGCTCGTACACGGGGCCGGCATCCACGCGGGGCATGCGCGGGGTGGTGTCGGGCAGAGCGGGCGCGGGTATGCCGTCCTGGGTGCCAATGGCGACGGATAGGGGCGCGCGGAAAATCCAGGCGAGGTTATCGGAGATTTTATTGCTTGAGTCATGGCCGCCAATAAAGATTTCCTTCGGATCAAACGGTGACCGGCAAAAGGCGCGAGGCGAAACGAGCAGCGTCTTGTCCGCGGTGTACGGGCCGTTAACTTCGTGCACGGAATACTTGCCCGCGGCGGTGCGCACGGCGTAGAGGCCGCCGCCGTAAAACCGGCTACCTTTCCACGCGAGCTCCGGTTTGCCCGCCATGCTGCCATAAAAGCCGATGATATGGACGGGCTCGCCAGTGGTGGGATGCGGGACGGGGTACATCATGTTATGGCCGCCGAGCGTGTAGGGGACCTTCACGCCGAGATGGCGGCTCATGAGCTGGCCGAGATTGGCCTCGTCGTGTAACGTGTAGCCACCCTTGCCATCGGGATCGAGCCGCTTCACCTGGCTCTGCGCGCGTTCACCCGGCGCCCACACGAAGAGCAACGATTGGCCCTTACCGTTGGGATTTTGGATGGCGGTCAATCCGCGGATGCCACCGACATCGGTGTCCGTATCTTCGGCCAGATTGAGAATCTCCTCCCACTGCGGACGTTTGCCATCAATGCGGCGGAAGATGGAGGGTCCTTCGGAAAAGTGCAGCGCGTCGTTGGCCTCGGCGATGCCCAGTGGGCGCGTGAAGAAACTGCCCTTGGTGAGGAAAGGGAATTCCACATGCCGATCCCAGCGGATGCGTGAAGGTTCGCGCGGATCGTATACGCCACTGATAATGCCGGGATTGCCCAGCAGTAGAAAAACCCGGTCTACGCCCGTCACGCGGTCGCGATACACTTGCAGGTCGCGCGGTACCCAGCGGATGCCGCCGGCATTGGAGCCGTGCCGCACGAGGGTGTGATGCCATGTGCCGGCGACATCATCGCGCACCCAGACGGACACTGCACCGCCGCGCTCAAAATTCGCCCCGGCCGCCATGACCAGTAAGTGCTTGGACGCATTGAGCACACGGCCCTCGCCGGTGGTGGTGAAATTGACGCTCGCATCGACACGAGCTTGGAAAAGCCCGACTCCGTGCATTTGCTCAAACGGTTCCGACTGCTGGCAGCCAGTGAGCTGCGCGAAGAAGAAGCAGGCGTGGCTCAACAGTGTGAACCGTGCCGTGCAGTTGACTATCCGTCCTATAGTGTCTAATAGCAAGAATATTCGCTACGTCCAGACGAATCTGGGACGTGTCGACCTCGAGCGCCACGGGGCCCTCACCGACGCCGGAGACGTCGAGGATGCGGAGGCCGGCCTTGTAGTTGGACTGGTAGGCGTAGTCCCCGATGATGTACATGTTGTGGTCGATCACCGGGATGCCGGAGTCCCAGATGTAGGCG
>CAJWMQ010000121.1 GCA_913042895.1 uncultured Verrucomicrobiales bacterium | reverse complement strand
GACACCCCGCTCGGAAAGTTGTTGCTGGAGTTCATTCCAGCCGGAAGCCAGCTGGCGACCATCGCCCTGTTGCATACGGGCCTCGATCTCAACGCCACCGGTGCCGTACTTGATGGTGAGCTGCATTTCGGTGTCGTTATCCGGCTGCACCTTTACGGTCATTTCATTTTCGCCACGCACACGGAAGGTGGTCACGGCGTCCCAAATTTTCTCCAACATAGGACTCAAAGCGCCTTGAGGCGCAGCGGTGGCCTGAGCCGGGGTGACACCGATGACGGCCGGGGCGGCACTTTGCACGGGGGTCACGGGAAGTATGGTTTCCTTGGGGGTTTCCTTGGGTAAATCTTGTTGGGCTGATTGCTGGCCGGATCGTGGACTGGTCTCGGCGCCGGTGGCCGGACGCACTTCCTCCACAAGCACGGGCTTCGCTTCCGGTTTCGGAGCGAGGGGCTTGGAAGGCATCGTCATGTTATCGGTTTTCGGAGCAACTTGCGTGCCGTCTTTGGCTGCCGATTGGGGCGCCATCTCCTTGAGCACGAGGTTGGGTTGCTGGGTGGCCGGCTTGGAAAGAGTGTTTTGCTCGCGCACCTGCTCGGCCTTGGCTTGATCGGCCTTGGTGAGTTGCTGGAATTCCTGCATCCGGTTACGGGCGCGATTAGCGGTGCGTTGTTGCTGACGTTTGAGGGCGGCTTGCGCCTTGGCTTCCTGAGTGGTCTCGGTTGTTTGCTTGGATTCCACTTTCTTTGGTTTGGGCTGAACTTCGATAGGAATGGCAACTTCCTGTTTCTGGACGGCCTCCGCCTTGATGACTTTTTTGGCGGTTTGCTTATGCAATTCAGTGGCGCGCACGAGGCTGGTGAGGGCTTCGCTGGCTTCCACTTCCTTTTGTTTCTTAGGGGCGTTGTCTTTTTTCCGGGTGTTTTGTTCCTCGTCTTCCTCGGAACGTTTGGCGGTATCTTCCTCCTCAGTTTTCATTTTCTGGGAGGCATCTTCAAAAATCTTGTCGAACTGCTCAGCATCACCTGCACTGCGGGTGGATGGCGCCAAGCCGAGCACGGCATCCTGTGTGCTGGCCGGTTTCTGTGCGGTGGTGGGGGGGGCTTCCATGTTACGGGGTCTCCTCGGGTTTAGGATCAATAGCCTCAGCCTTCATCGTTTTCCGATGATGCTGGGTGAGGTTTTGGTAAAGTTCAGGATCGCTGGTGTCCCCACTAAGCAGAATGCGAAATACCAACGCCTGATTGGTGGGAGCCAGGTACTGAAATACCTTGCCATTGAGCGTAGGATCCTCGGTCAGGTTGGCACGTAAAATCTGCCGCACCACGGCCGGGCCATCAGGCTGGTCTGGCAACAACAGATTCTCGTAAATCCGCGCCATTTCCTGCAATCGCGCCTCTTCCTCCTGGCGAATGAGATGAATGCGGCCCTCAAATAGTTGATCCAACTGATTGCGGGTACGGGTGATGTTGTTGGTGTGATAATGCAACGCCTGAAGCTGTTCACCCAAGTGGGTTTCCAATTCGTTCAACTCCCCTTCGCGTTGCTGTAGGTAATTCCAGCGATTGCGCATTTCGGACATTAGAATGGCGATGTTCGGGTTGGTAAAATCCAGTTCGCCGGGCGAGGTCACGGCGTTCAGCGTTTGGAAGGCAGACACAATCCGCTCGTCCTGTTTGGGTTTCTCCTCCTGATACACTTCTTGTTCGGGCGTCTTGGGGGCATCGGCCACGGTCTCGGGTTTCTCCTCCACGGTGGCGTTGGTATCCTCCTGACCGGCCTCCATTTTTTTGATGTACGCCTGCAAATCCTCGTTCTTGAGAATCATATTGGTCGCCCACCATGTCATGCCGGCCAGACACGCCAATACCACGGCCACGCCCAGAATCATCTGGCCCATGCGGGATGTGAGTAATTTTTTCATGGGTCAACCTACGTCCACTAACATTTCTGTGCAAAACCACCGGCTTCGCGCAGGAGCACCATTTCATCAATGGCCTGCTGCTCGGTTCGGGCCAGCTCGCGATCGTGCGCGGCTTGTTGTTCGTCCCGCATTTTTTCTAGGGCTTCCCGACGGCGCCGGGCCGTGAGGAGTTCCTGCCATTTGGCATCGGTTTCGGTTTGGCGCTCGGCCACCACGGGCTCCAGTTGGCTGAGCTGCCCGCGCAATTCGCGTAGCGCGGTTTGTAGATGTGCCAGGGTTCCGGTAGCCGCCTGGCCGGCAAATGCCTGCTGACAAGCCGTCAGGTTGCCTTCAACCGCCTCTTCCACCGCCCGCTTAAAACTCAGTGCTTCCTCAAGGTGCGCCTGAGCCTGGGCATACACCTCACCAGCCTGAGCCTCTTCGTTGGCTCGGACTTCCAGCACGGTTTTCAGCTTAAATCGGAATGGTTTCATGGTATCTGGCCTGGTGGTGGCGGCGCTTCAGGCGTGCCGCCCGGGAATTGCACAGCATCCGGCGTGCCGTTTTCGGGAGACGCCGGTATTTGCGCGGCCGTTTGCAACGGCTCCATTGCGCCCATCGTGTGCTGCAAGGATTCCCAACTTTGTTCCAAGGAAAATCCTTCGCCCACGGTTTGGCGGAGAAATGCGTTCAATGGATCATGCACCTGAATGGACCGGTCAATCTGCGGATTGGATCCGGCCTGATAGGCGCCAATGGAAATGAGATCGCGGCTCTTGCGGTGAATGGCGAGCATCTCGCGGGCATCACCCATACATTCGCGGCGCGACGCGGCGAGCAGATCATAAGACAGGCGGCTGACGCTTTCCAACACATCGATCGCCGGATAATGGTTTTGCGCCGCCAATTCGCGGGACAACACCAAGTGGCCATCTAGAATGGAACGGGAAGCATCCGCCACGGGATCGTTCATGTCATCGCCTTCCACCAGTACGTTAAACAAACCGGTGATCGAGCCGTGCTCGTTATTGCCGGCGCGTTCGAGCAATTGCGGCAACAGGGAAAATACTGAAGGCGTGTACCCGCGCGAACTGGGCGGTTCGCCGATCGCCAGACCAATCTCGCGTTGCGCCATGGCAAACCGGGTGATGGAATCCATCATCAACAACACATTTTTGCCCTGATTCCGAAAGGATTCAGCGATGGTCATGGCCAAAAAAGTGCCTTTCACGCGGGCCAATGCCGGCTCGTTGGAGGTGGCCACGATGATGACCGATTTGCGCCGGCCTTCCTCATCCAGATCGCGCTCAATAAAGTCTCGTACTTCCCGACCTCGTTCCCCGATCAGGGCAATTACATTCACATCCGCCTCGGCCTGACTGGCCATCATGCCCATGAGCGTGGATTTGCCCACACCGCTCCCAGCAAAAATGCCCATGCGCTGGCCACGCCCCAAGGGGGTAAACGTATCAATCGCCTTGATGCCAGTGACAAAGGGCTCGGTAATCCGCGCCCGCTTCAAGGGATGCGGCGTCACCAAATCCAGCTCGGCCACGGCGCGCCGAGACAATTCGCCCAGCTCATCCAACGGCTGGCCCAATCCATTGATCACGCGGCCCAGCAACTGTTCGCCCACGGGTACGCGCAGGGAATGGCCGGTGGCAATCACCTCACTGCCCGGACAAATGCCATTCACTTCGCCGAGCGGCATGAGCAGTAATTTGCGATCCCGAAAACCCACCACCTCTGCCTCGATGCTTTGCTGGGTAATTTGCGATTCGATGCGGCAGATTTCGCCAACCGATGCCATGGGCCCTTGGGATTCAATAACCAACCCGATCATCTGCGTCACACGGCCTCGATTCTGCACGAGGCGTGTACCGGATAAACGCGAGCGCGCCTGGGCCAAGCCCTTGGCGGCGCTGGAAGGTTCCACTGTGTCCGAGGCGATCATGAATCAACGGCTTCGCGCAAGAGTTGTTCGCGCGTTTCGCGGCGGCCATCAATGAGGCCGCAATTGGTTTCCACCAAGCAACCGCCGCGCGATACTTCCTCATCCTTGAGATAGCGCACGCGGCGTTGGTGGGGAGAATCGGCCAACAGATCCGAGCCGGCTTCTTTCAGCAGTTTCAAATCTTCGGGATTCAAATACACGGCCACCTCCGCATCATTCTCGCAATGGCCAAGGGCATCCTGAATGGAGGATTCCACGATCTTGGTGCTGATCGGCAATCCGTTCACCAAGCGAATGGCGGCTTCGGTGGCAAATTCGACCAGCTCAGATTCAAGTGAATGCAGGCGTTGATTCAAGGAGCCATTCACTTCGGTCTCAATCTTGCCGAGCATGCCCGGCAGATCGGCGGCGTTTCTCTGCTCCAACTCCGCACGCAATTTATTAATCTGCGCTTCGTATTCCGCCACCGCTTCCTCACGACCACGCTGGTAGCCGACCTGTTCGCGCTCGAGCAGTTCCTCTTCGCCCAACGGCTTCGGCGCGGGAGCCACAACTTCATCCCCCGCAGTGGGTTCTGGTATAACAGCGGGGTCTTGGGAGTCACGTAGGAGCGCTTCGGCCGGACCAATGGTGAGGCGGATATCGCGCAATGGCGCGTCGGTTACGAGATTGTCGATGGCTTTGACCATGGGGGTTTAATCGCTTTCGAGTGAGATTTCTCCTTCGGTTTCCAATTGGCGCACGACATCGATAATGCCGTTCTGTGCAGATTCGATAGCGCGCATGGATAGGTTATCCGGCAGACCTTCGATTTCATCATTGACGTTTTCGGCCGCCCGTTTGGAAAGGGCGCCCAGCATCGCATCCCGAAGGGTGGTGGTAGCCGCCTTGAGGGCAATGGCGAGTTGGCCAGCATCGACCTCGCGCATGATTTTCTGCATGGTCTTTACGTCGAGCGTTTGCAGATCGTCGAAGGTGAACATCTTCATGCGGATAGAACGCACTAAGTCCGGCTGGCGTTCATCGATGTTATCCAGCAGCTTCTTGCGGTCGTCCTTGGACATGGCGTTGAGGACAGCGGCAGCGGATTTCTCGCCACCCGTTTGGTTCAACGCGCGGCTGACGCGTTCGCCCACTTTGGAGGAAAGTACATCACCCAGTGTTTCCACTACCTCAATAGGAGTGGATTCGAGCGTTGCTAGTTTCTCCACCACAATCTCGCGTTGGCGTTCGGGTAGACCCATTAACACTTCTGAGCCTTTAGCTGCAGAAAGGTAGCTAAGTACGAGAGCGATGGTTTGAGCGTCCTCTTCCTTGAGCAGGTTCGTGATGGAAGTAGAATCCAAATCAATGATCTGCTGCATACTGGCCACACTGGTTCGAGCCGTGCCAACTCGCCCGATAATTTCTGCCGCCTTAAACAGACCCACGGATTTCTCGAGTACAGACCGGGTGAAATCAACCGATCCGCTGATCCCGCTCCGGGCTTCCACGGCCATCTCCGTAAATTCCTGTAACACTTCGCCCTGTTGCTGGCTATCAAGCAGCGGCAAGTTAGCCATCTCTGCACAAACCAATTCACGCTCGTTATCGTCAAAATTCTTGACGATTTCTGCAGCCGCATCCTCGCCCATAATGACCAGAAATGCCGCAAGCTTTTGCGATGCATTGAGATTAAGGCTATCTATTGAACTACTCATGGCTGTGAATATTTTCCAGGGTTATTCGCTGTCATCATTTTTGAGCCAACGACGGGCTGCCACAGCCATGGTTTCAGGACTCTCTGTAATCATGTCACGGAGCACCTCGATATTCACACGCTCAGGCTGTTTAGCGCCCAGACCGAAGTCCATGATAAGTTTCTGCTTCTGCTCTTCAATAACCTCCACGTCGTCTTCGGTGGCTGCCAGCAGTTTCATGCGTTCACGTTCTTCATCCCGAGCCTGCATGAGTTGCTGAATGTCTGCGGGCGAGAGTTTCATCTTGCCGGATCGCGCGTCGGCAATAGTGCTTTCAATATCCTCCAAGGTCATGTTGTCGGTGTTAATCTCCACCGGGCCAGCTGACCCTTCAATTGTAATGGGCTTAGACCCAGAGGCTTCTCCGGAGGCTCCGCCTCCGGGAGCACTTGGTGCGGCTGCAAATGGCACTGCAGCCCCTCCTGGCGCAGGCACGGCACCAGGCGCTCCAGCCACAGCCGGCACTGGACCGGCGGCCCCGAGTAATTGCCCAACCGGCACACCAGTTTGGATAGTTTCATCGCCGCTACGATGTACAAGCTTTACAAAGGCAAACAAAGCAGCGCCACCCAGTATAACGTAAAGGAGGTTTTTCAACACATTGCTAATCAAATCCTTTGTGGCCGCAGAGCTGATTTGGGCTTCGGCGGCGGCAATGTGGGAGCGGTTAAACTGCATTTCGGCCACTATAATATCATCCGGTCGAACAGCCGCCACCCCAGCGTGCATACCAATAGCGTTTTTCACAATATTGGTGAGCTGCGTCATACTGGTATCGGTGCGAGGATCAGTGCCTTGATTGACTAACACGGAGGCAGTAAGACGGCGGATTTCGCCGGCAGCCTTCACCACGTTGGTGGTCGTGCGGCTGTTATTCAACTGAATCACGCTTTCGCTCTTGTTCTGTTCATTATTTGAGGGAGCACCATTGGCAAGATTATTGGTACTGGCATTGGCGTTTACGGGCGTGCCGACCAAGCCGCCAGGGGAAGGCCTGGAGTTGCCAGTGTTTTCGATCTTTTCAGTTACCGAATTGGTTACGGATCCATCAGGATCATAAATCTCCGAGGTGTGCGTGATTTGATCGTGATCCATCTCCGCACTCACGGTCACTTGCACTTGGTGGGGACCAAGTACGCCGGCGAGCATGGATTCGACCTTGCTGGCGAGATACAATTCCAGATTGCGCCGGGCCGTTAGGCGATTGTTAGCCATGGCGGTGAACGTGCCGCCTTCCTCGTTGGCGGAAAGCGTGTTGCCAAAATTATCCACTACCGAAACATGGTTGTGCTGCAATCCCGGTACAGAATTGGCCACGAGAAAACGGATGGAGTTGACAGCCTGTTGATCGACCATGCCTTCCTGGCTCAGATTCACCATCACCGAGGCAGTAGGCTTTTTATTATCATCCACAATTAACCGAGTCTCGGGCATCACGACCATGACGCGGGCGCTTTTCACTCCGGAAATCATAGAGATACTCCGGCCGAGCTCGCCTTCGATAGCGCGCTTCTTGTTCACTTGTTGCACGAAATCCGACATACTAATGGTATTTTTCTCATCAAATAATTCGTAGCCCTTTCCGTCTCCGGAAGACTTGGGTAACCCGCGGCTGGCCAACGTCATACGCAGGCTGTGCACTTGGCTGCGGGGCACCTTGATGCTGGTGCCGCCAGCACCAGCTTCATAAGGCACACTCTGTTCCTCCAACACGGTCACTACGTCGCCGGCATCCTTCGGATCGAGCCCACCGTAGAGCAGCACGAAATCGGTGCGACTGGTGAAAAACACCACGACCGCCAGCGTGACGGCCACAATAAAGCCGGAGGCCGCCACGGTGAGTTTCTGGTTCACGCCTAGTTGCGACCAAATGGCCAGCAGTTGTGCGCCTAATGCTCTAAGTTGTTCCATAATTCGATCCGTCGATGGTTTTTGCTAGGGGTTAGATCTGCATGCGCATCAGCTCCTGATATCCTTCCAGTAGTTTATTGCGCACTTCTACCATGAGTTGGAAGGCAACACCGGCCTCCTGCATGGCAATCATCGCCTGATGCAGCGGGACTTCCTTTCCCGCGAGCAGGTCGTTGACAGCTTGTGTGGAGTCGAGCTGTTTCTGGTTCACCTCGCCCACAAATTGATTGAGCACCTCGCCGAAACCAGCGCCCTGCACGGCCCCGGCGCCCTGCGCAGCCTGGGGGGATTCCACCTGACCGGTTTTCGCAGCCTGCTGAATATCCCGGGCCTGCTCCATCATGGCGCGTTGCTGACGGTACATTTCCGTCAGTCCCTGCGTTGCCATGGGATTCATTTGGACCGGGATCATGATGCGTGTTCCTATTTAATAAAGTGTCTCTTTAGTTGCCCTTGCCTATGGCGAGGGTTTGCATAGCCATCTGGCGAGCGGTGCGAATGATGGCCAGATTGGCCTCAGTGGCCCTCGAGGAGGAAATCAAGTCCGCCATTTCCTCGTGGATGCTTACATTGGGGAATTTCACCATGCCAGTTTCCGGATCGGCATCCGGGTGGCCAGGCTGATAAAGCAGCCGGTTCGGCCGAACATCGGCTTCAATGCCGGCCACCTGCACTTCCTGCACGGCATTGGAAGCATCAAACTGGTTTTTCATCACCGTCTCAAACCGCACCACTTGGCGCTGATACGGACCGCCTTGCGGGGTGCTGGTGGTGTTCGCGTTGGCGATGTTTTGGGAAATAACTTCCATCCGCACCTTCTCCGCCTGAATCGCTGAGGCGGCGCTGTCGGCTCCGGGAAGTAAATTGACGCTAAGCATGTGAGTTCCTAAGGCTGGGTTATCGGGTTTGGATGGCTGAGCGCAGCTTGCTGAGCGTGCCGGTAATCATCTGGGTTTGCAGGTGGTGAGCGACCATGTTCTTTTGCAGGTGGGTTAATTCCTTCTCCAGCTGCACGGTGTTGCCGTCGCGGTTTTGAGCCACAGCGGATTGATCGACTGATACGGTGGGTTTGAGCTGTTGCACGTTACTAACGCCTCCTCCCGCGATCGCCCGGGACAACTCTGTCGCAAAAGCCGGAGCCACATCCACCCGCTTATAGTTAGGAGTTTCAATGTTCGCCAAATTACTCGCGATGGCCTCCTGCCGCAGCACGGTGGCATCGAGCATTTTCTTCACGCCCTGATAGTTGGCGCTAGCAAACAAACCGTCGATCATACCCCGCGAGCAGCATTCTATGTGCCATTATTAGTGACTGTTTAAATTATTTGGTGTGGTCAACGTTTTGGCTTAAATTGGCTGGAATTGAAATTGGCCCGTGATTTGCTGCATGGAGTCGACAATCTTTTGCCTGAACCCAGTGTTTTGGCAGAAAAACAGGGAAAAATGGGCTATATCAAACCATTTAGGCTTGTGCTGATCTTGGGAATTCTCCTTGGGCACGGGGTATTTGCTGCCGAGTCAACTGCTCGAAGCGAAGCGGCTGGTGCCCAGTGGGCCGCAGGGTGGTTGTCCGAGATTCAACGAAAATACAATCCCCTTCCGGTGGCTCTGGAAGGGACGGATATCGATTTAATTCACCCTGAAAAACCTCGGTTTACCCGCCCGTTGCTCACGGGGCCATTATCCATATTCTTGAGTGCGGGGGCTAATTATCCTCTTCCTCAAGGACAAACCGATTTTCAATTTTGGCTCACGCGCATTGCCGATGACCAAATGCGCCAACGCTACGCCAAGATTATCCAGGATCTTCAGCAGCACTTTCAAAAACAGGGCTATTCCGCCACCCGCGCTCAATTGAAGGCGGAAGATTTGTTCCATGAGAAAAACAGCATTTAC
>CAJWMQ010000120.1 GCA_913042895.1 uncultured Verrucomicrobiales bacterium | reverse complement strand
CCTGAAAGCCGCGATCCTCCGGGCGGTACGGATAGTTGTCGCCCAAGTGCCATTTACCGAACATGCCGGTATGATAACCGCCATCGCCGAGAATCTTACCGATGGTCACCTCGTTATGGCGCAGCATGGAACGGCCCATGATCGTGTGCCACACGCCGGTGCGATTGGTCCAGCGGCCGGTGAGCAGTGCCGCCCGCGTCGGCGAACAGGTTGGCGCCACGTGATAATCCGTTAACCGAACACTATCGGCGTGTAATTTATCAAGATGCGGCGTCTTCAGGATTGGATTTCCGTGACATGACAAATCGCCGTAGCCCTGGTCATCGGTAATCACCAACACCACATTCGGCCGTTTGGCTGCCTGGGCAGTGACCACGGCAAGCACGAGAGTACAAAGAAGGAACAGTTTTTTCATAAGAGTCAGTTTAAATTATTTTCGATTTATTTTTTCTTGTTTGGCTTCTTCCGATCCGGACGGCGAGGCGCCCCTTCAAGATAACTGGTGCGACGAACGACTTCGCCGCCGGCGAATTTCAGATTCAATTTTTCGGGATCAAATTGATACCCCTTGTAATCCCGCAGGTAAACAACCGCGTTAAAGGTGAGCATCAGTTCCTGTTCGGTCTTGGCGGTATTCAACACGCCGAGCAGCGTAGGCATGGGATCGGCGGCCTTGATACTGCCCAAAAACTCGGCAGCCCTCATCCGTACCATCAGGTTTTCATGGGTGAGCAATTTTTTAACCAGCGGTACGAGCGGACGTGCTTGCTCACCGATGACACTGGCTGTGGTGCAGGCCCAGTACAACTCCATCGGCGGCTTGGCTTTGAGCGCGGCGGCGAGCGGTTTATGGGCCTCGGCAAACGGCAGCAGCGCGAGGTCGGCGATATCCACCAGCCGATTGATTTCCTTGTGATTGGTAGTGCCGTAAGTCACGCCGTCTTGCAGTGCGTTTTGCACCATGAAACTTTCCGGATAAAAGCTAAGGTCATTAACCTCGCGTAGTTTCTTCTGCATACGACTCCGGAGATCAGCCAGTACTTTCGTGTACTCCGGATTATTGGCGAGGTTGTTCACCTCATGCGGATCGGCCTCCACATCAAAAAGTTGTTCGGCCGGTCGGCGCCGGTGGAATTGCATCTGCGCCTCATTAAGTTTACCGGCATTAGCGAGCTCGCGCCATTCGGTGAAAGCGAGCATCTTGTAACGGTAATTATTCTGCAATGCATCCGGATAAAACCCCTGAAAATTACGGATGTAGGTGTACTTACCTTTGCGCAAAGTACGGACGAGATCATACTTTTCATCAAACCGATCCGCGTAGCCAAAGACCTCATCGCGCGCGGCGAGCGCCTTGGCGCTCACGTTCTTACCGAGAAACGCCCGACCATCGGTTAGTTTGTGCGGCTGAAGCCCGGCCAGGTTGAGAACGGTCGGTCCAAAGTCGATAAAGCTCACAAAGCCATCGGTGCGGGTGCCGCGTTGGTGATCAGCGAGATGCGCAAAATTTTTCGGGATGCGTACCACCAACGGTACGTGCAGACCGCTCTCGTAAGCGTACCCCTTGCCGCGCGGCAACACCCCGCCGTGGTCGCCAAAGTAAAAGATAAATGTGTCCTCAAGCAGCCCGTCGGCAGCGAGCTGTTTAACCACGTTGCCGAGCTGGCTGTCGATGGTTTGAATGCGATCCAGATAGCGCGCGTGGGTGTAGCGAAACAGCGGTGTATCCGGATGATAGGGCGCGAGCTTCACTTTCGCCGGGTCATGGTTTGTCTTTTCGTTTTCGAAAACCTGCTGCGAAAAATGGAGCGAACTCTCATGCGATTGCCCCATGGACTGCATATAAAAGAAGGGCTGCCCTTCCGCGCGCTTACGCCAGCTGGCGTTGCGTGAGGATTCATCCCACAACTCTTTCATATTGTTCACGAAGTTGTAGTCCGTTTTTGAATTGTTCGCGGCGTAATAGCCCGCCTTTCGTAACATTGCACTCCATGGATGGTAGCCTTTGGGCAGATTGGCCATAGCTGATTTACGGTGGTACTGAAACCCGGCCCGTGGCGCCAAGAGCGAGGTGGCTAAAGTGGAACGCGCCACCGAACAAACCGGGCTATTGGAAAAGGCGTGATTGAAGGTTAAGCCATCCTTGGCCAAGGCCTCGATATTCGGCGTAGTCGCCCCATAACCGTACAGCTTGAGGTAATGGATTGAGTTATCCTCGGAAACGAGGAAGACAAAATTCGGCCGCTTGGCCGCCATCGTGCCGCCGGCCAACAGCAGCAACGCGCACAGGGAAAGGAGTAACTTACGCATGAGAATCGGCCGGCGATTGAAACCGCAAACCGGCTACGGGTCAATCGCGCACCGATTACTTCTGCGGCTTTCCTGCGGCATCGCGGGCGAATTGGTCAGCCTGCGTTTGCCACACGCGCTCCAGTTCTTTTACCTTGGCCGGGAAACGGGCCGCCAGATTGCGCGCCTCCGCGCGGTCCTTGGAGAGATCGAACAACTCCCACGGCTGACCCTTGGCCGACACGAGTTTCCAATCCTTCACCCGCACCGCGCGATTGCCTTCGTGCGCCCACCATAGCGTGTCGCGTTTCAGGGCCGCGTCTTTGGCAAACACCGGCACCAGACTGCGGCCCGGACCGGCTGGGGCCTTCGGCCCGGGATACGCCTTCGGCAGGCCCGCCAGCTCCAGCACCGTGGGCACCACATCAATCACGTGCCCCTGCGTCTGGCGCAACTCGCCGCGCGCGGCAATTCCCTTCGGCCAATGCGCCACCAACGGCGTGCACGCACCACCTTCGTGCACCCAAGTCTTGTGCATGCGAAACGGCGTGTTGCTGGCAGTCGACCAGCCGGCACCAAGGCACAGGTACGTGAAGGCCGAGCCGAGTGGTTCCTTCGGGTCATGCCCGTCACCACGCACCATCACCTCCGCACTCGCACCGTTGTCGGACATAAACAAAATCAGCGTATCGTCGAAGGCTTTCATCGCGCGCAATTGATCCAGTACCCGGCCGATGGCGCGATCCATCGAATCCACCATCGCGGCGTGCACAGCCATTTTGTCCGCCTGAAAGATTTGCTGTTCCTCGGTGAGTTGTTTCCACGGATCTGGATAACGGACCTCGCCTGAGCCGAGAATTTTGTAGGCGTCCGGAAAATGATACGGCGGCCCCACCTTGGGCTCCACGGCAGGCAACGGACCGTGGACGAGGCCGAGTTTCTTCTGACGCTCCCAACGATCCGTGCGAATTTTCTCCCAACCCTGCCGATATCGCGCGCGGTATCGCTCGATATCCTTGGGCAAAGCGTGCAACGGAAAGTGCGGCGCGGTGAAGGCAAGGAAATGAAAGAACGGTTTGCTGGCATGCTCCTGCTGATGCTCCTTCAACACCGTGATCGCGTGATCGGCAATCGCGTCGGTTGCATAAAAGTCCGGGCTAATCGGCGTAGCCGGCTGACGTTGGTCATCGAGGAAATGAAATTTCAGCCGAAAAAAACCGTGGTTGTTGATGTAGTAGGAACGGTCGAACCCATTGGCCATCGGCATGCCGTCTACATGCCATTTACCTGAGTGATAGGAACGATACCCCGCCGGCTTCAGCATCGCCGGCAACAAACGTGCCCAACTCGGCCGATTGCCTTTACGTACGCTACCCGAGCTATCACGCCGCACTTGTTGCGCGTAATAACCAGTCAACATCGCTGCCCGCGTCGTCCAGCATCGTGCTGTGTTGTAAAACTGCGTAAAGCGCAAGCCGTTCCGAGCCAGACCGTCAAGATGCGGCGTGGCAATCTCGCCCCCGTAACAGCCGAGATCCGAATAGCCCATGTCATCAGCCATGATCACCAGAACATTCGGCGCCTTGGCGTGGGCCGAGTTCAGGCACAGCAGCAATATTGCAAACAAACGCATGAGCGGATTCAAACTGCATTTGGCAAGCGGAGCAATCTTCTTCACCCAACGCTTGCTCACGCCTCTTAGATTTGCGAGTTTCCCCGCAACATGAAACTCATTCTGGCCCTGATGATTTGCCTGCTCGGCACGCACGCCCAAGCAGCGAAACCCGAACAGCCCACCAACATTCTTTGGATTTATCTGGAGGACGTCAGTGGCTGGTTCAGTTGCTATGGCGAGAAACTCATCGAGACACCGAACATCGACAAGCTCGCCGCGCGCGGCATTCGCTTTGACCGCTTTTACACGCCGGCCGGAGTGTGCTCGGCCACGCGCTCCAGCATCATTGTAGGCGCCATGCAAACGACCTTCGGCATCCACAACCACCGCAGCGGCCGACCTGATTTCCGTGGCCAGAGCATGGGCAAGGAGTTTGATGATATTCGCCTTCCCCAGGGCGTGGAGCCTCTGCCTGTGATGATGAAGCACGCCGGCTACTTCACCTTCAACCAATCCGGCAAGGACGATTACAATTTTAAATGGAGCCCCGAAGAACTCTACAGCCCTAACAGCAAACAAAACCTCTGGCGCAACCGCAAACCCGAGCAGCCGTTCTTTGGGCAGATCCAGTTACGCGGCGGCAAACTCGGCGGCCGTGCGCCCAAGAAAATCGACCCCGCCAAAGTGCCCGTACCTCCCTATTACCCGGACATCCCACTCGTGCGTCAGGAGATCGCCCATCACTACGATTGCCTACTCAAGACTGATGAACAAATTGGCCAACTCCTCGCCGAGCTGAAGAAAGACGGCCTTACCGAGTCCACGCTCATTTTCTGCTTCAGCGATCACGGCTACAAACTTCATCGTCACAAGCAGTTCCTGTACGAAGGCGGCATCCGCATGCCGATGATCGTTGCCGGCCCCGGCATCCGCCCGGGTCAGGTGCGCGCCGATTTGATCAGCGGCATCGACATCGCCCCCGCCAGCCTCGCCGCCGCCGGTATGAAAATCCCCGACCACATGGAAGGCGCCGATTTTCTAGCCAAGAATTATCAACCTCGAAAATACGTTACCGCTGCCCGCGACCGGTGCGACTACACCATCGAACGCATCCGCGCCGTCGTCACGCCACGCTACAAATACCTGCGCAACTACCTCACCGACCGCCCCTTTATGCAGCCCAGCTACAAGGATCCCTGGCCGGTTTCCCAAGCCTTCCGAAAAATGATGGCCAATGACGAGATGAACAAGACGCAGCTCATTTTCTTCGGCCCCAAAAAAGCCCCCGAGGAACTCTACGACCTCGCCAACGACCCCCACGAGATTCACAATCTGGCCAACGATCCCAAGTACCGCCAAGCCCTCGAACAACATCGCCAACTGCTCGCCACCTGGATCAAAGAAACCGGCGATCAAGGTCAACAGACCGAAAGCAACGCCGGCCTCATCGCCACCCTAAAACGCTGGGGAGACAAATGCGTCAACCCCGAGTACGATCACGTGCGGGCAAAGCTGAAACAGTAGCTTATTTTCACCACAGAGGCACAGAAGGAAGCCTGCGCCCGACAAGGGCGCCCAGAATCGGCATTCTGTCCCATCTTCATGCCATTTTGGCTCATTAAAAAAAGTTTTGTTCCATCCTCTGGCATCAACCCATTCGGCCTGTGTAATTTACTAATATAAATATATTTTTCTTTATTTTCATTATAAAAATTCCCTTGCGGGGACTTTTTTCTGCGTTAGATTGAAGACAGTTTCCCATGAAAAATATTTACCTTACACTATTGTCGGCCGCTGTAATTGGCAGTGGGTTATTCGTGGCATTCCCAACGTTTGCTGAGGAGAGAAATCCGAAAGCAGAAAAACCGGCTAAAAAGAAAAGCGCTTTTTTCCCATTTCGTGGGAAGATTAAATCGGTGGATGCCGAAAAGAGCGTACTGACATTACCAGGGGCCAAAGGCAAACCGGATCGGTTATTTACCTTAGTCAAAGAGGCTAAGCTGACGTTGGATGGCGAGAGAGCAAGGCTCGGAGATATCAAGGCGGGCATGTATGTCGGAGGTCGAGCCAAGCGCATTTCCGAAACCAAGGTGGAAGCGCACACGATAAACGTAAAATCCAAAGCGCCCGAACGTAAAAAACCGGCCAAGAAATAGCGCTCCTGATTTCAGCCCTTAGGCACGTGGATGGAATTGGTCGTGCACCTCGCGCAGGCGTTGGCCGGCGACATGGGTGTAAATCTCCGTGGTGCTGATGCTGGCGTGGCCAAGGAGTTCCTGAATGACACGAAGGTCGGCACCGCGTTCCAGGAGATGGGTGGCAAAGCTGTGCCGCAGCATGTGCGGCGTTACGTTGCGAGTGATCCCGGCGCGGGCCACACGGGCTTTGATCCGGCCCCAGATGGTGCTGGCGGCAAAGGCGGTACCGCGTTGGGTGAGAAATACGTTGGCCGGGGAACGCGGCTTCACGAGGGCCGGTCGACCGGCCTCGAGATACTGCTCCATCGCCACCACAGCCGGGCGGCCCAACGGCACGACGCGTTCCTTGTCGCCCTTGCCAATGACGGTGACAAAGCCGTCGGCCAGATGCAGCTGCTCCAGCCGCAGGTTGCGCAGTTCGCTCAGGCGCAGGCCGGATGCGTAGGCTAACTCCAGAATGGAGGTGGTGCACAGCTCGGTGGGCGTGGCTTCGGCCGGTGGCTCAAGGAGCTTGTCGATGTCCAGATCGGATAACGCTTTGGGCAAACGTTTCCAGCGGCGGGGTAGGGAGAGATTTTCCGCGATGTTGGCGGGGACAATCTGTTCGGCGGCGGCGTATTTATAAAACGCGCGGAGGGCGGCGATTTGCAGGTAAACCGATTCCGGGCTGAGCTGATCGGCCTGTTCGCCTTGTCCCTCGGGCGCACGATTCCGTTCGTGCTTAAGAAATTCCGTGAGATGTTTGCGGTGGACGTCTTCCCAATCACCAAGGCCGGATGCCTCGGCCCAGTTAATAAACCGACCGAGCAACGCGGCATAGGTCTTTTGCGTCTGGGCCGACTGCCCCTTTTCGAGGCGGATGTGCTGCAGAAAATCGTCTACCGCGGCGTTCACAGAGCCTGACCAGTGAGCCGCTCGTAGGCCTCGAAGTATCGAGCCTGGGAGCGTTCCACGAGGTCGGCTGGCAGGGCTGGTCCCGGAGGCGTCTTGTCCCAGTCCAACGTCTCGAGGTAGTCGCGGACGTACTGCTTGTCGAAGGAGAACTGTCCGCGACCAGGCTCGTACTCGTCCAACGGCCAAAAACGGGAGCTATCGGGTGTGAGTACTTCGTCGATAAGAATCAGTTCGCCATCCAGCTCGCCAAATTCGAATTTGGTGTCGGCGATGATGATGCCGCGTTCGCGGGCGTAGTTACGGGCCTCGGTGTAAATCTTCAGACTCAGGTCGCGTACTTTTTCAGCGGTTTCTTGTCCCACGATTTCCACAGCCTTTTCGAACGAAATATTTTCGTCGTGCCCCTCGTCAGCCTTGGTGCTCGGTGTGAACAGCGGTTCCTCCAACTCGGCGGATTCCAGCAGGCCCTCGGGCAACGGAATGTCACAGACGGTGCCTTTCTTCAGGTATTCCTTCCAGCCGCTGCCGGTGATGTAGCCGCGCACAATGCACTCAATGGCGAGTGGCTTGGCCTTTTTCACCACCATACTGCGCGGGGCCAGATGGGCGAGATCTTCGGGCAAGCCATCCTTAATGCGGTGGTTCGGGATGTCGTTCTCAAAGCGGTCGAACCAAAAATGCGAGATCTGCGTGAGCACCTCGCCTTTGCGCGGGATGCCGTTGGGCAGCACCACATCAAAGGCGCTGACGCGATCGGAGGCGACAAACAAATAGCTTTCGCCCATGTCAAACACCTCACGGACCTTGCCGCTCTTCACCTTTTCAAATTGGGGGATTTCCAGTTCCAGCAACTCGTTATTGGGCATGCGCGGGAGTATCCAGATGCATACCCGTACGGCAAGAGGAGGAAATTCACATGTCATTCACGCGTTATCGCCATCCTCGACACTGCCACCACTGCCCGTTAGGCTTGCGCCGTGAATGTGTTGATCACTGGCGGTGTGGGATTCATTGGTTCGCATGTTTGTGAACGCCTACTTGCGTCCGGTCACACGGTTTGTGCGCTAGATGACCTGAACGATTTTTACGATCCGGCCATCAAACAAAATACCTTGCGCGAATTGCAGGCGCGCGCCGAGTCCTTCGCCTTCGTGCATGCGGATATCACCCAGCGGGCGGAGCTGGATGATGTGCTCGGCAGCATGCCGTTTGATCAGATCATCCACCTCGCCGCCCGCGCCGGGGTGCGGCCCAGCCTAGAGCAACCGGCCTCGTACCAGCGCGTGAATGTAGAGGGCACGACTCACTTGCTCGAGGCCGCCCGAGAGCACGGTGTTCAAAAAATCACCATCGCGTCCTCTTCCTCGGTTTATGGCGTGAACTCCAGTGTGCCGTTCAGCGAGACGGATCCGATCTTCAGCGCCATCTCGCCGTACGCCGCCAGCAAACTGGCCTGCGAAGCGCTCGGGCACGTGTATCATCATGTGTATGGCATGGACGTGTGCATGCTGCGCTTTTTCACCGTGTACGGCCCGCGCCAACGGCCGGATCTGGCGATTCATAAATTTGCCAAGCTCATGCACGCCGGCCAACCGATCACGGTGTTTGGCGATGGCCGTACCTCGCGGGATTACACTTACGTGGACGACACGGTCGACGGCATCCTCGCCTGCACTGAACGCGAATTCGGCTACGAAGTGATCAACCTCGGGGAATCTCAGACCGTCGAACTAAGCCGGTTGATCGAGCTGCTCGAAAGCTCCCTCAGCATAGAGGCGCAGATCGACCGGCAACCACTGCAACCCGGCGATGTACCGATCACCTACGCGAATATCGACAAGGCCCGCCGGTTGCTCGGGTATGATCCGCAAACGAAAATCGAGGACGGCATCCCGCGCTTTGTGGAATGGTTCCGCCAACAGAATCCCTGACCATGCTCGCAGAGTTTGTTTACTGCTATCTGCTGCGCCCCTGGCCGCTTCGGCAGCTGACGAACTGGACCATTCGGCAGTTGTTGCCCAGGCAGATTGAAATCCACGGCGCCACGGTCGTGCTCAACCCCACCGATCCGGTCGTGAGCGGTGCCCTGCATTTTGGCGTGTACGAAAAAGCGGAGACCCGTTTTTTCCAATCCGCCTGCCGCGACGGCATGACCTTTCTCGATGTAGGTGCCAACCTCGGCTATTACACCGCCCTCGCCACACGCGCGGTCGGCCCCAATGGCCGCGTCCTCGCCGTGGAACCCGATCCTGACAGCTTCGGTTATCTCGAGCAAACTATCGCCGCCAATGCCGTCGGCAACGTGCAGGCCTTTCCCGTGGCCGCTTCCGATGCGCCCGCCACGTTGCCTCTGTACATCTCCACCGACAACCGCGGCGACAATCGCCTCTACGCCTCCGGCGAAGATCGTCCGCAAGTGGAGGTGACCGCGCGGCCTCTGGATGCCT
>CAJWMQ010000119.1 GCA_913042895.1 uncultured Verrucomicrobiales bacterium | reverse complement strand
TGAGTTATGAGAAATAGCTGCGGGTTTAGTTATCTGCGCAAAATTCCCTGAGATCTCTTCGGTTTTCGCGACCGAGTTTTTCCTGCTGCTGGATTCTCACCCTTGGCCGGCCTCGAATGGATGTTCAAGGACGACGAATGCCTCATCAAACTCACGCTTAAAGGATTGATCGGCCCCATGACCGTCAAGGGCGTCAAATACCCCGGTCAAGTGCCGATGACGCCGTTTGAGCATTCACTAAAAGATGACGAAATCGCCGCCGTCCTTACCTTCGCTCGCAATAGTTTTGGCAACAAAGCCCCTCCGATCGCTCCAGAGCAAGTGGCTAAAGTCCGCGCCCTCGTGAAGAATAAAAGAGAACTCTACACCGTAAAGGACCTACTGAAAGAAGATCCTTTGGGCAAATGAGCCGCCTACTGCTGCTTCAAATCTGCCAGGTAGATTGCGGTAATCGTTTTGCCGTTCGCATCTTTCTCATGGCTGGAATACCATGAGACAAGGCCCGTTCCATCATCGAGCTCTACGAAGCCGGGGTAGGAGGTGTCACCTCCGCTGGGCAGGTCGGCAAATTTCGTAAGCTCTTCGTTTTGCAGCCAGTAGAGAACAGTACGCGTGCCGTTCGGGGTAAAGCGGCGGCCGCCTACAACGTAGTTTTCTTTCCAGCGGGTAAGTAACGGGCCACCGATATATTCGGTTAACGTTTTTCGTTTCATAATTTGATAAGGTGAGTTTGCTTGCGCCAGTAACGCAGGCTCGCGGCCTTGCGAGCGGCTGATTGCCAGTAGTTCACCGTTTTGACGAAAGAGGAACGCTGTTTCATTACCTTTTGTGGTCTGAAAAAGAGAGCGGTACCGCCAGTTGATGCCGTCATCGCTTTCTAGCATGGCGCTTTCCATAATTGGCGTGGCTTTGGCACCCGATTCTTTCTCGGAGTAACCGCGTTTACGGCGGGCGCAAAGGTACGCTTTGTCATTGTGGGTGGCGGCCCGCCAGATGTAATGGCCGTAGGTGCCTTCTAATTGAAAGGGTTTTGACCAGTTCTTACCATCTGCTGTTTTCACACCGTAGCCGAGGTGTTTATTGATGTCGTATCGATTGCGAGGCAGTTCGCCTTCGCCGGAAAACCAAGTGCCGGTGTAAACGAAAAGTTGTCCTTTGAAGGCCAGAAAATGTGGGTCACGCGTGTCCCTGAGGGGCACGGAAAACTCGTGGACTTTCCGCCAAGTTCGGGCGTCGCCGCTATTCAATACGATGATCCGTGAGGAGGGGAATACCATATGGCCATCTGGGCATGATCGAAACGTCAGCCAAATTTTCCCTTTCCAGCTAATAAGATCTGTAAAGGCATTGTGTTCTCCGTTGTGAAATGCCCGCCTAATATTCTCTACTTTAACCTTTGGGAGAGGTGTATCCGCGGCACTCACGCTCATCATTTGTATCAAATAAAAAAGGAGAAGAGATCGTGTAAACATGCCTATCTACATAGTCAACGGACCGCCTGTGGTCGAGCCATGAATGGGTGTGTTTCTAATCATTTTGGTGGTTTATGATCGAATTGAATCTAGTCCAACGCATTGATTTCTCAGTGTGCGGCGCACAAGGCGTATCGCGAAAGCGGCGGCCGTTTTGAAGCGCCTGTCTCGGCGATTTTGAGCAGAGATTTTTTTATATCGCTCCCTGAAACTAACCGCGGCGGTGGACAATAAAAGAGACGTTATTATTGAATAATTGAGCCCACCAACCTAGTCTTAGGCACTAAGAATGAGAATGCTCACCAAGCTGCTGGCCGAACCCTGATTCATCATGATCCGCATCACCTCTAACGATTCAGTTCACAACTGCGAAGGCACCAGTCGGCGTGAATTTTTGCGCGTGGGTGCGCTAGGCTTGGGCGGGTTGACGTTGCCACAGTTGCTGGCCACCCGCGCAATGGCGGGCGAGGGCGACAACATTCTCACCGGCAAAAGCGTGGTGATGCTGAACCTGCAGGGCGGCCCAACGCATATCGAGACCTTTGACCCGAAGATGTCCGCGCCGAACGAGTATCGGGCGATGTTCGGTGAAACCAAGACGAGCCTGCCGGGTGTGACCTTTGGCAGTCATTTTCCGATGCTCGGCAAGCTGGCACACAAGATGGCCGTGGTGCGCAGCTTCGCCCACGGCAACGGCAGCCATGCCAGCGCCGCGGCGCTCGTGGCGGCCGGCGGCAATCCCACCAAGGCATGCATGGGTAGCTTGTTCGCGCGCGTGGCGGGGTTGAACAACGGCGAGACCGGCTTACCGAATAACACCCTCGTGGTGCCGGCGGCGATGGGTGAGCGTTACAAAGACTTAAGTGCCGTACCGAGCCGCATTACCGGCATTGGCGATCTGCCACAGGCATACGCGGCGTTTGACCCGAGCAAGGGTAGCGACATTCTCAATGACATGAAGCTGAACCTGCCCAGCGGCCGGTTCGAGGATCGGCGTGGCTTGCTCAATCAGCTTGATGAGCTGAAACGCTTCGCCGACAAGGGCGGTGTGGAGAGCGCTAGCGAGTTTGAACAGCAGGCGTTCGACGTTATCCTCGGCGGCGTGTCGAAGGTATTTGATCTTTCCGATGAAGACCCGCGTTGGGTGGAGCGTTACGATACCGGTCACATCAAGATTCCCAAAGGTTTGCCGAAGAAGAAAAAGAACGGCCAAGCCATCCCCGGTTTTTCGCCCGAGGCATTGGGCCAGCAGATGATGATGGCCCGTCGTCTGTGCGAATCTGGCTGCGGATTTGTTACCGTCACCAACACCGGTTGGGACATGCACGGCAATGCCTTTGGCGTGGATGACGGCATGCCTATTCTCGGCCCGGCAGTGGACAAGGCGGTAAGCGCGTTTATTGAGGACTGCGAACACCGCGGGCTCAGCGAAAAGATATTACTCGTGATCACCGGCGAATTCGGCCGCACTCCGCGCATCAACAATCGGGGCGGTCGCGATCACTGGGGCCGCCTGTGCACACTCGCCTTTGCCGGCGGCGGACTGAACATGGGCCAAGTGATTGGCCAGAGCGACAAGACCGCCAGCGCGCCCGCTGCGGATCTGGTGACCAACAACATGCTGCTTGGCACGGTGATGCACACGCTCTTCGACATCCCGAATCTCCGCCTGCGCAACAACCTCCCCGCCGAGGTCCAGCGCGTCATCACCAACGCCCAGCCCATCAAACAGCTGGTTTAGCCGGGCGCTTGCCAACCGGTGTCAGCCCCTGATAACTGCTTCGTACTGTTGCGTTGCTTGAGCCTTCTGACTTTTGCCGTTGTATCTTTTGCGGCGCCTCCGCCCGCCACAGTCATTGGGCCGGTGAAGTGGGTGCAGTGTCTGGCGTTTTCGCCGGATGGTAATCGGGTTGGGATGGATTGCTGAATATCGATTGGTGATTTTTGATGGTTGAAGTTTAAACGGTGGGCCTTGACTGCCTTGAATGTTAGCCGAACACTGTGGCCGTTCATGAGTAGGCTTTTTTTTTGGATCGCGATGTGCGCGCTGTGGTCAACGGTGCAAGGGCAGGGAACGAAGGCGGATTACGAGCGGGCCTATTCGCTGCGCGGGCAGATCAGCGGTAAGGTGTTCAAGGAGCGGATTTCGCCGCAGTGGCTGGGAGGACCGCATTTCTGGTACCAGAACCGGTTGCGCGATGGCCGCGAATGGGTGTTGGTGGATGGTGCGGCCGGTAAGCGTCAGGCGTTTTCAGACAAGGCGAAATTTGAAAAGGCGCGGGACGCGTTGGCGGCCAAAGTGGACCTGCCGCCAAAACCGGAGAAGCCCCCACGAAAGGATCACTGGAAATCTCCCGACGGCAAATGGCGCGCGTTTCTGCGTGATCATAATTTGTGGATCCGAACGACGGAAGGGGAAGAGGAGATTCAGCTCTCACGCGATGGCAAGGAGCAGGACCGTTATGAGGGTTACCTGCGCTGGTCGCCGGACTCGCGCTACATTGGCATCGTGCGCCGCAAGCGGGTGGATGAGCGGCGCGTGCAATACGTGGAATCGTCGCCTTCCAAGCAATTGCAGCCGAAGAGCTTCACACGCGTGTACGCCAAGCCGGGAGACAAAATTCCGACGCACACGGTCCACGTGTTTGAAGCGGTAAAGGATGGCAAGCATTTCACGGTGGATCCGGCGTTGGTGAAGGATCCATTTGAAACGCGCGAACTCAAGTGGCGGCCGGATTCAAGCGGGTTGCTGTTTGAGCATATCGAGCGCGGTTTTGGCGCGCATCGGGTGATTGAGATTCCCGTGGCTGACGGCAAGGCGCGCACGTTGATTGATGAAACGGCCGAGACCTTTGTGTTCGTGTTCGGTAACAGCTTTCGCCGGGACGTCAATGACCTGAAGGAAATCATCTGGCGGTCCGAGCGCGATGGCTGGAATCATCTTTACCTTTACGACGGCGTAACCGGCAAAGTGAAAAACCAAATCACCAAGGGTCAATGGGTGGTGCGCGAGGTGGTGGAGGTGGATGAGGACAAGCGGCAGATTACCTTCCGAGCCGCCGGCCGCGAGCCGGGGCAGGATCCGTATTACCTGCACACCTACCGCGTGAACTTCGACGGCACCGGGCTGCTTCGCCTGACTGAAGGTGACGGCACGCACAGCACGCAGGTGTCGCCGGACAAGACAGTGTTCATCGATACCTGGAGCCGCGTAGATCTGCCGCCACGGCATGCCTTACGACGCGTGAGCGATGGCAAACTGCTTTGCGAATTGGAGACCGCAGATGCCAAGGATCTCTACGCCACCGGCTGGCGGCATGCCGAACGGTTTGTGGCCAAGGATCGCGACGGCAAGTTCGACATCCACGGCATCATTTGCCGACCGAGCAATTTTGATCCGAAGAAAAAATATCCCGTTGTGGAGGTCATTTATGCGGGGCCGCACGGTTCGTTTGTGCCGAAAGGCTGGCGCAGCCGGTACGGCCACTGGCGTGATGAATTGATGGAGCTGGGCTTCATCACCGTGCAGATAGACGGCAAGGGAACGAACCATCGCGGGCGCGAGTTCCAACATTTTGCCTACAAGAACATCAATGACGCCGGCTTTCCAGACCGCATTAAGTGGATGCAGGCAGCGGCGAAAAAGTATCCGTACATGGATCTCAGCCGCGTGGGTATTTACGGCGGCTCGGCCGGCGGCCAAAATGCGATGGCGGCCATGCTTTGGCACGGTGAGTTTTACAAGGCCGCCGCGGCAGACTGCGGTTGTCATGATAATCGAATGGATAAAGTTTGGTGGAACGAGCAGTGGATGGACTACCCGGTTGGCCCTCATTATGCCGAGCAGTCCAACACCGTGAACGCGCACCGCCTGCAGGGGGCATTGCTGCTGACCGTAGGTGAGCTGGACACCAACGTCGATCCGGCCTCCACCTATCAGGTCGTCAACGCGCTGATTAAGGCCGACAAGGATTTTGAGTTTCTCATGTTCCCCGGCGGTGGTCACGGCGTTGGTGAAAGCCGCTACGCGGCACGTAAGCGGATGGATTTTTTCGTACGCCACCTGCACGGTGTGGAACCACGCACGAAGTAAGGATTTGACCTTCCCATGCTACAGTTTTCCGCATAATCCTGGAATACTCGTTTCCCTTCCGGTTCAACAAAAATATGGCAATCCGAGTTGGTGGCTCTACACTAGGCTGCATGGAGCGCGTTTGGTTTTTGGTCGCGGCCGTGGCTTGTTTAATGCAGGCGGAGGCTGTGGATTTTTCGCGGGAAATTCTGCCCATCCTTTCCAATAAATGCTTCGTTTGCCACGGGCCGGATACCAGGAAAAAGGACCTCGTGCGGCTCGATTCGTTTGCCGGCGCCACGCGTGATCTGGGTGGTTACTCAGCCATTAATCCGAAGCAACCCGGCGAGAGCGAAATTCTCGCGCGGGTGCATGACACCGAGGATCCTATGCCGCCGAAGGATGCCGAAAAGCAGCTTACTGCCGCTGAGATTGAGCTATTGACGCAATGGCTCAATGAAGGCGGAAAATACGCCAAGCACTGGGCCTTTGTGCCGCCCAAGAAACATCGGCCGGACTGGACGGGCAACGCAATCGATGCGCTAGTTGGCCGGCAGTTGAAGGTCAAGGGGACCGACTTTGCGCCTGTGGCCGATAAGCCAACGCTCGCACGCCGGGCGGCCCTGGTGCTGACCGGCCTGCCGCCGGATTCAGCGTTATTGAAACAGTTTCTGGCCGACAAAAAGCCAGGGGCCTATGAACGGTTGGTGGATGCGCTCTTGACCAGTCCGCATTACGGTGAGCATCAGGCGCGCTACTGGCTGGACGCCGTTCGCTACGGCGACACGCACGGATTGCACCTCGACAATAAGCGGGCCATCTATCCGTACCGCGACTGGGTGGTGCGCGCCTTCAACCGCAATCAGCCGCTCGATCAATTTCTCATCTGGCAACTGGCTGGCGATATGCTGCCTGAGCCCACGCTGGAACAGCAGGTGGCCACCGGCTTTGTGCGGATGAATCCCACCACCGCCGAGGGCGGTGCGATTCCGGCGGAGTTTCAGGCAAAGAATAATTTTGATCGGGTGGAAACAGTGGGTACGGCGCTACTCGGCATGAGCCTTGTATGCGCGCGTTGCCACACACACAAGTACGATCCTATCCCGCAGGTGGAATACTACCAGATGATGGCGTTCTTCAACAGCACGGCCGAGTCCTCAATGGACGGTAACCGCTACGAGTACGGCCCCACCGTCAAGGCACCAGCCGATCTGGCGGCGTGGGATCGGTGGGAGTTCCTGAAGAAAAAAGGCGAAGCTGGCGCCAAGGAATTAGCTGAGTTTCAAAAGACTTTTAAGCCGACCTTAGTGGCCAAAGAATTGCCCAAGCCGCGTGAAACTAAGCTACTCGAACGTGGTGAGTATAGCCTGCCCAAGGGCGAGCCACTGCAGCCGGGTGTGTTTGCTGTAATGAGTGAATTTCCTAAGGACGCTCCGCGCAATCGCCTTGGCCTTGCACAATGGCTCACGGCGCGCGGACATCCCTTGGTGTCACGGGTGTTGGTGAACCGCATTTGGCAGCGCACCTTTGGCGAAGGCCTGGTGCGTACCCCAGCGGATTTCGGGTTGCAGGGGGAGCAACCAACGCACCCGGAGTTGCTCGACTGGTTGGCGGTGGATTTGCAGGACCGCGATTGGAATCTCAAGGCGATGCTCAAGCAAATGGTGATGAGTCGCACATTTCAGCAAAGCTCGGCGCGCCGTGCTCAGGTGAATGATCCGGAAAACCGCCTTTGGGCGCGGGGGCCGAGTTTCCGTTTGGATGCGGAGTCTCTACGTGACGTGGCGTTATGGTCCAGCGGCCTTCTGGAATCCGCCATGGGCGGTGAGGGCGTAAAGCCGTATCAACCGGCCGGCCTCTGGAAAGCGCTGATGCATCCGGCAAGCAACACGAAAAATTATGTGGCCGACAAGGACGCACGCCAGTATCGCCGCAGCCTGTATGTGTACTGGAAACGCACCAGCCCGCACCCGATGATGACACTTTTTGATGCACCCAGTCGCGAGAGCAGTTGCGTGCGCCGTTCGCGTACCAGCACGCCGACGCAGAGTTTGGCACTGCTCAATGAACGTCAGCGCGTGGAGATGGGGCGGCAGTTTGGTCAGCGACTACTGCTAAACGCCAAGGACGATACCGCGCGGTTGAATTTGCTCTTTGAACAGGTGGCCAGCCGCGCGCCTAATGCCGCCGAGCGTAAGGCGTGCATGGATTTGTTCAAAACCTTGAAGACGCGCTATGCGGCTAACGAAAAGGATGCGCAGTCATTTTTATCCATTGGCGATTCGCTCCGTGATGAAGAACTGAACGCCGCCGAACACGCCGCTTGGGCGCAGGTAGCGATCACCGTGCTGGCGAGCGATATCACGATGTGGATTTACTAAGGGGAAAGATTGAATGATGAAGGATGAAATGTTGAACGATTTCGCGCACGAGTCGCAGTTGATGATGACGCGTCGGCAATTGTTCGGGCGCTCGGCACTGGGATTGGGCACGGCGGCGATGGCGGGTTTGATGGGGCCGGGTGTCTTTGGTGCGGCCAAAGGGAATGCCAAGCTAAATGGCGGCCTTCATCATGTAGCCAAGGCGAAGCGGGTGATTTATCTCTTCATGAGCGGCGGCCCGAGCCATCTTGATCTGTGGGATTACAAACCGAAGATGCAGGCAATGTACGGCAAGGATCTGCCCAAGGAGGTGCGTGATGGCCAACGCATCACGGGCATGACCTCGCGCCAAAAGACGCTGCCGGTTTGCCCAACGAAATATAAATTTACCAAACACGAAAATAACGCCGACGGCCTTTGGGTGAGTGAGTTGTTGCCGCACACTGCCACCGTGGCCAAGGAGCTGTGCGTGGTGCACACGGCGTTTACCGAGGCGATCAATCATGATCCGGCGATCACCTACATCCAGTCCGGCAGCCAAATCCCCGGCCGGCCCAGCCTCGGCGCGTGGCTGAGCTACGGGCTGGGCAGTGCCAATGAAAATTTGCCGAACTACCTCGTGATGCACGCGCGTACCAAGCACCCGGAGCAGAGTCTGTTTGGGCGCCTGTGGGGTTCGGGCTTTATGCCTAGCCGTCATCAGGGAGTGCTGCTGCGCAGCGAAGGGGATCCGGTGCTGTACCTGAACAATCCTGCCGGTGTCTCGCGCGAAGACCGCCGGGCGCAGCTGGATACCTTGGCAGCGTTAAACCGGGCGCAAGGTGAGCGCTTGTCCGATCCCGGTGCGTTGGACCGCATTCAACAGCACGAGATGGCATACCGCATGCAGAGCAGCGTGCCGGAGCTGATGGATCTTAGCAAGGAACCGGACAGCACCTTTAAGCTCTATGGCGAAGACGCCCGCACGCCGGGGACCTTTGCCGCCTGCTGCCTGAACGCGCGACGATTGGCCGAGCGCGGCGTGCGGAATATCCAAATTTTCCATCGCGGCTGGGACGCCCACGGCAACCTTGCCGGTGAACACGGCAACCAGTGTAAGGACATCGACCAGGGCAGTGCCGGTTTAATTCAGGACCTTCGCCAGCGCGGCATGCTCGACGACACGCTCGTGGTGTGGGGCGGTGAGTTCGGACGCACACCGTATTGTCAGGGCCGGCTGGGCAAGGATAACTACGGGCGTGATCATCACCCGCGCTGTTTTAGCATCTGGATGGCCGGCGGGGGCATCAAGCCGGGCATCACTTACGGACGCACCGATGATTACGGCTACAACATCGCCGATGCCGACGGCAATCAACTCAAGCCACAGCCGGACAAACACAAGTGGACCCCCGGCACCATGCACATCCACGACCTCAACGCCACCATCCTGCACCAGCTCGGCATTGATCACCGGCGGCTCACCTATCGTTATCAGGGCCGCGACTTCCGCCTGACCGACGTGCACGGTCACGTGGTAAAAGACATCATCGCCTGATTTTATATATAAAAAATTTCGCGCGTGGAAAATTCCTCATGCGCGTTGGCAATCG
>CAJWMQ010000118.1 GCA_913042895.1 uncultured Verrucomicrobiales bacterium | reverse complement strand
CATATCGTTAGTTGGGATGCCGTACCTAGCCATGACCTTGGCGGCGATGGCGTTGTATTCGATTTCCGAGCCCTTGGCGAAGACGTTGGTGCTGGAGTGTCGGATGGGCGTGGTACTACCCCAGACGATTTTCGCGCCGGTGGCCTTGAGGCGGGCGGCAAGAATGTGAAGATTTTTTTCGTATTGCTCGGGTGTGGAGGCGCGGCGACCACCAACATGGCGCGGCATCACCCGAAAGGATTTCATGTTAGGCGCGCGATAAATCAAGTCGCCTAGACCACAGTTAACGTGGATGAGGTCCCATTTACCTTCACCAAGATAGCGGTCGAGAAGTTCCAGCGCCGTGGTAGTGTTCCAGACCACACCGGGTTCGTGGCGCGGGTAATGGATTTCCACTTTGCCCTTAAGCTCCTTATTCAGGTCGGCGGCCGGTTGCTGATAGACTTGATCGCCAAGAATGAGCACGCGCGGGAGGGTTTCCTCCGCCTGAACACCGCCCCCACTCAGCGCCACGGCGCATATCAGGAGCATGGCGCGGCGCGTTTGCATGTTAGGCGAGCGCTTCGGTCATCGGGCCTGTACTGTCGGCAAAGGATTTCACCGGCACGTCCACAGCGTTCAGCATCGAGACAAATAGATTAGCCAACGGCACTTTCTTATCGCCCTCGAAGCTGTGCAGGTGCCCGTGCTTGAGGCCGAGCTTGTTTCCGCCGGCGAGGTGGATGGGATAATTCTTGGGGCTGTGGGAAGCGTGCGGATGGGCCGAGCCCCAGAGCACCACCGTGCGGTCAAGCATGTTGCCGTCGGCCTCGGGCGTATCCTTGAGGCGTTGCAGGAAATAGGCGTGTTGTTCGGACCGCCAACGGTCCCATTGGCCGGAGTAATCGGCGGGACGTTTGTGGGCAATGTCATGCGTGGCGCCCTTATAGCCGAGCACGTAGGTGGCGTAGTTCCACAGCTCGCTCTGTGAGGAATTCTCACTCTCCAGCATCAAGGAAGCGAACCGGGTGGTGTCCGTTTGAAACGCCAGATACACTAGGTCGTACATGCACCTGATATATTCCTTGGGGTCCTTGTGCGAGGCCTCGAGGTTCAGGCCCTTGGTATCGATCTCGGGCAACGGTTCATGCGTCCATTTACTGGTACGCTCCACCCGTTGTTCTAGCGACCGGATGGATTCCAGATATTCCTCCACCTTGCCCTGATCCTCATGGCCGAGTCGGTTCTTGAGACTGCGGCTCTGGTCCATCAACAAATCCAGAATGCTGGCCTCGCGCTTGAGCCCGGCGCGCACCTGCTCGACGCCTTTGCCGGCGTAGGGTTTGAACAACCGATTGAAAATCTCCTGCGGCTTGTGCATCGAGGGAATCGGCCGACCGGGCCCGCGATGGGACAGCGTCTTGCTCCGTCCGTAGGAACCGGTGCCGCCCTCGGTGCCCAGTACCATGGAGGCGAATCGCGTCTGATGCCCGTGCGCATTGGCGGCGATCTGATCAATGGAAATACTGTTGGTTTTCTGAGTACCCACCATGTCAGCGCCCGTGGCGAACACGTCACCCGAGCTGTGCCCGCCCAAAGCCCAGCCGCCGGCATGATCCAGCCCGCGGTAGTAGCTCACGTACTCCTTCAGCGGTTCGAATGGCACTGACGATTTGTTGAAGGTCAACGGACCGGCATCGCGGCACGGCCACCAGCTCCATTCGTTGTGCGGCTTCTCAGGATTCGGAATACCGTGCTGGCCGTTCGGCATGTAGGCGCCGTAGGAAAAATAGCTCACCAACATCCGCTTCGGATGCGTCTTACTTGAAGCCGCCAGACTCATGCCATTAAGGAGCGGCAAGGCCAAGGCAATGCCGCCTCCCTTAAGCAGTTCGCGCCGATTCAAGTACCAGCTCTTCGTTTTCATGACTTACTTCCCCTCCGTTCCTTTGAATAGAGGACTCTGACAAATGGTGACAATCATGTCGAGCAATCGGTGCTCGTGCGTGGCGGACTCTTGGAGCATGGCGTCCACCGCAAACCGGTCGCGTGGCGTAAGATCTCGGCCGAGGCTATAACTGAGCAGGCGGCGCAGGAGGTTTTCAGCAATCTCATCCCGACGATCCTTCTTCAAGAACGCCTTCAGGCCGGCCATGCCGTTAACCTCCGGACCGCGCGGAACGCGGGCGGTGGCGTCCACGCGCTCGGTGTAGATGGTCTTCAGATAGTCCGCATAACCGGCGAGGTCGCCGTGGGTTTGCAGGTTAAACCCACTGACCCGCGCACCCTCCTTCGGGACGAGCGGCTGGTACTTGCCGATGGCGTTGTAGTGCTCGAAAGGAATACCCCACGGATCCAGACGAGCGTGGCAGTCACGGCAACTTTCCTTCTGCCGATGCTTGGCCAATAGATCCTTGATGGTGAGCGCTTTCTCGGCCGATCCGCCGGCGCTGTCGGACAAAGCCGGAACGTCCGCGGGCGGATCGGCCACATCGTCGCCAAGAATCGCCTCCCGCAACCAGACCGCGCGATAGATCGGATGCGGCGCCGAGCCAGTGCCATTGCCGATCAAGATCGAGCCCTGCGTAAGCAAGCCGCCCAGCCGATGCTCGGACTTCAACGGCACAGCGCGAAAGTGGTTTCCCTCCACTCCCGACACCCCGTAGTGCGCGGCCAAGGGCTGGTTCAGCCAAGCGAACTCGGAATCCACCACATTCGCCACACCGGCATTCCGGCGGATCAACTCGCCCACGAAGCCGGTGGTCTCTTCCAGCATGTAATCTCGAATCGTCGGCCGGTAGGGTTGCTCCGTGCCCCTGCGTTCTCCGACTGACACGTAATAAAGAAATCGCGGGAAAAGTTGCTGATTGATCGGCACGGTCTTCATTTTGGCCAGGCTCATCCATTGCATGGTGAAATTGCGCACAAAATCCTGCGAGCGCGCGTCGGCCAGCAGACGACGCGTTTGTTGTTCCATCACCTTGGGGTCGTCCAGTCCTCCCTGCCCAGCCAACTCCATCAACTCCTTATCGGGCATACTGCCCCACAGGAAGTAGGAAAGCCGCGAGGCCAATTCGTACTGACGGTTGGTCACCTCGCCGTCCGCCACGGTGTGGTAGAGGAACTGCGGCGAAATCAACACCATCGCAAGTGTCTCGCGCATAGCTGACTCCATGGTTTTCAGCTCGGGTAACACCAGCCGGTAAATTTGCTCAAACCGGTTTACCTCGGCCTCGCTCGCCGACCGGCGGAAGGCCCGCGAGGCAAAGCGGCGAATGACCTCCCGTACGTAGGCCTGAGGATCGCTCTCGCGCAGAGGCGAATCAAACAGGATGCGTCGGTGATGCGCCGGCGGCCAGACATCCACGACCGGCGCCTCGAACTCTATCCAGTTGATCACGATCCGCGGCATGGTGAGATTCCGATTACCGTCGTTCAGCGTGCCGTCGTCGTACAACAACTGGGGTGTGATGACCCGACTATCGGGCTGTTGATTCCCCCGAATCATTCGCCCACGCGTTAGCGGATAATTTTCAATGCGCCCGCGAAACTCCAACACCCTCGGCTCGTCCGGGCTGTTGTCCAGATACGCGCTGCCCACTGGTTCCACGCGTTGGGTGGAACCGCTGAGCGTTTGCCCCATAATCAGCCGTAACGGCGCGCCCTTTACCCCCGGCGGCAAAATCGCCGAAGCCTGCACGCGGATGACAAACTCCCCCGTGCTCGGAAAACTCTTCAGCCCCATGCCGCCGGACGCGGAATGCCGACGGTTGCCCCACACCCCGATCTCATCTAAGCCCATACCCCGGTTCAATCCGTGCCGCAGCCATTCGCGGCGCGCCGTGTGCACCTCCGGCTTTTCCGGATCAACAATCGCGCTGGTCATCACCTTGCGGGCGTTTTCCAGGTAACGATCCACCTGCTCCGGCCCCAGCAACATGAACTCGGCGGTGTTGTTAAAGTGATACGGCTTCTCCGGATCTTTGGGTAAATTATCCGTCAGCTTCAACCGAAAGCCAATCAGATCGCGGATGGTGTTCTCATACTCGAAGTTGGTCAACCGCCGCGCCTGCGGGGCCACCAGCGTTTCCCCTCCCTGCGCCACCGCCTTCCGCAAACCCGTCTCAATCCACTTCGTCACCGCACCCACCTTCGCCGCGTCCGGTCGTTCTGCCTCCTCCTCGGGCGGCATCTCGCCGCTCTCCAACACCTCCAGAATCAACTCCCAACGCTCCAGCGATTTCCCCGCCGCCAGACCGCTATCCACATTATGCAATGTCACCTTTCCCTTCTGCTTCTCCGGCCCATGACACTTCACGCAATGCGCCTTGAAAAAGGGCGCGACGACTCGATCAAATTCCTCGCCCGCCAACGTCGTCGTGGCACCGAGCCACAACAGCAGACCAAAGCCAAGATTCCTCACCGAAACAATCCCTCTCATGGTGCGGATTCCTTAGCGTGTTTGAGAACGAAATCGACCAAGGTCTGGCTTTGAAACCAGCCAAGCCACATGTTGTGGCCTTGGCCCTTAACGATTTCGAGGATCATCGGTCCACCGAGCTTGTCATAGCGGTCCTTGATGATCGCGGAGTTTTTATCCAGCGGCACCACGCGGTCCATGTCGCCGTGGATGTGAAAGATCGGCACCTTTGCCTTAGCCAAGGGCGCCAGGCGGTCGATGGGATTGTGCTTGGCGAGCTGCGCTTCCAGCCCTTGAGCCGTCAACCCAAACGCCCCACTGGCGCGTTGCGTGCCGGGATAACTCGCGATGTTGCACACTGGGTAAATGCCGGTGATGCACGCCACCTTGTCCGGGTTTTCAGCAGCCCAACTGTACAGCATCAATCCGCCGCGACTGCGCGCCAGTAGACAAGCCCGCTTGGCCAAACCGTGTTTCTCCACGAGATGTTGATGCAGCGCCGTATACGTCGCCCGGCCTTTCGGGTTGCCATAGGACTCGCCGACGTCCACGCCGGCAATGGCGATGCCCGCCTTAAGGAATCGATCGAACATCCATTTCTCCGCCCCTCCCGGCAGCCCGCGCAAGGTCGGCGCATACCACACCCAAGGCATCGCGCCCTCAGCGGGTTTGGTGTCGGGCAAAATCAGAAAAGCCGTGCGCCCTTCAATGGCAAAGACTTCGCCCGGGAACGGCAGTTTCTTATTAGGTTGGACCGCTTGGACCCAACCCAGAATAACGCAGAGCCCCAGAAGGATTCCGAGCCGCTGTCGAGGGTTGTTCACGACTAACTTTGAAACTGCTTGATCGGCCCGGTTTGGCCGTGACCAAACTTGTTTAGGCCGGTGTCGAGGGCGCCGTAGTGCTCGATGGAATTTCCGTACGCGTTGAGCAGTGTGGTGTAGAAATTACCCAGCGTGCTGTGGCCAGGCTGACCGTAGTTGGGCAGGCGAATATAGCGCCGGCGCAGGTCCACGCGCGCGTTGTCGCCCGAGAGAATAATGAAAGGATACTCCCAGCCGTGGCTGTGATGGGTCTCTCCGCCGTCCGGGAAATAAAAGAGCATGGTGTTATCGAACATCGTGCCGTCACCCTCGGGCACGCTCTTGAGGCGTTTGACGATGCGATCAATAACCGCCATGTGATGCGTACGCGCGCGGTTGCGGATGGTCTCCGCCGAGAGCCCGCCAATGCTCTTGTTGTGGCCGACATCGTGCATGTTCACTTTCTCGCCCTCGATGCCCGGAATGCCTGTGTAACGGTGGCCGAGTTCGTCCACAGTGAAGGCGACCACATTAGTCAGGCCGGAAATTAATGCGCCGAGCAACACCTCGGCGTGACCCATCTGACGGTCCAATGTGTTGACGTTCGGATCGAGATATTTCGCATCGAGCTTAGGCACGTGCTTGCGGATAACCTCTGCCATCGCGTCGATCTTGCGATTACGCTCGCGGATGGATTCCACGGAGTCCGCATAATTCTGCACCTTGGCCCTCTCAATACCAGCCAGCGGATTGGCGATGGCACTCTCGTTGGCGGCAATAAACTCGAGCACCTTGCGATCTAGCTGATATTGCGTGCGCGCTTTGAGATCCGTGGAAACAGACTTGAACAACTCCTGCAACGCAATGCGCGGCGAACCGAACGCGTAGTTGGGCTGTTGTGGGCCGCGGGCAGAAAAGCCGGTGGCCACGCCGTCGAGACTACCGCGGGCATTGCCGCCGCCCAGCGGGAAACACGCCAGCTCAATGTGGCCGGCGGGCGAGGGAAAGAGCTTGGCCAATTCGAAATCGACTGTGGCCCACTTGATGGAACTGAGTCGTTCGTTGGCCTTAAACACGCCGAGCGAGGAGCACCAGGAATGGTGACCGGTGGTGCACATCTTGCCGGAAAGCCCCTGCAGAATCGTTAGGTTTTCCCGGTGACCGGCCAATGGTCCGAGCCATTGAGGAAGATCATGCCCGTCGAGATCGACATCCACCGCTTCCTTGCGCTTCTCGAGCTCCATCGTCCTGGCATCGAGACTAGGCGGCACGCACACACGCGGCCATAGGCCGTTGCCGCGGTGCATAAAAATAAACCGCGTCGGCGGTTTGCCAGAGGCGGCGGCCAGCTGCTGCGGCGCATTCATCAACGCCATGGCGCCGGCGCCGAGAAGGGATTGCTTCAGAAAATCTCTGCGGTTGTTCATGGCTGCTCCTTGCTCGATTTACGGTAACGGAATGAGTCCGAAGTTAAAAGCGAAACGATGACGGCCTTAAAGCTGCCGCCTTGCTGAACGTAGGCGCGGTCGGCCTCGATGAGAGTTTGCGAGTCGGACAACATTTCGTTGCGGCCCATGTAAAAACGGAAGGCATGCCGGATGATGCTCTGGCGCACACGCTCGGATTGGGCGAGGCGGTTGATCAAGTCAAAGGGATCGCGCACCTTGCCATCGAGCTTAGCATCGCCCGTGCCGACGAGTTCGCCAAGAGTGCTGACCGGTTTGGTCTTGTAGGCGGGGAAGCCGTTTTTCTTAGTGGGATGGGCGAGGATATGTTCCTCGTACTCCAGCGGCTCATCAAGCCGGTAGCGACCGAAATCATCGAAGACCTCGAACGGAAAACCGAGCGGGTTCATCTGCTGATGGCACTTCAGGCATTCGGCTTTTTGCGTAACGGTTTCGACCCGTTCGCGAAAGGTCTTGTGCGGATCTTCCGGGACTTGAGCATCGACAGTGATCGGCACATCGGGCACGCGGCCGGCCAGAAGCTTTTCACGAATCCACCGGCCGCGCTTAATCGGATCGGTATGAAAGTTGGAGGAGTGCGCGATGAGCCAAGCCGGATGCGTGAGCAGGCCCTTGCGGTGTTGGATTTGGAACGGTTGCTCAACCGGATAATCCCAGAACTCCTCGTCATCCAAGCCCTTATAGTTTTTATTCTCCACGCCGCCGTAGCGGAAGGGATTCGGTGTGGGTGGCAGGCTGTAGAAGACGGAATGGTTATAGTAGTACCCATGCGCAAAGGAGGGCGTGGTAAATGGTGTGCGGCCTTTGCCAATGGTTTCCCCCCAGAAATACATGTGGCGCATGAAGTCACGCTTTGATTTGGCACCAGCGAAGCGGACGTGCTTCTTGGTATTGAGGTAATCAAGATTATCCTCCAGCACCTTCTCCGGATTAGCCTTCCAATCCTTGTCCTTGAAGTAGTGGTACACTTCCGTCCACTCCTCGATCACCTTGCGACCGGTCTCGTTGTCCTTGTTATGATACACGAAATAATCCTCCGTGGTCAGCAACCGCCGGAAGACATCCTGATCCTGCTCAAGATGCCGATCGACAATCCGGTCCGCTTCTTTGACAAGAAAACCCGGTGTGCCGGCCGTGCCGCGCGAAGGGTTTTGCCAATAGCCGTCACTGCGCGGCACGTCCTTGAAAATCTTGATCGCGTTTGGGTACCCGAAAAACTCCCGAAAAAACCGCACCTGCTTGGGATGCGTACTCTCGTGCGTGCGCATGTTTTTGCCATTGAGACTCGGATCCACCGGGCCGGCAAACAGGGTTTCGTTTTCCAGCAACCGCGTCACCTCGCGCTGGAAATCTTCCCTGCGTGAAAGCTTCCCGTCCACAGCCGCCTGTCGGAGAATGGCATCCGGTCCACGATCCCCCAGCGCATAAGCGATGGCGCGGGCAGCTTCGTGCGGAGTCAATTTCTGGCGGCCATGCTCATCGACTGGACCGCCACCAAATTCCATGCGGTACAGGAATTCCGATTCCAACAACACGGTCGTCAGCATCTGCTGCAACCCCGCGATGTTACCGCCCAGCTTGATGGAGGTTTCCATTAGGCTCAGGTATTTCTCGACTTCCGGCGCAGTCGATTTCCGGCGCAGCACGCAATCAAACTGATGCTGAATCGCCGCCACCATTTCCGCCTCGGTCGGCGCGCCGTCCTTCAACACAATCTCCTCGAACACCGCCGGGGTTTCCCGGGGATACCAGCGATCCTGTGAGTTCAACGCCGCCATCAGCGCATCCTTCTCCGGCGTCTTGAGACGCGCGGCGAAAATCTGTTTACCGGCAATCCACTTAGCGTTGGTAAGCATCACCAGCAAATGCCCGCCATCCAGCGAAGTGAGATCGTAATCCCGCACGCCGGAATGGTCCGGCAACATGAACGGATTGGTGACTCCGAAAAATTTCCGCGTGGCAAAGCTGGTCCGCTCGCGGCCTTCCAGTCGAAACACATCCATCACACGCTCATGAAAAATTTGCGGGCTCACCAACCACCGTCGGGCCGGTGACCACGGCTTCTCCTTTACCTCGCCGCTGAAAAGTTGGTCGTGATTCACATAGTTTCCGTAACTCGGATAGCGCAACTTCTCCTCCAGCTTGGACGCCCCGTGCTTGTGCAATTCTCCGGACACCCAGCCGGCCAACGCATTTCGTTCCGACTCCGTCGGCTGCTTCTTCCCTTTGGCCGGCGGCATATCCTTTAGGAACAGTTGCTCCTGAACACGGTTCAACAAATCCAACCGCGGCTGCAACGTCATATCCGCTAACGCATCCAGCCGCACCTCACCCTTCTGCGTATCCGCATCATGACAGTCCAAACAATGGGCTTCCAACACAGCGGTGGCATTTTGAGAAACGGTAAATTCTACGTCGGTTTCGGCGTATACGGCAACACTCGCACAAGTGAAAACCACTGCGCATAGATTGATCCTGCTTATCGACATTGGATTTACCGAGCCAGCTTCGCCAACTCAGATGAGATATCTTTAAGGCTCTTGGGCCATTGGTCAATCGTGATGCGCTTGGCGCCAGGTATCTTGGGCGCGCTGATGCCCTCGACTAGGGTGGTGGTGGGTTGGGCGTAGAGGAATGGGATGTTCTTTTGGCCGTATGTTTGCGGCAGGCTGCGGGCGTAGAGTTCCAGTTCGGCGGCGTACTCGTCCGGACGTTCACCGATGTTGCCTTGGCTCGGCACCCAAATTACGCCGGATACCCCCATGGGCGTCAACGGGCTAACGTTCCAGTTATAGGCGTAAGTTGGGATGGTATCGCGCGCGACAGTTTCGCTTCGACCCGGCTCAGGAAACGCTGGGGCTTGCAGGGCAAAGGTGGCGGGATCGGCTCCCTGTTGGCCAGACTTGATGATGTCCTGAACAAATGTCTTCACTTCCGTCACGTGACCGGCGGCGGCC
>CAJWMQ010000117.1 GCA_913042895.1 uncultured Verrucomicrobiales bacterium | reverse complement strand
CGGCCTCTGGATGCCTTGTTGCGCGAAAACAAAATCGACAAGGTGGATCTCATCAAGATTGATGTGCAGGGCTACGAACCCAAGGTCATTGCCGGCCTGCGCGAGACCATTACCGCCTCACCGAACCTCACCCTGCTCACCGAGTTTTGGCCGCAAGGCATCGACGAGGCTGGTGAAAATGCGAATGATTTTTTGCAGACACTCCGCGGGTTGGGCCTCACCCTGCACGAACTACAGCCGGACGGGTCGCTGGCCGAATTAACCGATGACACCGATCTCATCGCGCGCCATCAGGGCCGACGCTACACCAATCTGATCGGCCGAAAAACCGCATGAATGCCGCCACCCAACTGCTCCGGGAACTGGTCGCCCGGCCCAGCATCAACCCCGCGTTTGAGGACGATCCAGCCGTCAGCGGTGAGGAACGCGTGGCCGAGTTGCTGATCGATCGCGCCCGTAAAACCGGCCTCGATATTCGCCGACAAGCCGTATTACCCGGACGCAAGAATCTGCTAGTGCGCCTTGCGCCGGCCGGCAAGGTGCAACGCCGCATTATCCTCGCGCCGCACATGGATGTCGTGCCGGCCGAGGCGAAGCAGTTCAAGCCCATCATCAAAAACGGCCGCCTGCACGGCCGCGGCGCATGCGACACCAAAGGTAGTGTCGCCACGTTTTTTCATTCGCTGTGCGAAATCGCCCGCAGCGGGTCACGACCTAAGCATACTGAACTGCTGTTTGTCGGTCTCGTGGATGAGGAATGCAATCAGGCCGGCTCGCGGAAATTTGCCCAAGCCGGCCCTAAGGGCAACCTCGCCATCGCCGGTGAACCGACTATGCTACAAACCGTCACCGCCCACAAAGGCGATCTGTGGTGGCGACTCACCGCTCAAGGCAAAGCCGCGCACGGCGCCACGCCGCACCTCGGGAAAAGTGCCATCCATACCATGGCACGTGTGGTCGATGTATTGGAAACTGAATACGCCAAACTGTTGCGCCAACGCTCCCATCCGCTGCTCGGCAGCCCCACCTGCAATGTCGGCGTGATACGCGGGGGCACACAGCCCAACATCGTGCCGGGGCAGGCATGGATTGATATCGATCGCCGCACGCTGCCCGGCGAAACCGCCACGGGTGTCTGGCGAGAAATTCGCACCCTACTGAATCGGCACAGGCTTAAAATTGATCATACCGATCTCAAAGGCGTGGATAGTCCCGCCCTTGAGACCGATCCCCAACTACCTCTCGTACAGGAATTCCTGCGCGCCTCGCGTCGGCGCAAAACGCTGGGCGTACATTACTTCACAGACGCCGCACCTATTACCAGCGGCGGCACACCCGCCATCGTGTTTGGCCCCGGCAATATCGCCCAGGCCCACACGGCCGACGAGTGGCTGGACCTCAAGCAACTCGACCAAGCCGTCGCCATCGTTACCCGCTTCCTTCGCGCCCAGCCATGAGCAAGGACAGCAAAGCCAGTTTCCTACGCCAAAGCGGTTGGATGGCGATTGCCACTGCCGTCGGCGGCGGCGCCTCGTTTGCGGCACATATTTTCGCCAAGGACATGCCGAAGGACGAGTACGGCGGGTTCACCGCCATGCTGCAATTGCTCAACCTCATCGCCATCCCTGCAATCGGCCTGCAGGCGGTGTTTGCGGTGAAAGCCGCTCAACGCAAAACCGAGGCGGACGATTTCCGCATGGCACGCGAGCAATGGGCGCTCACTCTCGTGGTGCTAGCGGTGACCGTATTGGTGTTCATCGCCGCGTGGGTGAAGGGCGACGCACTGGTCGCCGCCTTGAATCTGTCCTCATGGTGGGTGCTGGCGCTCACGCTTGGCGCGGGCGTGTTTGCGCTGCTCATGCCGATGATGTTTGGCGTCTTGCAGGGCCGGCAGAATTTCCTATGGCTGGGCTGGGCCTTACTGTCGCTCGGCGTCTTGCGGTTGGCCGCCATGGCGGGCCTGATCCGGCTGCATGAAGCCTCCGCCATTGACGGCATGATCGCAGTCGGCTTGGGCTACGTGCTGGCCTTCGGCATCGCGCTGAACACAGCGAATCTGCCGCGACTGGAGCCAGCCGAATGGATGGCGTCCGTGATGCGGGTGGACTGGCGCGATCTGGCCAAGCGTTTTCTGCCGCTATCCATCGGCGGCGGCACGGTGATCTTCATGATGAGTGTTGACATGGTGGTGGTGCAGCGATATTTCGATAAAGAGCAAACCGGATTTTACGCGGCCGCCGGCATGATCGGCCGCGCGCTGATTTTTTTTGTGGGCCCGATGGTGGCGGTGATGTTTCCCAAGGTCGTAAAAAGTCACGCCGAACAGAAACCGACCGACGTTTTGCGATTCACGCTCCTCCTCACCGCCGGCCTGTGCACGGTGGCCATCGCGCTGGGCATCCTAGTGCCGGACCTGCCATTGCGAATGGTGTACGACGATTCGTTTTTGAAAGCCGCCCCGATCGTGCCGTGGTTTATCGCCGCCATGGCGCCGCTCGCCCTGGCGGCGGTGTTGGTAAACAACATTCTGGCCCGCTGCAAATCCAAGAACGTGTACCTGCTGCTGGGCGTGCCGGTCATTTATGCCGGCTTACTGTGTTACGCAGGGCCTCAAATCGCGGAGCAGACTTCCGATGGCTTCAATGTGGCCGCGCACATCAGCATGGTGGGATTGATCGGCATGGGTAACTTATGTTTTCTGGCCTCGACGGTGATTCTTACTTGGGTGGTGAATCAGGAGGAGAAACTTCTTCTAGCGCAGGAGCAGGCAACTGAGAATCCGCCGCCGGACGAGGCGGAGGCGCGTTGAGGCGGAGGTACAGCCACGTTTCTAACGGCCGCAGAGGCCGCAGCCAATTATAAAACGGTGAGTGCACCAGTCGTAGCCGCACCACTGAGAGAAACATCACGAGCGACACGCGCCAGAGGTTGGCTGTGACCTTGGAGCCGAGCTGGTCGGTCCATTCGATGGGCACTTCCTTGATCGTGTATCCGCGCTGCTTGAGGCTCAATAGTAGGTTCACATCAAACGCCAAATCGGCAATGCGCAGGCTTTCGAGAATTTCCTCCAACGCCTCGCGCCGCACCAGCTTGGCGGGGCATTGGGTATCGGCGATGCCGAGCCAGAAGAGCACCTCCACGATCGTGTGAAAACCGCGACTGAACACACGGCGTAATTTCGTTTGGCTTGGGTGCAGCACCGCCCCCGGCAGCCAACGCGAGCCGATCACACAATCCGCCTCGCCGGCGGTGCAGCGCTTGATAAGTTCATGAAACGCCTTAGCCGGCGTAGCCCCGTCGGCATCCACATAACCAGTTAGCACGGCCCCCATTTCGGTGGCTTTCTTAAAGCCTTCGATCAGCGCGCCGCCCTTACCGATGGGCGCTTCAAAATTTAACGGTTCTATCTCGGGAAATTCCTTAGCCACTTCCTCCACGAGGCCAAGCGTGTTGTCCCGGCAACCGTTCAAAACCACCACCGCGCGGAATTTGCCATCATAATGCTCACGAAAATACGTGGCGTAATCTCGCAGCACTGGTCCAATACGCTCCTCCTCATTATACGCAGGAATGAGCAATAGCACGCTGGGTGAACCATCAGCCATCAGCCGAGGTTCACGGGGTCGATGTCTATGGTCAAGGTCACATCATCCGGAAAGCTGAGGCGGGTTGCAATCCCTGCGAGTTGCCGGCTTAGTTCGCTCATGCGACCAGTGCGCAGCATGAGTTGATAGCGATAAAAGGTCTCCGCTCGTAACAACGGGGCTGGAGCCGGTCCTGATATTTGTAGATCATCCATGGATTTACATAAAGGCTCGATTTGTTTTTTTACGTGCTCAGCTGAGAAGGAAACTTTCTCTTCGCTACGCCCACGCAAGGTCAGCATCGCCGCGCGCGTAAAGGGCGGATATCTCAGCTGCTCTCGGAATTCCATCTCAGCCTCAAAAAACCCCTCATAATCGTGTCGACGTGAAAACTGAATAGCAGGGTGTACGGGAGAAAAAGTCTGTACCACCACCTCGCCCTCCACCTCACCACGACCCGCGCGTCCCGCCACCTGCGTAAGCAACTGAAAGGTGCGCTCGCCCGCGCGGAAGTCGGCCAGATGAAGGCCCGTATCGGCATAGACTATGCCCACCAACGTAACGCGCGGAAAGTGCAAGCCCTTGGCGATCATTTGGGTGCCGACGAGTATGTCGATTTTGCCGCGTCGAAAATCACCTAGGATGCGGCGGTAATCGTCTTTGCGCTTGAGCGCATCCGAGTCCATTCGTGTAACATTGGCGTCCGGAAATAATTTTCGAAGCACATCCTCCACCTTCTCTGTCCCCATGCCATGAAAGCGGATCTTGGGGGAGCCACAGCCTTCGCTTGGGCAACGTCGTGGTGCCGGAGCACCATTCCCGCACACATGACAACGCAGGAATTGTTCGGCCCGATGATAAGTCAAAGATAAGCTGCAGTCTGGACATTCGGCTACATAACCACAATCCGGACATTGCATTGAGGTAGCAAAGCCGCGCCGGTTGAGGAACAAAATCGTTTGTTCACCCTGCTCCAGCCGATTACCAATCGCCTCCTTGAGGCGCTGCGAAAAAATCGGCGGCCCCTGATCACCCTTTGACTTTTCCGTGCGCATATCCTGCACGCGCACCAGCGGCATCTGCTTATGATCCGCCCGGGACGGCATTTCCAGTAGCTGATAACGACCGCGCTGGGCATTATAGTAACTCTCCATCGAGGGCGTAGCTGAGCCGAGCACCACCGTAGCCTCCTCGCGCTGGCCGCGCACTACTGCTACATCTCGCGCATGATACCGCGGTGCCTCCTCCTGTTTGTAGGAGGGTTCGTGTTCCTCATCCACGATAATCAACCCAAGTGGTTCGACCGGCGCAAAAATTGCCGAACGCGCGCCGATCACAATCTTCGCGCGTCCCTGCCGAATTTTGTGCCATTCATCATGTCGTTCGCCGGCAGAAAGATGACTGTGCAGCACCGCCACCAATGTCTTGAGCGGCCCGGTGCTAAACCGTGCCTTAAAGCGCTCGACCGTCTGCGGTGTCAGCGAAATTTCCGGCACCAAGACAATCGCCCCCTTACCTTGCTCCAACGCATGTGCAATCGCCTGCAAATACACTTCGGTTTTCCCACTCCCTGTTACTCCGTGCAGCAGGAAAAAATCGCCGGGCTTCCCGTTAATCAACTTCAAAGCTTTAGCTTGTTCGGCATTCAAGTTCAGTGGTTGGGTGGGGACGATTTCCTCGTTGGCGTAGGGATCGCGTTCGGAAATCTGCGGGGCAATTTCCACGAGGCCCTTGTCCTCCAGCTTGCGCACGGTCTGGGCAGTGGTGCCGGTGAGCTTAAGCAGCTCCTGCATGGCCAGTGACCGGTTTTCCTCGATCACCTGATACACTTCCAGTTGCCGTTTGGTCAGCACCTCGACGCCTTCCCCGCCGGGCAACAACCGCACATGCAAGCGCTCGCGCCAACCTTCCTGTTCCTTACGCACGGCATCGGGTAACACACTCTTCAGCGCGATCTCCGGCGCGCAGCAATAATATTCGGCAATCCACCGGGCCAATTCCAACACCCGGGGGGTGACCAATGATTGGGCACCGATGATCTTGGCAATCGGCTTGAGCGTTTCATGCTCGGATTGCTCCGCTATCCCCGTCACGCACCCAAGCACCTGCCGTCGACCAAAGGGCACCTTCACGCGTGTGCCCACCTCCACCCGACCTTCCAGTTCCGGCGGGATGAGGTAGTCAAACTCCTTGCGCAAGGCAATCTCCAGTGTCACACGCGCGACCACGCTTCACCCTCGCGGCCCAAGGCGCGCCGTGAAAGGTTAATGAATTAACAGGCCTCGACGTTCCACAACGCTTCGCCTAAAACGGGCTGGTGAAGCTGAAGTACGCGCTCATTGCCGCTGTGTTTGCCGCCATCAATGTCGGCGGCTGGTACTGGTGGCGGGCCTATCAGCTCGATCATAGTCAGGACGATGTGATCATTGCCGCCGCATCCATTTACGATATGGATCCCGCGCTCATCAAGGCGGTGATCTGGCGTGAAAGCCGATTTAATCCCGATGCCCGCGGTGCCGCCGGCGAGCTGGGTCTGATGCAGATCCGCGACGCCGCGGCCGGTGAATGGGCTGCCGCGGAAGGCATCGTAGCGTTTCACCACACCCATATGGTCAGCGCAAAAAGCAATGTGCTCGCCGGCACCTGGTACCTCAAACGCGCCATTGGGCGCTATCAGGATACGGATGATCCGGTAGCCTACGGCTTAGCCGAGTACAATGCAGGCCGCTCGAATGTGTTGAAGTGGAAAAAGGCCGAAGCGGACACCAACGGCACTGCGTTCATCCAAGCGATTGGGTTTCCGTCCACCAAGGATTACGTGAAGACCATCAAAGCGCGTCGGGAAAAATACCGGTCGTTCGGAAAACGAACCCCTTAATCGGTGGTCAGCGCCATCATGCGCTCCTGAATCTGCCGCCGCGCGACTTCCCTTTCCACCTCGTCGGCCTTGCGATCCACCCTAATCGGTTCGCCCATCCGAATGTCGCACCGGGCAAATGGTAGCGGCACTTGAAAGCCATCCCAACTGCCTAATACTTTTTTAGAATGAATCTGCGCGGACATCGGCACGACCGGTAAACCGGTGAGTTGGGCCAACATCACGACCCCTTCCTGCACTTCATATTTAGGCCCACGTGGGCCGTCTGGGGTAATGGCCACATCGTACCCACGCCGAGTTCGGTTAACCAATTCCTTTAGTGCCTGTCCGCCCCGACGGCTGCTGGATCCGCGCACCGATTCCACGCCGTGATGATCCATCAAACGCGACAACAAGGCTCCATCTTTACTGGCACTGATGAGAGCAACCAAACGACGATGTGGATCGCGGCCAAGGAAGTATTTCCGGTAACTCGGCAACGAAAGAATCAGGCGGTTATGCCATAACGCAAAGATGACCGGCGATTGACCGATCGCAGACAAGTAATCCTCCGGATCCTCCCAACGCATGCGCAGGGTGACCGATAGCGTGCGTAGGAAAGCGTAGCCCGCAGCCGCTGCCAATTCGCCGTGCCAACGGAGCGCTTGCGGGACGACTACGCCGGAAGTTGGCGAGGGCGGGCTCATTTGCCTTTCTGCAAAGCCGCCCGTACCAATTCGTTTACCGGCTTGTCCGGGCCAAGCATGGCGATCGCAGCCCGGATGGCTTCCTGCGCGTCCTTGGGTTTGCTTCCCAAAGCTTCCAGCGCGGCAATCGCGTCAGCAGTCTTTTGATCCTCCGAACCCATCGCTGGTTGAGAACCGGGCTCTAGGACCATCTCATCACCCAGCTTATCCTTCAACTCCACCACAATGCGTTCAGCGGTCTTTTTACCCACACCGTTTATTCCAGAGAGCGCCTTCACATCGCCATTAGTCACCGCAGCACGGAAAGAAGCAGGCGTTGTACCACTCAATACATTGAGAGCAATTTTGGGCCCTATGCCGCTGACGTGGCGGATAAGTTGACGAAACAAATCGCGCTCCGTCTCGGTGCTGAACCCATACAGCACATGCGCATCATCGCGAATGGCCAAATGCGTTAGCAAAGTCACCTCGCCGCCGGGCCTAGGGAGTTGGTCAAAGGACGACAGCGGGATGAGCACCTCATAGCCCACACCGTTCACATCAATGACCACCTGCGTGGGCAGGGCTTCGGCGAGTTGACCTCGGAGAAAAGCAATCATTAGCGGGCGTTATATTTTTTGAGCGGGGTCGATGGCAAAACGTTTATTCAGATGCGCATAAGTCAAGGCCAGCGCCAGCGCATCCGCAGCATCCGGTGCCGGCAGCTCCTCCAGCGCGAGCATCCGCTGCACCATCTTGGCCACGGCCAGTTTCTGGGCGTTGCCGTAACCGACAATCGATTGCTTTACCTTACGCGGAGCGATCTCAAAAATCTCCAATCCCCTCTCGGCCACCGCCGCCATGGCCGCGCCACGGGCCTCGCCCATGATCAGCGCGGTCTTCACATTTTGCGCGTAAAACAATCCTTCAATGGCACACACCGTTGGCGTATGCCTTCCGATCACCTCTCGCAAGGTACGGGTGATGGCAACCAGACATTCGCTGCGGCTCCATTTGGCGGGGCACTTAATAGTGCCTTGATCCAGCGTGGCTGGCACCTCGCCGCCCAGTTTCACCACGCCAAAACCTGTGCCGCGCAAGGAGGGATCAACTCCCAAAAGAATTGTGTGTGCAGACGTTTCGGCATTTTTTCCCGATCCGTTGGCCGGTTTACGGCCCTGCACACGCTGCTGCATCTCCTCGTATTGGCGGGCGGAAATTCCCACGGGCCCATCTTCAGCAGAGCGAGCGTTTGCTCAAGCTAATTCGCTTCCCCCCCACCGCTCTTACCCAGCAAGGATTGCTTATGGCGGGCCACATATTCCTCCACGTACAAGAGATTATCCCCCGCACGCTTGGCCACCGTAAGCAGCGTATCCATGCTTGAAACCTCCTCCAGCTGCTCAGCCACAAACCAGTTCAGCATATTCTGAGTAATATGATCACCCTCAGAAATCGAAAGATTTACCAAGCTATTAATCTGCTGAGTAACACGCTGCTCTGATTCCAGTGATAATGCGATGGCATCACAGGCATCAGTAAACTCTGCGCGCGGAGCAGGGATTGCTGGAATTTTCAGGGAACCACCTGCATCGGTCACATATTTAACAAACCGCATCGCATGGTCCCGTTCCTCAGTAGATTGCTGGTGAAATAGATCCGCCAATTCCGTAAGGCCCTCCGTTTCGAAATACGCAGCAATCGCCACATATTGAAGAGAGGCAGAAAACTCATAGCCAATTTGTTCGTTCAGTGCGCCGTTAACCTTTTCTCCGATCAGCATGGCGGCAGTGTAGCACAGTCGTCGCCAGCTTAAAATATCGCGCTGTGAAAAAATACATGACAATTGCTAACGAGACTCAATCCCGTTTTCAGCGAAAGAATTCTCGGTGCGTTATTCGGTATCTGCCCCCGACGGTGCAGTCTTTTTAGACCAGTTCAAGCTTTCCAGTTGCGCGGCTCCCACCGACCGCACGTTGCCGTCTCCCATACCGACGAGGATGCCGCCTTCTTGCGCCGCTACTTTCGTGGCTTCGGCCAACCCCCCGCTGTGATTGAACGGCCCCGCCGATTGGAAGATCAATACCGTATCCGGCCCAATATCTTCGGCCTTCCAGCCTTTCAAGTTTTCATTGAGCGCGTAGCTGCTGCCTTGAGTACCGGGTTTCACGAAGACCCCCTTTACACCCACCTCCGGTAAAATGGCATCTCCCCACTCAGCCACGCCCGGCATCTCCCCATGATCTTCCAGGTACAACTTTAAGCCCAACGTCAATTCCCGAAGTTGCTTCCGCGATGCAGTCGGAAAGCGGTCTTGCGATATGCTTTCTTCAATTTTCTGACCACCCAACATGGCCGAAGCCATCATGGTCACCGGGATCAATGCGGATTGTTTCACCGACGCCGAATAGCCCTGACCGGAGGCACGGCCATCAAACATTAATCCCTCTGAATCCAGCTTTAGCACAGCCAAGTGGCCTGAGGCGCCTTTCTCATTGAGC
>CAJWMQ010000116.1 GCA_913042895.1 uncultured Verrucomicrobiales bacterium | reverse complement strand
TTCACTCGAAACCATCCCCAAGACCGTCCCTTATCTCGGCAACCCCTCGCCCAGCGCCCAGCCTCCCCGCAAAGTCGGTCTGGTATGGGCCGGCTCGGGCAGTCAACCGTTGGATCGCCGCTCCATCCCGGCAACCGATTTGGCACCCCTTTTGGAAGCGCCCGTGGAATGGCACAGCCTCCAATGTGGCCAAACTGCACCGGGCTTATTACACGATCATTCGGCGGAACTGACCGATTTCGCTGCCACAGCCCAACTCATTCAGACACTCGATCTGGTCATCAGCGTGGACACTGCCGTGGCGCATCTGGCTGGGGCCCTAGGGAAACCAGTGTGGATCCTGCTCAGCCCCGCGCCCGACTGGCGTTGGGGACACGAAGGCTCCACCTCACTCTGGTATCCCACCGCCCAACTTTACCGCCGCGCACCGGGCCAAACTTGGTCGCAACTTCTTAAATCTCTTTCTCACAAGCTGGGTACCATCCAGTCATAAAAAAACGGGCGGTCCGAAGACCGCCCGCTGATTTATAGGCCTCGTCGACTAGGAGAGAAGACGCAGAGAGTTCTGCGGCAACAGATTGGCCTGCGCAAGCATCGCCGTGCCAGACTGCACGAGGATGTTATAGCGGGCGAACTGCGTGCTCTCTTGAGCGACGTCCACGTCCTTGATACGGCTCACCGATGCCTGCAGATTTTCATTCAGGATGCTAACTTGCTCCTGAGTGAATTGCAGACGCTGAATGTTAGCACCCACCTTGGCACGGTGAGTTGCCACATTCTCGATGGCAGTCTTAATGGTCGATACAGCGTTGGAACTAGTCACCGTGAAGGCGCTGGCAATCACGCTGGTGACATCCACCGCGTTCAGGCTGCTGGCATTCAGGCTCCAAGTATTACCATCGCTGTCCTTTGTCACAGACAGAGCGGAACCACTGAAGAGGCTCACTCCGTTGAAGTCCTTTGTGCCGATGTCACTGATATAGTTCTTCAGCTCGGTGAACTCCGTATTATAGTTGGTCTTATCAGCCGTGGACTTAGTACCGTCCAGAGCCAAGGTGGCCAACTCACTCATGCGATCCAGAGCCTTACCGACTTTTTGTAGAAAGCCGTCTTGGGTCTGGCTGTAGGACAACGAGCTGGTCAGGTTGTTTGCGACGCCTCGATTACGCGAAATCTGCGCATCGAATTTGTTCGCAACAGCCAAACCGGCTGCATCATCGGCAGGATTAACAATCTTTGAGCCCGAAGCGAGTCGGGACAAAGCCTTGTTAAGCTTGCTAGTGGATTCGGTAAGCGTCCGCATAGTGCTGAGCGCTCCGACGTTTGTGTTGATAACCATTGTTACAACTCCATTTGTACTGGTTTTAAAACGGCATCCCTGCCGTTGAAGCTTTTAGCGGGAGCTCCAACCCGCGTGAGTTACCGGGCGTCACGAGGCCTACAAACTTTATTCGACAGATGCGTCATTATCTTTAGCTAAAATATTTACATTTATTATAAATATAGCGGATGGCCCGAGAGGGGCCATCCGCTGTAATGTTTATATCTTACTCATGACCCTTATTGGATGAGTCGCAGAGCGTTCTGCGGCAGCAAGTTGGCCTGAGCGAGCATCGCGGTGCCGGACTGCACAAGAATGTTGTAGCGCGCAAACTGCGTACTTTCTTCTGCGACGTTTACATCCTTGATGCGGCTCACCGTGGCTGACAGGTTCTCATTTAGGATACTAATCTGCTCCTGGTTGAACTGAAGGCGCTGAATATTAGCGCCCACTTTGGCCCGGTGCGTCGCCACATTTTCAATGGCGCTGTTGATTGTAGCCACGGCATTTGAGCTGGTTACCGTGAAGGCACTGGCAATCACGCTAGTAACATCCACTGCGTTCATACTGCTGGCGTTCAGGTTCCAAGTGTTGCCTTCACTATCCTTGGTGACGGCCAGCGCAGTGCCGTTGAAGAGACTGACTCCGTTAAAGTCCTTAGTGCCGATATCACTGATGTAGCTTTTCAGCTCGGTGAACTCGGTGTTATAGTTGGCCTTATCAGCGGCGGACTTGGTGCCGTCCATTGCCATGGTGGCCAATTCACTCATCCTATCCAGGGCTTTGCCGACTTTTTGCAGGAACCCATCCTGAGTCTGGCTATAAGAAACCGCACTGGTGAGGTTTTGAGAAACGCCGCGATTTCGCTGAATCTGGGCATCGAATTTGGATGCTACAGCCAAACCAGCTGCATCATCCTGAGGGCTAACGATTCTGGACCCTGAAGCCAATCGGGCTAGGGACGCGTTCAAGCGCTGTGTTGATTCTCCCAAGTGACGCTGGGAGCTCACAGCACTAACATTTGTATTGATGATCATTTGACAATTCCTTTTGTCATGTTGTCACGGCATCCTTGCCGTCAGAGCTTTAGTTCGGGCTGCTCCCTCCCGTGTGAGTTACCAAGCATCACAAGGCTTACACCATCTATATCGGTCGGCGGGGAGTAGACTTTAGAAAAAAAAGGAGCCTCCGATGGGAAGCTCCAAAAATCTCTGTTTTTTTGGGTTAAACAGCCGTTAACAATACACCAGACACAGGGGGTTGATGGGCGTCATGTTGTTGATGGAATGCACTTTGTTGACGTGTTTTTCCTCTAGGATCAGTCCGGCATCGAGAAGTTTCATGTTGTTGGTATTGAAAATGGGCCGGGCCAATTCCATGCCGGGCTTTAGCTCAATGAGCAGAATCTCGCGTTCCCCGCGGGGCATGCGGGTGAGCGGCACAGCTTGCACCAGAGTCCGGACAGCATCCGGATCGAAGACGCGATCGGCCAGCTCGGTTTCCATTTCTCGGATGAGCTGCATGTCGGCCATGTTTTGGTTGCAGTAATAAATGACCGGCGCCAACAGGCGGGATAAGCGCGGGATGGTTTCACCTTTGAGTTTGTCGGGGTATCCGGTGCCATCCCAGTTTTCATGATGATGCCGCACGATCTTGGCCACGGGCGCATAGCTCTCGTGCAAGGCCAGAAGTGTTTCCTCCGCGATCTCAGGATGTTTCCGGATCACTTCCATTTCCTCGGGGGAACATTTAGCCGGGCTACGCATCCAACGCCTTACCATGCCAATCTCGGAGTTCATGAGACCGATATCATGTGTTTGCGCGGCGAGATCTAGAGTGCGGGCATCGGTTTCGCTCAACCCTAGCGCATCAGCAATGGTGGCACACAGAGCTTTGGCGCGAAGGGCGGTATTGCCGAGGTTGGGGTGAAAGGTGTAAAGCATGCGGTTCATCGCGGTGAGGGCAATGTCTTCCTCGTCACTAGAAAATGACACAGCCACTCGTGGCGTGGCGGCCGGGGCCTCGCCGGATGCGGCATCGCCGTCTTCGACGGAGTCGGCCAGATTCGCATTGGCTTGGGTGACGGATTGTTCGGCAACCTGCAGTTTATCGGTGAGGGTTTGGATTCGGTTTTCCTGAGCCTCAATTTCCTTTCGTAAACAATACCGCTCGGAGGCGTTGAGGATGGCGACTTTCATGTCGTTGGTCATCCAAGGCTTGGTGAGATAACGGAAAACAAGGCCTTTGCTGGCAATGCGGGTCATCTCATCAATACTCACGCCACTGGCGAGCATGAGGCGGCTGGTGTCGGGTTGGATTTCCTTTACCTGCGCCAAAAGATCCAGGCCTTTACCTTCGCCGCTCAGGTCATGATCCACCACAACGGCAGCGAACATTTCGCTGCGCAGGTGCTCGATGGCCATGGTGTCAGTGTCTACGACGGTGGCATGAAAGCCTATGGCTTGGAGCTGATCTTTCATGGCTTGCAGGACAGCGGGGTCGCTGTCGGCCACAAGCACTTTCTTAGCGTTTTGATTGCTGTATTCTTCAGCCATGATGATTTTCCTATGGGTTTGCGGTGTCTGATGCAGATTGATACCCCAACAGACCTCGTTCGCGAATCAATTGGGCTACGCTTACGGGGACGGATTGTTCCCATTGCGGATCGCCCGAGCGGATTTGTTTGAGGGCGTCTCGTGATAAAATAGGAAGATAGTCCTCGCGAAAATCCTCGATTCGCCGGATGAAGCCGTTGCTCAAAAGGTATTCATAAAGACTTTGCAGATGCGAGGCCACCTGCAGGTTGCGGGCATTTAGCACCTGACCGCTTTCCGCCAAAGACGGATAAACGTATAACCGCAGGTCGTTTTTGAACATCCTGCCAAAGGATTCCAAAATACCGCCCTCCAGTTCCTCGTAGTATTTCTCTTCGAACAGTGCTTTCAAGGTGGGTATACCCACGGTCACACCAATGGGTTCCTTACTATATCGAAGCAAATACGCTGCCAAACGGTAGAATTCGGCGAAGTTTGATACCATGATATGGTAGTTTTCGGCTAAATCCTCACCAACGGCGCCCAAAATATCTACGCGATCCAGAAAATCCTGCTCATTAATACCATCGCCATCGGTGAGATTATGCAGGGTCATCTCAAACAGCACAGTCATATTTTTGCCCTGCACATTAGGTTCCTGAACAAATTGCGCTTTGCTGCTTTGCAACATATGCAGAGTGGTATGGGTGACAGGCCGGAAACTGCCGCGCTCCACCATGATCGGTTTGCCATACAGCACCTCGGAAGGATGCACAACCTCGCCGTTAACATTAAATAGCGTGGCTTTAGCTAGACCCCGTTTCACCAGCTCCAAAGCCATCAGGCGATTATCTACCTCGGCATAATCTGGACCGGTAAAGCGCACCATGCCAATCTCTGCCCGCCAAGGTTCGAGGTTATCCAGTAAACTACCCAAAATCCGATGAGGATCCATGGTGTAATGCATAGCCGCATGCACAAGGTTTACCCCGATGACGCCCGCCGCTTCTTGTTGTTTTAAATTATCCTCATCCAATAGACGAACATGGAGTATGATATCATTGGGATCCTGCCCAGGCGCGCCCTGAAAACGTATGCCCATCCAACCTAGGCCATCCTGTTGCCTGCTGAAACTGCGGGCGGCCACCGTATTGGCAAAAACAAAAAAGCGAGATTCATCCCCGCGCTCGGCGGCCAACCGTTCGTACAGCAGCCCGTACTCGTGATCGAGCATGTGATGCAGGCGTTCCTGGCTAACATAACGGCGAGACTTGCCATAAATCGCATCACTCACTGCCATGTCATAGGCGCTCAAGCTCTTGGCCACCGTGCCGGCCGCGCCGCCGACACGAAAGAACCACCGCGCCACTTCCTGGCCGGCGCCAATTTCAGCAAATGTGCCGTATTGGTTGCGGTCGAAGTTGACCGCCTGCGCTTTTTGCGTGGTGCTAAGGCTAGGCTTCTCCATCGTCTTCTCCATCGTCACTACCCAGTCCAAAAGACTTTAGATCTTCGCGGGCTTTTTCCAGTTCCGCATCCAGATCCAGATCTAGCCCGTAGCTCATTTGGTACTGTGCAAGAAACTGCCATTCGGGCAGTTCTTCAAACGGCTTGTCGTAATCCATGATTCGCGCGCCGTAGATATTAATCTGCTTGTAATTCGTCAAAGCATCGGCCACTCCCACGCAGGCAGCGAGGAAGCGGCTGTTGTCCGGCTGGTTTCCTTCCTGCACGTCGAAAGGATCGTGGTGATACCACACCGCCCGAATCACCTCCAAATGTGCCTGCAGACATTCGCACACCGCCGCGCCAATCTGCGCGTGTGTGACTCCAATGAACTCCTGCTCCACCGCGACATGACCGCTACCGCGTTCGGTGGCGCGAATGATGATTCGGTCGAAATCCTCTGGAAAATAATGTTCCAATACAAGCTTACCGCAATCATGCAGCAGGCCGGCCAAGTACTCCGATCCACAAGGTGGTCGGTAAGCGCCGGCCACGCGTTCGGTCAATCGCGCCACCATGATGCTGTGCAGCCAAAAGGAATTCCAATCCACTTGGCTCTTAAGGTGCTCGAAATTTTTCATCACGCCCATGGATAGCGCGATACGGCGCACTTCAGTCATGCCAATCATCATCAGTGCCTGGTCGATGCTGGTGATGCGGCGAGCCGCAAAACCCACAGAGCTGGCCACCTTGATGATGTCCGAGGCCAAGCCGGCATCCATTTGGATCACCTCGGCCACATCCTCCATCTGGCAATTTTCGTTGCGCGACAATTGACCAAGCTTGATGGCGGCCGCGGAGAAAGGTGGGATGATAGCTTCGCCGGAAAGCAGATAGACGAGCTTATCGCTTACCCACTTTTTATCCAGAGCCTCACAGGTGAGGTAACGCTTAAGACGATCAGGATCGGTAGCCACACGGGATTGTTGACGCGATTCGCCTTGCCCGCCAATGAAAAAGGGCTACGCCTTGTGGTGCGCCCACTGAAATACCCAGTAGCTGATGGCCGGCGAATAGTCATAAAATTTACGCCAAGCTTGTTTGTCATAGATGAGCTTCTTCGAATCGAGGTCCGTCACTTAAATTGCATCAAAAAACAGTTCCCAAGCCTACACTATCCCATAAATTAGCTCCAAATGGGGAGTTGCAAAATGACTAGATGACACCTTTTTTAGGTGGTATCCGAATTTTCAAAAAGCCTCCGCCGATTACTTATTTGGTGGAAGCGGCGGCAAGGGTGGTAAATCTCCCGCACCACCGGCTTTTGATTTGGGCAAAGGCGGAAGATCCGGCTTACCTTCCGGCTTCGGCATAGGAGGCATTATGGGAGCAACACCCGGCTTGGGCAAAGGCGGCAAGTCGGGTTTGGCTCCGCCAGGCTTGGGCAGGGCAGGCAATTCTGGAACTCCTCCACCGGGCTTGGGCAGAGGCGGTAGACCAGCCGATTTTTCCGGAGCTGATCCTGAGCCCGGCAAGGGCGGTAAATCGGGATTGGCATCGGAAATGCGCTCCGCTCGATCATCGGCAATCCGTTCGAGTTTGCGCTCGAGATTTTTGCGCTCCATTTCCTTGGCCATATCCGGCGCGTTCGGGATGGGCGGCAAATCCGGCTTTTTGGTCGGGAGCGGCGGCAGGGCCGGTAAATCTTTTCCGGAATCCGGAGCGGCTGGCATAGGCAGTGGCGGCAGTTCCTGCTCGGGGCCTTCAGTCTTGGGCGCAGGCAGAACCGAACCCGAGGCCGCTTCGGCTGTGGCCTCTTTTTTCTTCTTCCCGAATAGTCGGCCGAAGAAGCCTTTTTTCTCCCCGGGTTTTTCATCGGCCTGAGCCTCACCGGTTGGCGCAGTGGCATCGGTGGGCAACGGCGGCAAATCCCGGCTGGTAGGCGGCTGCGGCAGGGCGGGGAGTTCGGCGTCGGAATCCGCTACCACGGGCTTAGCTTTCGGTGCGGCGGGGAAGGCCGGTTTTTCATCGGCCGCGATCGCCACGGGTTTAGCCGGCTTGCTGCCGGGTTTAATAACCGCGGGCAGCGCATCGTCTGTTGCCGGTATCGCCTTCACCACCGGTTCCGGCTTGGCGGGTAACTCCGGCATTACGGGCTTGGCCACTTTGATTTCCGGTTCCGGTAAAGCGGCCATCTCTGGCTTGGATGGAAATTCCGGCAGGGCGGGCTTGGCAGTGACCTCTTTGGGTTCGACCGGCTTGGCCACTTTGATCTCAGGCTTGCGCGGCAGGGCCGGTTCCAAATCGGGCTCCGGCGGTACCTCGGTATCGATCACCGGCTTGGCCATGGGAATCGGCGCAGTGGCCTGTTCCTCGCGCATGCGCTCGGCTTCGTGCTCGGCGGCCACCATGCGGCGTTCCACCTTTTTCTCATCGGCAATCGCAATGCGCCGGGCATCAACCTTGGCACTGAGCGTGCGGATTTCCTCTTCCTCGATGTTCTCCTGGCTGGAAAATTTCTCACGGCTTTTCTCAAGCACCTCCACGTCATGCTCGATCCGAGAGTGCTCGTCATCTTCTTCAAACTTAATGCGGCGCAAGCGGTCTTGCAGCTGATCTTCCTTACTTTGCAAATCATCCTTTAGCTCGGTTTCTTCACGATTCAGTTTCTCCAGATCTGCTTGACGCACGGTCATTTCAGCCTCATCTGCCTTTACTCGCTCCAAATAACGCTCATGAGCTTGTTGGCTTTCCTCCTCGCGACGACGGTCTTCCTCCTCTTTCTGGCGAATGCGCTCAGTCTCTTCCTCGTGCAAAAGGTGAAGTTCTTCTTCCAACTCAGAAATACGATCCTCGTCGTCCATCTGCGCGGCCTTTTTGGCACGGACACCGTGTCGGATGAGCTCCTCATCGTGTTCAAATTCCTGACGTAGTTTGGCAATAGTAGCCTCGCTTTTTTCCCGACGCGATTGATCGGTTTGCTTGAGCTTGGCGATCTCTTCATCGCACTGCTCCCGTCCCCGCCGAATCTTATCAAGCGTTGCCTTGTGCGCTTCCAGTTCCTCGCGCACCGTCATTTCCTCGCGGAGGCGCGCTTCTTCCAGTTCACGCATGGCGGATTTGACGGCGCTTTCGGCCTCCAAACGAGATTTGCGTTTGTTATCCAGTCGATCCACTTTGGGTTTCTCCCGTCGTCGCGTGGTAAATTTTTTCAACTGCTCTGCACTGGGGGTTTCCTCAGAGCTAATCTTCCCATCTCCATCGGTGTCAAATTCCTCGATTAACGCTTTCTTGAGCTCCGCCTTTTCTTTCGAGGCAGCCGTGTCTTCATCATCCACGTCATCAACCGTCGCCTTAGGCTTGGGTGGTGGCGGCAAAACCGGTTTCGCTTCGCTTGCCGTCGGGGGTTTTGGTATTTGGGGCAAAGCGGGCTTGGACGGCTCTGGTTCTGAATCCTCGGCCGATGGCTTGGGCAAAACAGGCAACTTGGGCTTAGCAGGTACGCCCAAGCTGGGCACATCGGCCGGCTTTGGCAAACCGGGTTGAGGCAATTCGATCGAAGTTGGCTTGGCGGCCACGGGGGAAGGTGGAACCGGTAGCGCTGCTATGGGAGATGCCTCCTCTGGCTCATCCCCTACGCCCGGCGGTAGGCCGACATCCGGCAATTTCACCTGCGCGGGTTTCGGCAAAGGCGGCAACCCGGGTTTGGCGGCCGGCACGACGGCCTCAGCAGGCGCTGCCTTTGCTGGGGCTACTGCTGGGATAGCGGGAATCGCTGTCGGCGGAGACGCAGGCTCCGGCTGTTCCGGAGTAGGAGCAGGAGCGGGCACGGCCACCTTGGGGACCTCCGGCTCAAACGGTGCCGCCACGGGGGCGGGAGGGGCTGGAAACTCCGTCAGTTTAACGGACAGTTCTTGAACCAATCCGGCCCAGACCGGATCCCCTGCGATGTTATTCATCCCATCCGGATCCGCCGTTAAATCATACAAGGCGGTGTCACCGGAATTGAAAGCGATATACTTATGCGTCGCCGTTTCCACGCCGCGACCATGGGCTTCAAGAATAATGGGACCTGAACCCAAATCCTGCTCAGCTCCAATCATCTCCACGGGAAATTCAATCGGCTGCCCATTCAGCAACATCACACTGAAAAACGGTTGCTCGGGCTCGGCTAATTCCGCTGCAGGAACTTCTGCCGGCGGCGCTTCGGTTGCCAACGGTGCAACGGGCACTGCAGGAGCGGGAACTGGCTCAGGAGCTGTCGGCGTAGTAGAAGCAGCCGGCGGAGCTGGAGCTGCGGGTGCCGGGGCAGGAACGCCGCCGGGAGTCGCGGGTGCGGCCGGGGGTGCAGGGGCAGGCACTCCGCCGGG
>CAJWMQ010000115.1 GCA_913042895.1 uncultured Verrucomicrobiales bacterium | reverse complement strand
TGCACAAAGGCCTGCACGGCCTTCCGCCCTCGGGCATCCAGTGCCGCCGCCTGTTTGCTGCCACTACCGCCAGGAAAGATCGCCACATCAAACTGTGTTAGCACACCATTTCGAATGTCCTCCGCCCCCACACGCCGGGCCATCGTGGCGGGCATCCCGCGCAGGACGCGATCCAATTCCCGCGGACCGTTGCTGCCCACACCGCCGGCATCATAAACTGCCACCCGCAGGGCCTCGGTCTTGGCCGGCAACATCACCTGCGATGTTCTGTCGACCATCTGCAGATGGGTGAGCAGCGCATGCACCATCAACCGATGCTGCCGTGCGCGCTTGGAGAGCGGCTGTGATTTAAAGGTGGTCTCCAGAATCATGGATGCCGCCCCAAGCCGTTCATGCGCCGCGCGAGCCAAGCTGCCGTCCACAGGATAACGCAGGCGCACGAGCTTCTTTTTCGGATCCGGAATGGTGGCATTCACCGCCGCTAGCATTTTGGGTACAGCAATATCTGCGGCCTTGCCCTTGGCATCAATGATCGAGGATCCCACGGATTTGGAATTAATCTGATGAAAATCGTACCCCTCATGCAGGTCGATCATCCAATCGGGATTTTGGTCGCCAATAAACTTCCAAAGCGCCTTGCCCAGCACACCATGCGCCTCGGCTGCCATCTTGGTCTTAGGGAATTGCCGGTTGAGATCACGGCGTGGAGGCGGTTCATCCGGTAAAAAACGGGTCCCCTCACGTAGCCCCGGAATGTTGGCCTGCGGAATAACCACCAACCGTCCCCGGTTGATGGACCAGTGTCGGATTTGCTCCGCGGCCCGCGCTCCAGCCGGTTCATTACCGTGAATCCCACCAGTGATCACTACCGTTGGCCCGTCCTGACCGCTGACACGCACGTAAAACGGGGTCTCCCACTTCGTGCCCTTTGCCAACCAGCCTTCGGAGATGGTTTCCCCAGCCCAAACAACAACAGATAGACCGAACGAAATCAATATGCCGAGCACTCGCTGCATAGCGCGATCATTCCTGAAGCTCAGTTTGGAGTCAACCAGTAGACCGAAGTGATGCCTGGTTCTCCTCCGCTAAGGCAACTCACGGATTCGTAAGCCCTTAAATTCGATCGGCGCGCCTTCGCTTTCCAGACACAGATAGCCGGTGGCCGGCTGACATTCGGTTCCTCCGCTGACTTCCACTCCGTTAACCCACAGCCGCACTTCGCCGTTGATGGCGCGGATATAATAATGATTCCACTCCCCGACCCCTTTGGTCAGGCGCTGAGTCGGAAAGCTCCGTCTGCTGGTCGGTTTGCCGACGACATATTTTGTGCCGTCCTTTTTGGTGTAGGTGATTTCCGGGGTGAACGCTTTCATACGCGCGCCACCAGTGGGAAATACATCGCCATGGCTGGTAAACCAATCAGAGGGTTTGCCGCGGTTCTTTTCCCAGTTGGTTTCGTAGCCGAGATCCAACACCTGCACCTCGATGCCCGCCGGCAAACGCCCCTTACCCGCCTCAAGATTCTTAATGCTCTCCGGCATGGCCCAGAGAAACACGCCACTGTTGCCTGCGTGCTTGAGGTGCCGCCACTGCACCACCAGCTCCAGATTGGTCACCATCTTCTTCGTGCGAATCACGCCCACCGGATTGCCGGTGCATTGGATGAGCCCATCCTTGCCCCAGTTCCACGTATCGGGCTTGCAGTTGACGTTGGTGAAATCCGCCTCAGTCATCGCCCGCCACCCCGGGCCGGTGCCTTTGATCAAGGCCGCGGGTTCAGCACCAAACAGGGTAATGGCAGACAGGGCAAACAGGGAACAGATCAATTTCATGGCGGCAGCCTACGCGGATGATCGGGCATTGACTAGTCCGAACCGAATGCCAGAATCAGACATGAATCGACGAGCATTTCTAATGGGCGTCGACGACCTGATCACCACCGATGTCACGGGTTGCCCCTTCACCATCTTCGAAAAAAGCCGGCCCTTGACTGAGCTGTTTTAATGGACGAGCTGAAACCCCTCCCTTCCCGCACATGAGCATCGAAGCCAAACTCATTGAACTCGACCTTACCCTGCCCGCGGCACCCGCCGCCGTGGCTGCCTATCAGCCCTGGATCCGAACCGGCAACCTCGTATTCACCTCCGGCCAACTCCCTTTCCGCGATGGTGCCATCGCCTACCCCGGCAAGCTCGGCGGCGAACTCACCGAGGAGGACGGTTATCAGGCCGCCCGCCAATGCGCCCTGAACGCCATCGCCCAGCTCAAGGCCGCCACCGGCGATTTGGAAAAAATTCAGAAGATTATCCGCATTGAAGGTTACGTCCATTGCGCCGAGGGGTTCCGTAGGCATCCGCAAGTGCTCAATGGCGCGTCCGATCTGGTGGCCGAACTGTTCGGCGAACGCGGCCAACACACGCGACTTGCCTTGGGAATCAATGAAATGCCGCTGAACGCCGCCGTGCAACTGGCCATGACCGCTGAAGTGGCGGATTAAAGAATTTCTCTCACCACACGGGTGGGATAGGTGTGCGTGATGCGTTCCTCGAGGCCGTTGCGGTCGACGGTGAGTTTCTCGTGGTCCATGCCGAGTTGATGCAGGATGGTGGCGTGCCAGTCCTGAATGCTCACGCGATCACGTACGGCGCCGTAGCCGATGTCATCGGTTTCGCCGTGCACCACGCCGCCCTTCACTCCGCCGCCGGCCATCCAGCTGGTAAACCCACTGGGACCATGATCGCGCCCGGCCTTGGCGTAATCGCCCTGAGCCATTGGCAGGCGACCAAATTCGCCGCCCCAGAGTACGAGCACATCATCAAGCAACCCACGTTGACGCAGGTCGCGCAGGAGCGCGGCGCAAGGCTTATCGCTTTGACGACAGGCGGCGGGCAGTGAGGTTTTGATGTTGCTGTGGTTGTCCCACATTTGGCCTCGCGGATAAATCTGCACGAAACGCACGCCGCGTTCCACGAGGCGCCGCGCCATGAGACAGCGTTTACCGAAATTATCCGTATCCTTCGCGCCAATCCCGTACAGCTCGCGTGTGACCTCGGTCTCGCTGGAGACATCGAGCGCCTCACTGGCCTCCACCTGCATGCGGGCGGCCATCTGATAATTGGCAATGCGCGAATCGAGCACCGGCTGGTTCGGGCGCTTGGATTTATGCAGGCGATCAAGGGCGTTGATAAGATTGCGCTTGGCGGCGGTGATGCCGGCTGGCTCTTGGTAATCCGGCTTGATGTGCAGCATCGGCGTGCCCTCGCTCTTGATCTGCGTGCCCTGATACAGCGGCGGCAAATATCCACTCATCCAGTTCTCCACGTTGTTGACCGGCAACCGATTTTGCGGATCGGCCAGCACCACGTAGGCCGGCAAATTCTGGCTCACGCTGCCGAGGCCGTAGGTTACCCAAGCACCCAGCGTCGGATGGCCGGGGAAAATCTCGCCGCTCTGCCACTTGTAACAGGCCGGCTCATGGTTCTCGTGAACGTTGTACATCGAGCGGATGATCGCGATCTCGTCGATCACCCGGGCCGTGTAGGGCAACAGCTCGCTCACCCACGCGCCGCTTTGGCCATGGCGGGCGAACTTCCAGTGGCTGCGCATCACCTTGCCCTTCATGCTGCGCCCGGCCGGGGCGACTTTGGTAAATTCCTCCGGAGCATCCGCCCCGTGAAATTTCTCCAGCGCCGGCTTAGGATCAAACAGATCCACCTGCGACGGCCCACCTTGCATACAGAACTGAATCACCGCCTTGGCCCGCGGCGCAAAGTGCGGCTGGCGTGGACGCGTGTCCATCGGCAACGGCGCCTTGTGATGCGGCTCCGCCCCGTACAGATCGCGCGAGAGCAACGACGCCAAAGCTGCGCCGTACAGGCCATTCTGCACGCTATCAAAAAACTGTCGGCGGTTGATGGTGTTCGGATTCATCTTAATCGATGTACAAAAACGCCGCGCTATTAAACAGCGCGTGGCACACTTCGGCGAGCGCTTTGTTGCGCTGACCGTCCTTACCGGCTTTGGTATATTCGGCCTCCAGACCTTTCATGGCCGCCACGGTTTGCTTAAGCTCCGCCGCCGTCGGAGGCCGGTTCACAATACGTTCAAACGCCAGTTTCACGACCGGCTCGATACCTTGCGCTTCCTTTTGCAAATCGGTCGCCAACTGGCGGGTGAGATTGTGCACCACTTTATCATGCAACAGGAACAGTGGCTGTTGCACCACGGTGGAATTGATGCGGGTGACACAGTTAGGATTCATCGCCGGCAGGTCAAAAGTCTCCAGCAGCGTCATCATGTGTTTCCGCCGTTGTTGGATGTACACGCTGCGCCGCCATCCGCCTTCGCCCGGTTCGCCGGTCACATAACCGCCCTCGCGCACCTGCACCTTGTCGGGCTTGCCGCCCTGCCGAGGATTCAGCCGGCCGGTAATGGCGATCAGGCCATCGTGCAATTCCTCCGCATCGAGTCGCCGCATGGGCATACGGGAAAGTAAATAATTCTCGGGATCCAATCGCGCGGCCGTCTCTGTTTTCAGTGATGACTGCCGATACACCGCACTGGTGCAAATGAGCCGGTGCAGGTGCTTGGTGCTCCACCGGTTTCCCACCAATTCCCGCGCGAGCCAATCCAGCAGAGCCGGATGCGTGGGGGGCGTGCCGATCTTCCCGAAATTATCGAGGCTGCTGACGATGCCGCGGCCGAAGTGATGCTTCCACACGCGGTTAACCCACACGCGCGCGGTGAGTGGATGCTCCGGACTGGCAATCCACTGTGCCAGCGCCAGGCGATTACCAGTCTTATTGCCCCCCACAACCGCGGCTGGCTTAAAAGGCTTTTCCGAAAAAACCGCGGGCAAGGCGGCGTTCACCAACGGTCCAGGACTACCTGGATTACCCCTTAGACTCACATACGTTGGCGAAGATTCGCCGCGATCCCACAGCGCACGGATCAACGGGAGCGATTTCTTCTTTGCCTTAAGCGCATCGATTTTCTTTTTCAGTTCCCCACGCTCCTTGCCCTTGATCGTTTTAAACTGTTCCTCCATCGGTTTCAGTTCCGCAGCAATCTTGGTATTGTGATCCTCCACGGCCTTGCGCTCGGCCGGCAACGCCACGGCCAGGTGCCGCCGGCTGCTGCCAGCCCATTGATTGCGAAAAGCCTGCGGTGTGAGCCAGTTATATTCGTCATAAGCCGCCTTGAAGATGGCGGCGAAGGAATAGTAATCGCGTTGGCTGATGGGATCGTATTTATGATCGTGACACTTGGCGCACTTGAGCGTGAGGCCCATCACCCCACCGGCAAGTATCTGTAGCTCATCATCAATCACTTGCAACCGATCCTCCACGCGGTTCACCGGATTGGCGCTGGTGCCGTCCGGCGCCATGCGCAGGAAGCCGGTCGCCACCAGCTTCTCAATCACCGTTTCATCCACCGCCTCAACATCGGTGTAGTCCACCAATTCGTCACCAGCAATTTGCTCGATCAAAAACCGGTCGTAGGGCTTATCGGCATTAAACGCGTTGATCACATAATCGCGATACCGCCATGCGTGATCGCGGATCATGTCCGCATTGCGTTTGCCCTCGGAATCCGAATAGCCGGCCATGTCCAGCCAATGCCGCCCCCAGCGAACGCCATAAGCCGGCGATGCCAGCAGACGATCCACCACCTTCTCCAGCGCCGTGGGGCTTTCGTCGTTCAGAAACGCCGCCATCTCGGCGGAGGTCGGCGGCAGTCCGGTGAGATCGAAGGTCACACGACGCAGTAACGTTAGTTTGTCCGCCTCTACAGAATACGACAGGCCCTTGGCTTCCAGCTTTGCCAGCAGAAAAGCATCCACCGGGTTCACCACGCGATCGGCCGCCTTCACCCGCGGTGTTTCCCGGCGTTTGGGCGGTTGAAACGCCCAATGCTCTCGGGCTTCCGGATCCACCTGTTGCGGCTTCAATACCTGCTCTACTTCCGGCGCGCCGGCCGCAACCCAATCCCGCAACGTCTGCAGCTCGCGGTCGCCCATTCGCTCAATGCCCGCCATGCTGATATTTTTATCCGGCGGACAGGCGCGCGAAAGGATGCGCTGAATCATCGGGCTGGCCTCCGGCTTGCCGGGAACAATGGCCTTGCTTGCCAGCATTGAGGATTTCGTGCGCAAATCCACCCCGCCATCCTTCAACGTCTGCCCATGGCACATCACACAACGCTGCAGCAAAACCGGAATCGCGTCATGCTGCGTTGGCTCCGCCAACACAACTGCGCTCAACAGAAAATACATGAATGCCCGAACACCCATCGACAGAATATGTGCCTTTAGAAGGTAAAAATCGCAAGGGTATTCGACTGAGTTACTCGATCATGACGACGTCTGACCGATCGAGTTCAAAGGGCCCTGGATTGTAGGGCTTGCCAGAAAGTTGATTTTTTAGAGTACTATTACGTGGTTTAAACCCATGCAAATCCATTTCACCGTAAACAGCGATTAATACCTCTTCGGCGTGAGGGTGGCCTGCCAAATAGGCGTTTACCAATGAATTCTCAGCTGAGAACAAAGGTTGTTCAAGCGTATCAACTAACGCTTTACGCTGGTAAGTATCACGCCAAACCCGGCCCATCTCCTTATATCGCTCGTCATTTTTAGAGTCCAAAATTCGAAGATGCTCCGATCTCATTTGTACACGAAATAAATTCAGACACCCATAATTATACGCCGCAGGCACGTGTCCGCCCTCAGCCGCCCGCCGAAATGAAGCCCTCACCTCATACTCCGCATTTTCATCCAGTCTCATCATCAAAAAAGCATAATTATAAGCAGCTAGAGCATAGCCCTTATGCATGTAATAGACCCATGCTCTGCCCAGCTTCTGTTCGGCTGAACCCTCATAACAACCTGATTCTGCCAATTTTTGAACGGCCTGACCCAGCGCAACCCTGTCTCCCTTAGGCGGAATAATTGGCACATAACGACTTTCTAAGGCATCTGCTTTGATATCCTTTATTTCCGATGTATCTTGCATCTGATTGGCCCGAACTTGCTGATCAACATCTTCATCGTGAGAATTATATCCCCACACAAAACTACCAGCTGAGATCACCAATGCTAGAATCACCAAGCACACCGTGCCTAACTGAAACCAACGCACATCAAGACCATTGCGGTTAGGGTTAATGATGGGTTGATAGTCTCCTCGGTGTTCGGGCAGGATTAGCATCCATCCGTGGTCTTCATCAACGGTGGTGGATTTCGTCTTACGTGCACCTAAGGCCATCAAGCCAGCCAACCCGATAAATCCGAACCAAAAGAATCCATCCCACACCAACCAATCCAAAACGAAGGCAGCAATGGCCGGCATACAGAGAATGTTTTGCCAATACCGAACCATGCGCGGGAAGATACGGGTGCCGATGGATAATCCCAGGGCCAGGAGAATACCCAACGGTAATCCCAGCCATAGAAATTTCCACGATATACCAAATAGCAAGATAGCACCCGCCCAGAGCAACCCGCCCAACACGAACAGAGATGGCATGTTGAAAACCATTAAAGCGGGCAGGTTTAGTTTTCCTTTCCGTTGCTGGATTTTCGGGACTTGTAGTTTAGGCTCCACCAGCTTGGCCCCGCCCCAGCAATACGCCACGGCTTGACCGATTCCTAATGATCCGATTGCAAAGCTCCAACATGCTTCCGAAGCCGGCATCCCTGTGAAAGCCACGCCCAACGCAGCAATCCCCAAGCCGCCCAACAGGATTAGCCACAATTTGCGCTTCATGTATCGGCTCATCGCCGAACCTTTCTTTTGTGGCGTCCCGCTCCTGTCCAGCTGTGTCATTAAATCCAAACCGGCCGCCCCAGCTATGACCACCATCAGGCCCGATCCACCGATCCCGCCAATGCACCAGAGAAAGCTAAGGCCCAAACTATCTCCCCAAACAGCACTCGCAGCATACATGGCACCCGTAACACAAGCGACCAACACGTAGGCACCTTGTAATGCAACAAAGGATCGGAAACATCGGGTGAAATCAAAATGATATGTGATCGAGGCCGCTTGGAGGGCAGCTGAATCGGGATAATGGCGTCGCTGGAATCGATTCACGCCCAGCAATAACGCGCCCAGCAAACCACCCATCACGCCCACGCCGCCTAACCGGCCCAGTGCGCCTTCGGTCGGGTACCACGAAGGTTTGGCCTCCGTTTGCGGGGTTGGCGTTTTCGGTACCGGAGCCGGAATGGGTGGCGGCACGGGAACACCATTGGTGTTTCCCTTGGGGATATTTTTGGAATCGCCCGGTTGAGTCTTGGGTAGTGGTTTGCCTTCGGCCCGGTCAGTACTCGGAGTATCTTGGATAAGAGTGAGCCCGAAAAAAACCAGCACCACCACTCCGACAAAACCCAGTGCTGGCAGGTAAGCTTTTTTGGGGTCGGCTTTGACGTTTGTCCAAACATGACTTGCAGCGGAATCCGCAATTTTTAGTTGCCGTATCAGCACAAACCCCATGCTAACGAGAAAAACCGCCATATTGATGCCGATGACCCAATGCAACGAACTCGATACGTTTCCCTCTCCAGTGCTCTTCAGCGTGACCCAAATGATCCCGGTAACCAACGCCAGTGCGAAGGTAAACACGGCCACATAAGTCGGCGCATTTTGACTGAGCCAAACGCCAAACTGAAACGAGCCTTCGGGCTCCGGCTCAACCAATGGATCGGCGAGGGTTTCACCATCACTGGCGGCGGTTTCCCTAAGCTTTCGAACCACCACAGTCCCGAAGGCGCCCAAAAGGGAAAGTGCAGCCAAGATGAATCCCCATTTCACCAGCGAATGCGCCTCCCCACCGCCAACCCTTTGCATGCCCCATGTTACTGCGAATACAAACGCGGCAACGGCCGACACCAACGCCACGGTGGTGGGCGTGTTTTGCCGAACCCAAACCCAGGCGGCGTTGGGTTCACGGGCCGGTTCAGGCTGTGGCAGAACTTCTAGTTCCGGAAGGACTTTCGGCTCCTCAACCTCAACCGGTTCCGCCACCGCCGAAGCCGTACTTGTCTTCAACTGGGCTTCCAGTGCGGTGCGAAGCTTATCCAAATCCACTGAGCCATCGGTCGGCAAACGCAGCCGCAACTTGACGTCGGGCGTATTACGCGGTTGATGACGAGGCTGACTCATGGATCAACTGAAGTCGCGCCACAGTTTATCGAACATCCGCGTAAAATCCTTAAGCAGGTCGCGGTCGGTGGTAATGAGAAAATTTTCCTCGTTATGCAGCGAGGCTGAGCGCGTCCAGTTGTAGCTACCGGTGAGGAGTTTTGATTTATCGAAGATGGCAAACTTATGGTGCATGTGATGCTCGGAGCGATCGACGCGCACGGGAATTCCCATTCGCTCAAGCCGATCGATATCAGAACCGGCATCCATGGCCTTATCATCATCGCTGATCACCCTCACCTGCACATTGCGCCGATGGGCGCGCTCCATGGCATCCACAATCCGGTTGTCCGTGATGGTAAACACACACACATCTACCGAGGCGCGTGCCGTGCCAAACATTTCCGTGATCTTGCCCACGCAATTGTCATCCGGACTAAAGTACGATTTTGCCTCCTCGCGCTTACCACCGGCCGGAAGATTCTCGGTTGGGTGTAGGGTTTTGACCGTGCCTTCCAGCCAATCCAAAACCTGAAAGCGTTGGCCGGCATCGGCCTTGGCAAGGGCTTCGCGGGCGG
>CAJWMQ010000114.1 GCA_913042895.1 uncultured Verrucomicrobiales bacterium | reverse complement strand
CGACGCCACACGCCAGGCCTTGTCCGGCAATTTTGTGGTTTCACTGGTGCTCTGCTATCTGCTGCTGGTGGCCATCTTCACGCACTGGGGCTACCCCTTCGTGATCATGACCATTGTTCCGCTCGGCGTAGCCGGGGGGATTGGCGGGCTGGTGCTGCTCAACCTGTTCCTGCGTCAGCCCTTCGACATGATTTCCATGCTGGGATTTCTGATTCTGCTGGGCACGGTGGTTAACAACCCGATTCTGATCGTGGACCGGGCACTGCAAAACCTGCGAGATGGCGAAGCCTCACCCGAGCGCGCCGTCACCGAGGCCGTGGACGCGCGCCTGCGCCCCATCATGATGTCGATGATCACCACCGTTGCCGGGTTGTCGCCGCTGGTGTTGATCCCCGGCGCGGGCACGGAGCTCTACCGCGGCGTCGGCACCATCGTGTTGGCCGGCTTGGTGTTTTCCACTCTGGTTACGGTCACACTGCTACCGGTTCTGCTCACCACGCTGCTGCGACTGCGGCCACGGCCGGCAGGCTAGTTGCCCAGGGCGTCTTCCAGTGCCTGCATCCGGGCCTCCAAGGCCTCGACCCGGGCCAGCAGCTCGTCCCGGCTGGCGGATGATGCCCGTGAGGCCGGCGCCGAAGGCGATGATGAGTATCTTATCGCCGCGTTCAATTTTTCCCGAAGAAAGCGCTTCATCAAGAGCCACGGCCACGCTGGCAGCGGAGGTGTTGCCGTATTTCTGGAGATTCACAAACACTTGATTCTCACGCGCGCCCAGCCGATCGCCGATGGCGCTGATGATGCGCTGGTTGGCCTGGTGCGGGATGATGCATTTGATATCTTCAATACTCACACCGCTGCGGTCCAGCACATCCTTGGCGGCGGCGGTCATTGCGGTGACGGCGTTTTTGTACACCTCCTTACCCTCCATTTTGAGGAAATGAATGCGGTCGTTGACTGAATCGACGGTTGCCGGTTGACGACAGCCACCGCCGGGCATGGCAAGGATATCGGCCTTGGTGCCGTCGCTGCCCAGACGAGTAGCCAGTACACCTCGAGCGCCTTCGCGGCGTTGGAGCACGGCGGCTCCGGCCCCGTCGCCGAAGAGCACGCAGGTGTTGCGGTCGGTCCAGTCGATGATGGAGGACAGTTTTTCGGCGCCGACAATTAGCACGTTTTGGTACACGCCACTGGCAATAAAGGCGCGGCCCACTTCGAGGGCATAGATAAATCCGGAACAGGCCGCTTCCAGATCAAACGCGGCGGCCTTGGCGGCGCCTAGCTCCTGCTGCACCAGACAGGCAGTGGCAGGGAAGGGCATATCGGGCGTGATGGTGGCTACCACGATGAGATCGAGATCGGCCGGTTCCAGATCGGCCTGAGCCAATGCTTTGCGGGCGGCAGCGACAGCCATGGTGGAAGTGAATTCGTCCTCAGCGGCCATGCGACGTTGCTTGATGCCGGTACGGGTGGTGATCCATTCGTCGTTGGTATCCACCATTTCGGCGAGATCGGCATTAGTGAGCACGCGCTCGGGGACGTAGGAGCCGATGCCGGTGATGGCGCAGCCTTGCAGCTGGTTGGATTCGCTCATGGATTCAGGGCCACGCTGGGTGGTCGATGTCGGGAATCATAGGGGTAAGGCGGCTGGCGGGCAAGGTCGGACGCCCAAAGGGCAGGACGGGGAAAGATAAAGGAGCCCATGAAGGGCTCCCTAACATAGCCGTTGCCGCAACGGGGCTTGCTTTATAATCCGCCTTTGACAGTGACGATCTGTCGGCCTTTATAAAAGCCGCAGCTGGGGCAGACGCGGTGTGGCAGTGTGGGATCGCCACATTGTTCACAGGCCTGCGTCTTGGGTAGGGTGAACGCGCTGTTAGACGCGATGCGCTTGCGTCGTCGGCTTCTTGAAGTTCGTCGTTTCGGTACCGCCATTGTTCTGTGACCTAAAGGTTATCGTTGCTGCTTCCACTGATCCAGAGCGCTCCAGCGATTAGTCTCTTCGACGTCCTCTGCGGGCAGCGTTTCCTGCTTAAATACCAGCCCTCTGCACGAATCATCGCACAAGGGGTGGTGCGGAAGGGCGAGCAAAATATCTTCACGCATCCACGGGGTCAAGTCTGCATATTCGCCAATTACCTCGATGGCATCGTCGCCTTTTAGAGGCAATATGCAGCTCCAATTGGGCATTCCCATTGTGTGGATAAAGGGTTTCAGGCATCGGGCACAGTCGCAGGTGAAGCTGATTTTTAAGCTGCCATGGACGAATACGGAGTCGTCGGTGCGGGAGGCATCGAGCTGAAAATGCAGGGCTTCGGCCGAACGGATGAGGTCATTCGGACCGCCGACGGCGAGATCCAGTTCGGCGGCCGGCAGTTCGCCGGAGAGGTGAACGTCCTGATTCTTGAGCTGATCCAAGTGGATTTTGATTGGCATAAGACACTCTCCTTTTGTGTCATCCGGCGGGCTGTTCGAAAACTAACCAGCCGGAAAACGGGTTAACGTTTCAGTTTACGCTTCAGCGCGCGCTCCACATTGACCGGAACAAACGCGCCGATTTCTCCGCCCAATCCGGCTATTTCCTTCACCAGACGCGAGCTAAGAAAAGTGTAGGACTCGCGAGGCATCATAAAGATGGTCTCAATCTCCTCCTTCAATTTACGATTCATCAAGGCGAGCTGAAATTCAAATTCAAAATCGGACACCGCCCGCAGTCCGCGAATAATCGCCTGCGCCCGGTGGGCCTCGGCAAAGTCCACCAACAACCCCTGAAACGTCGCAACCTCAACGTTTATCATCGGCTTCACCGCCGTGCTGATCTGCCGTTTGCGTTCGGCCTGCGTAAACATCGGTCGCTTGTCGGCATTGGCCGCCACCGCCACGATGACCCGGTCAAACAGCTTGGACGCCCGCTCCACCACATCCAAGTGGCCGTTGGTGAGGGGGTCGAAACTCCCGGGATAGATAACCGTGCGCATCCGTCACAACCTCCTGCCTCCTTGTCGATCACGCAAGGAATTTCCCCCACCCAAGTGAGGCACCCTCGACAAAACCGCAAAATCGAGGTTACATTGCCACCCAGAGCATGACCGAGCCCATTCCCCCAGCGCCGCCCACCGAGGTCTTGCCCGCGCCTGAGGCCCCGGCTGATGCGGCCCTGCAGCCCAAGCCCTGTGGTAAGGCGTTTGCCAGCCTGTTGCTGGGGTTGTTTGGCTGTCTTCTGGGAGGCGTGGCGGTGGCCGGCTTGGTCTGGAGCCCCGGCGCCGCAGACAATGTGCAGCTCACCGGCAATCTCAACCAAATGCAGGATGTGATTGTGGCCGATACCAAGACGCGCGGCTTGAAGATGTTTTTCGCCTCATTCGGTCAATGGTTCGGATTCATCGGTGCCGGGTTGGGGCTCATTGGTATTCTGCAAGGCATCACGCATCTCTATCAGGCTGGCATCCGGCTGGTGATTCCGCGCCGCTGGCTGGCTGGGTTTGGCACGCTCTTTTCCTTCATCGCTTGCCTGAGTATCGTGGCCGGGCTCAAGCACGGGTACGCCGCCAATGTGGGCTTGCACGTGGAAAATGCCAACGAAGCGTTCGATCGCGTCGGCCAGGTGGCCAACGTCATGCAACAGGCGCAGGACATCGCTGAAGGCAAAGCCCCGGCACCGGCGGGGTTGGACGCGCAAACCCGCGGTTTGGCCGAGAGCCTGTTTGCCGGTACGCTGAATCCCATCACTCAAATTTGGACCGAGGATTATCTGAATCGGCACGCGCCCAATATCGAGTTTTATGCCACCGACGGCCGTGGCTACAGCATTGAGAAGTCCCGCAACACGCGCGTCATCGTCATGCTTATGCGCGCCTCCAGCCCCGCGTGCCAGCAATCTGTCGCCATCCTAAACCAAATCTATGACGAGACCTCCCGCGGCGATCTGCGCATCCTCGCCGTCAGCCAGGAAACCCCCGCCAGCTTGGACGCGTTTGTGCGCCGCACGGGCGCCAAATTTCCTGTGGGCAAAGCCGCCGTGATGCCATCCGAACCCTACGGCGATGTGCAAACGTTCCCCACCTATTTCATTTTGGATTCAGATGGCATCATCGAAAAAATTCTCATCGGCCCCCAATCCCTCAACACCCTAAGAAGCACCCTTACCGGCAACTAACCCGGGAGGGGAGAGTTCCACCTCGTCTGTTTTTTAATGAGAGGTCGCTCACTGCAAGTACTTTAGCGCGTCCTGCACAAACCAGCCATGCTTCGCCAGTACCGTCCGGGCGGTGTTGGCATCCACCTCGCGCAAAGTCATGACGATGCGCATGGCCCGGTCGCGTAGTTTTTCATTTTTGGGATCCACATCCACCATCAGGTTGCCCGCCACTTTGCCGAGGCGCACCATGGCGAGGGTGGTGATACAGTTCAGGATCAGCTTGGTCGCCGTGCCGGCTTTTAGGCGGGTGGAGCCGGTGAGCACTTCTGGGCCAATGGCCGGTGCTAGGATGAGTTGTGGCACCTTGGCGCGCCGTTTGAGGGTGGGGTTAAAACAAATCAACGCCGTGCGCGCGCCGCGCTGAGCGGCGGTCTCCAGCGCGCCCCACACAAACGGCGTGTTGCCGCTGGCGGCGACGCCGATCACCACGTCCTTTTTGTTCACGCCACGAAATTGAATCGCCCGCCTACCGGCATCCGCATCGTCCTCGGCCCCCTCGATGGCCTGCGTTAAGGCCCGCGGTCCGCCGGCGATAATGCCCTGCACCTGTTCCGGGCGCGCCCGAAAGGTGGGCGGACATTCGCTGGCGTCCAGTACGCCCAGTCGTCCGCTGGTGCCGGCCCCTACGTAAAATAACCGACCGCCATTCGCCAGTGCCTTGGCTACCCAGCCCGCTAGACGCGCGATGGTTTTTCCTTCCGCCCGTACGGCTTTGGTCGCGCGTTGTTCCTCCGTGAGCATTAGGTCCACCGCGGCGGGCAGGGGAAGTCGATCGAGTTCCATCGAGCGCGGATTACGTTGTTCGGTGGGGGGGACGTGGGTTGAGGGTTGAGGGCTGAGGATTGAAGGAGTGATTGGTTGGGCGGCGTCTTTCAGGAAATTTTTGGCGAGCTCAATCGCGCCCCAAACGCCATCGTGTTTCTGCACTTGCACCGTGGCCTGAGGCCAGCGCTCGCGAATGGATTGGCTGACCTTGCGGGCAAAGGCCGGTTGACCACGCAGTACGCCGCCGGCCAACACAAAGTGAACGGGCTTATTTTTTTGTGCCAATTTGCGTGCGCAGTTCACGGCGTCCTTTACCAGCATACCGGCGGCACCTTCGAGAATATCGCGCGCGATCCGATCCCGTTTCTTGGCAGCGGCAAAGACTTCGGGAGCGAGGGCGGCAACGGCGTGTTTGTCCGCAGCGGCCACCCAATCGATCAGATCATCGGGTTCATTGGTGCCGGTGGCCGTGAGCAGGCGTTCGCCCAGTCTGCTCCACCGACCGTCGCGGTCAAAGTAAAACACCACCGCTTTCAGGGAGCGCAGGCCGATTTCAAAACCGCTCCCTTTATCGCCAAGGATATGACCCCACCCGCCCATCTTGGCCGTGCTTCCGTCTGACGTTTTGCCGAAACAACACGAACCGGTTCCGGACAACACCAGTACGGCAGTCTTCTGGGACCCACTTCCGGCTAGAGCGATCTCCAGATCATGCGTCACCCGGCATGGAGTGGCTTTCCAAATTTTCGCGACCTCTGCCTGCACGCGCGCGCGGTCTTTGGTGTGCCGTGCACCGGCCAAGCCCAGGCCAATGGCGTTGGGGGATTCAAAGTGCTTCGCCACCTGCCGCAGCAACCGCCCCAACGCACGGTCATCCAGCAGCCGCACATTGCCCGGGCCGAAAGTGGCGCGTTGGATCTCGCGCCCGCGGGCATCGGCCAATAGCGCGGTCGTTCGCGTGCCTCCACCTTCAATGCCGAGAATGTATGGCCGCTGAAATGTCTGCGTCTCCGCCACGGCCGAGTGTTTTCATGGTCGGTTAGCAAGCGCAAGCTCATGCTTGTCTTTTCCGCAGCTTGCACGTTATCTCAACCGCATGACTAAGACCGAGCAGGCGATTCTCGATACCCTGATCGAGCTGGAGGAGGCCGTGGAGCGTGTGCAGGCCGAGCCCAAGCCGGATTTGATGGCGATCTTCGGCCGGTTGGATGCGTTGACCACCAGCCTGCCGCGCGGCACCTCGCCGGATCTGCTGCATTATTTGCACAAAAAAAGCTACCAGAAAGCGCGGCTCTTTCTGCAGGGGCAGGATCCCGAACAGGGCGTTTGCCCGCATTAATCGGTCATGATTGACGATACTATTGCCGCCATTGCCACGCCGCTCGGCGAAGGTGCGCTGGCGGTTATCCGCCTCTCAGGTGCTGACGCGTTTGCTATTGCTGGCCGTTGTTTTCGCCCGATCGGTTCCAGTTCCAAAATACCCAGCGAAGCGACGACGCACACTTTGCATTATGGCAACATCATCGATGCCGAGGATCGTGTTGTTGACGAAGTGCTGTTGGCCGTGATGCGTACGCCGCGCACGTTTACGCGGGAAGACACGGTGGAAATCACTTGCCACGGCGGTATGGTGGCCAGCCAGGCCGTGCTGCAAACCGTGCTTACCGCCGGTGCGCGCAGCGCCTTACCGGGGGAATTTACGCGCCGGGCATTTGTGAATGGCCGGATCGATCTGGCGCAGGCCGAGGCCGTGAGCGATGTGATTCATGCCCGCACCGATCTCGCCTTAGCCGCCGCCAACGAACAGCTCGCCGGTAAACTCAGCCAACGCATTGGCCGGCTTCGGGATGATCTCATGAACGTGCTCGCCCATCTCGAGGCGCACATTGATTTTCCCGATGAAGACATCACGCCGGACACGCAGTCCCAACTCATTGGCCGATTGGAATCCGCGCTGGACTTCATCGACCAACTCCTCGCCACCGCCAACGAAGGTCGCATCCTGCGCCGTGGTATCCGCGCCGCGATCATTGGTCGGCCCAACGCCGGCAAATCCAGTTTGCTCAATCAACTGCTTGGGCTCGACCGCGCCATCGTCACCCCTACCGCCGGCACCACGCGCGATACCATTGAGGAAACCGCTAATATTCGCGGTATTCCTGTGGTGTTCATTGACACCGCGGGCCTACGCGAGGCGGCCGATGCCATCGAGGCCGAAGGTATCCGGCGCAGCTACGACAGTATGGCCAGCGCCGAGCTCATTTTGCACGTGCTCGATGCCACCGAGCCATTAACCGACGAAGATCAGGCGTACCTCGACCAGTTCGCCGATCGTCAACGCCTCATCATCGCCAACAAAATTGATCAACCCAACGCGAATGCAATCGGCATCGATTGCCTGCAAACCAGCGCCACCGAAGGCACGGGCATTGAGGCGTTGAAAGATGCCATCCGCGCCGCAGTGTGGAGTGGAGAAATCCGCGCGGACATGTTGCCGGCTATGATCAACGGCCGCATTCAGGACGCCCTTCGCCGCGCTCGCGCCGGTCTAGCCGACAGTCTCGGTGGTCTGCGCGCTGACGCGACATTGGAGCTGATCGCCATGGACCTCCGCATCGCCACAAACGCCATCGGCGAAGTCGTCGGCCAAACCGCCACTGAAGACTTGCTCGACCGGGTGTTTAGCGAGTTTTGTATTGGGAAATGAGGCGCCGTGAGCGGCGAAGTTTCATCCGGCACGTTGCCGAATAGTTCCACCAACGGTTTCCAGCCCTCCGCACCGCGTTCCATGCAAAATCTGGGGCTAGTAAGTGTTCCTCGTCTAGAAACTGATTGGCCTTCGCTTCGAGGTATGGTCCAAACTATTCTTTTTTGCGGGTTAATGAATTTGGCGTTACTCGTAGGTCGCTAAGTAGTTCCTGATGTATTTTTAATGTAATTGGCGTGACCTTTGAGAATCGATTCGTCAGAGATGTCGCATGCATTCTTTGGAGACGGCACGGAAGGCGATGTTGGCGGGGTTGGAGCCGATGGCGGCGGAATCGGTGTTGCTGGCGCAATCGGCCGGGCGCGTGTTGGCTGTGGACGTCGCGGCGGCGGTGAATTTACCGCGGTTCGACAATTCCGCCATGGACGGCTACGCGGTGATTGCCGCCGAGGCTGGCACGGGCGCGCAGTTGCAATGCGTCGGCGAGGTGCCGGCGGGCAGTGCGTTCGAGGGCACCCTGCAATCGGGACAGTGTTTGCGGATTTTTACCGGATCCCCCATGCCTGCGGGCGCCAATGCCGTGGTGATGCAGGAGGACACGCGCGTGGAAGTGGATCGCGTGGAGATCGCCGAGGGTGTGAAACCCTTTGAGCACATTCGATTGCGTGGTGAGGATGTGAAGGAGAGCGAAATGATCGGGCATGCAGGTGAGGTGATGCATGCGGGGCGTTTGCAATTACTCGGGGCCGCCGGTGTGGCCCGTGTGGAGGTGTATCGTCGGCCGATTGTCGGGGTGCTGGCCACGGGGGATGAATTACGCGAACCGGGTGAGGCTTTGGGCGAGGGCGGCATTCATGAGAGCAACCGGTTGGCGTTGGCCGAACTGATTCGAGAGACAGGCGCGGAAGCCCGGGTGTATCCGCTGGTCAATGATACGCTGGATGCCACCAAGGCGGCGTTGCGGCAGGCGTTTGATGAGTGTGATGCGGTAGTGACCTCCGGCGGCGTCAGCGTGGGGGATCATGATTATGTCAAACCCGCGTTGGAGGCGCTGGGCGGCGAACTGGATTTTTGGAAGGTCCGCATCAAGCCGGGTAAACCCTTTGTGTACGGCCGACTGCGGGGCAAGCCGCTCTTTGGCGTGCCGGGCAATCCGGTGAGCGCGATGGTGACCTTTCTCGTGCTGGTGCGTCCGGGCATCTTGAAACTGACCGGCGCCACGGACTTGGAGTTGCCCGCGCATCCGGGCGTGCTGGCCGTTCCGTTGGTCAATCGCGGGGATCGTCGACATTTCATGCGTGTGCGGGTGGACGCCGCCGGGCAGGTGCACGCGGCCGGGTTGCAGGCTTCGCACGCGGTAGGGCCGCTCGGGCAGGCCAATGCACTGGTGGATGTGCCGCCGGAAACTACGCTGGCCGAAGGCGCGAAAGTGACGGTGCTGCGCTTTGTCGGCTAGAGAATCTTTCTCAGTTTTTCCTGATTTTTGGTGTAGGCCAGGCCCAGTAGGATCAGGATCACGCCCATGCCGATCAGGGTAAGGATGCGCGGGGCCCCTTCCAGATGGTTGAAGGCAATGAGCACCAGATAGCCGCTGGATACGGCCAGAATTACCAGTCCGTAGAGACGATGGGCGCGTTCCTTGAGCCAGATGCCCAGCCCGATCAGGACGAAGGCCAGAAGGCTCCAGGTGATCACATCCCAATCACCGGACACCATCAGCGAAGCCCAGACCCAGAGGCTGGTGTTGATGAGGATGACCGCAGCGTTGTTGGCAAAGGCGGTGGTCTCACCCATCTGATCGCCCTGCTGCTTGCGCACGGTTAATTGCGCACCCAGCAACAGCAGCAGAGGCACGAGATCCATGAGGTTTGGGCCGGTTTCGGGATTAAGCATCAGACCCCAAAAATAGATCAGGCCGCAGGCCATGGAGACGCCTGATACGATCAGGCGCTCGAGCCGTTCCCGGCGGCGGTGCGCCAGTGAATGGCCCAGCGCCACGATGGTGTAGGTGAGGAACAGGTATTCGCTTGGCACATATTTGAAAGCCCAGATCAGGCTCAGCGCCCAGCCGGCATAAAAATAAATCTGTGTGCCGATGCTCGCCAGAAGTTGTTTGTTGGTATTGCCGTTTTCCTCCTTGAGCATCTGGTGTGTGTGCAGAAAAAAATGGCTCATGCCGAGCATGGTGAGAAATGGCACGAGGGTCAGTAAGGCTAG
>CAJWMQ010000113.1 GCA_913042895.1 uncultured Verrucomicrobiales bacterium | reverse complement strand
TCGGTTTTCTTCTCCCATTTCTTAATGCGGTCGTGGTGAACGCCGCCACGTTCAAGGAGCTTATCCTTGTGAAAAATCATTTCCTCGCGATTGCTGCCGGTGAGGGCGTAGTCGCGTCGCATGGTTTTCTCGTCGTAGCCTTCATAATAATCCTTGGCGAGGTAAATGGCCTGTTCTGGGCAAACCTCTTCGCAGAAACCGCAGAAGATGCAACGGAGCATGTTGATCTCGAAATCCTTGGGCATCTTCTCAGCGCCCTCGCGATGGGCGTCCTCGCCGTCCTCGCCCGGGGGCGTGATGCGGATGGCCTTGGGCGGGCAGACAAATTCACAGAGTTGGCAGCTCACGCACTTGGTGTTGTCTTCTTGGTCGCTTACCAAATACGGGGCGCCGCGGAAGCCTTCAGGTACGGTCCAGAGTTCCTCTGGATAATTGAGGGTGGTCTTGAATTTGTTGTCCTTGTTTTTCTCCTCATAGACCTTCGATTTCTTGAATGAGAAAAAGTGGCCAAGAGTGACCTTGAAGCCATTCAGGAACGTGGGAATGTACAGGCGTTCCCACCAGCTCAATTTCACGCGTTGAACTTCTTTGGCCATATTATTTTGTCACGGTAAAATACAGGTAAAGGGCGGTCACGACAATGTTTGCCAGCGCGAGCGGCACAAATCTTTTCCAGCCGAGATCCATCAGCTGATCGTACCGGAAACGCGGCAGCATCCAGCGCACCCAGATAAACAGCCCCATAAATAGCAGCAGTTTGCCGATGAAGATGCCGACCTGAAGCAGGCCGATGCCGAGCGTGCTGGCGGTTTCGTTCAGGCCCGCGAAGGGCAAGGTCCAGCCACCGAGGAAAAGCACCACCATCATGGCGCTCACGGCTATCATTGCGGCGTATTCGCCGAGAAAGAACAACGCAAATTTCATGGAGCTGTATTCTGTGTGATAGCCACCGACCAATTCCGATTCACTCTCGGGCATGTCAAAAGGCAACCGGTTCGTTTCCGCAAAAGCTGCGATTAGGAAGATTACAAATGCTAACGGTTGCTTGAAAATTAGCCACGCGCCGGACGCTTGATATTCCACCACTTTGGTAAGGTTCAATTCCCCTACAAGCATGAACACCGGAACAACGCTCATGCCCATGGCGATTTCGTAGGAAATCATCTGCGCGCTACTGCGAATGCCACCCAGAAACGGATACTTTGAGTTACTCGCATAACCCGCCAGCACGATGCCGTACACACTGAGGCTCACGATTCCAAACGTGTAGAGGATGCCCACATTTAGATCAGAGATGACTGCGCGTTGGTCACCAATATTTGTTCCGAAAGGGATAACTGCCAAGGTCATGAGCGCCGGCACCATGCTCACAGCGGGTGCTAGCCAAAAATATACCTTCCGCACATAAGCCGGAGTGAAATCTTCCTTAAGAATGAACTTCAGGCCGTCTGCCGCCGGTTGAAGCAGGCCCCATGGGCCAACGCGGTTTGGCCCGACGCGATCCTGGATCCATGCCGAAATGCGCCGCTCGGCGACCACCGAGTAGGCCACCAATGGCAACACCACGGCGAACACTGCAATCACGATCTTCAGCAAACTGAAGAGCGCGAACTGCTGTCCGGCATGCAGGCTGTTAAACCATTCGGTCATAATTCGATGGTCACGCCGGTGTCGCCCAACTTGGCCCAGGTTAATTCCTTCACCTTGAAGGCCTCTACTTCGCCGGCCATTTGGTTGAATAGTCCCTCGATGGTGCTGAACCCGTTTTGGCCGGTGGTATTTTCGACCAGTTCATGCAGGAATTCCCATTCTGGACGGGCATCGCCGGGTGCCTCGAGCGCTTTCATAAATTTCTGCACGCGGCCTTTAGTATTGGTAAAGGTGCCGCGTTTCTCGGCGTGCGCGCAGCCGGGCAATAGGTAATGAGCTTTAGCGGTAGTGGCGTTGGGGAGGATATCGCTCACTACGAGCAAATCTAGTTTGTCCAAAAGTGCCTCACTAATACCGGTCTTGGTGACGTCATCGCCGAATACAATTAATGTTTTAATTGTGCCTGCTTCGATGCCGGAGGCAATGTGCTTCAATTGGCTGCCAAGTTCCTCGCCGGCTATTCCAATCAATCGCGAGCCGGTACTGTTCGGATTTTTATCTGGGCAGGAGAGAAGGTGGTCACCTTCGCCCATGCGCGGTGATGAATCGGTAATGGCCTCCAGTTTATTTGCCAGCTTCTTTAGGAGGTATAGCTCCTCATTAGTTTGGCGTGCTCCCCCGATGATAGCTACCGACCCAGATGGGGCTTTCTCAAGTTTGCTGCTGATCTTTGTGATGGCTGTAGCCCAACCGCTGGCACCTTTGATTTCGGATAAACGGTCTTCGCTACCAATCCATTTATAATTGAGTCGGCCCGAGTCGCACATCCAAGGACCGTTAACCGCATCGTTTTCGCGCGGCTCATAACGGTACATGGTGTTTTCTCGAGAGCCAATTACGGTGTTACAGCCGGTGCCGCAGCCGGTGCAGAGGCTGTTGGTTTCCTTAAGGAACCACACGCGCATCTGGAACCGGAAATCCTTCGAGGTCAACGCGCCGACCGGGCAGATGTCAACGGTGTTGAGCGTGTAATTATTGTCAAATGGCGTGTCGAGGAAGGTGGCGATGGTGTTGTAACTGCCGCGGTTCACAATGCCGAGTGCGTCGTCCTCGGCGATGTCCTTGCTGAACCGGATGCAGCGTGTGCACAGCACGCAACGCTCGGCATCAAGCATGATCCGCGGGCCGAGATCCACGGCCTTAGGCTTGTGCACCTTGTGCTCGGCAAACTGGCTTTCGGCCTGGCCGTGTTCTACGCTATACTCCTGCAGTTTGCATTCGCCGGCCTGATCGCAAATGGTGCAGTCGAGCGGGTGATTTATGAGCAGGCTTTCCAGCACAGCTTCGCGCATCTCTTTTGTCTCTGGGCTGCTGGCGTAAATTTCCATGCCCGGAACCAAATTCGTGGCGCAGCCGATCACGCCCTTGGGCGTGGAGCGTTCGTAGGGCAACACCATCGGATCAATCTTCAGGGTGCCATCCTCGTTCATCGGCGATTTGCCGTCCGGACCGGGCCGACCGGGCATGCCTACGTGTACGAGGCACATCCGGCAGTTGCCGGCCACTGGCAGTTTTGGGTGATAACAGTAATGGGGGATCTCGATCCCGGCATGCTCACACGCTTGCAACACCGTGGTTGGCACGAGATTACCCTGCCAATCAGCTGTGAGCTTGGGCACATCGATCTCTCGCCCATCTACCTTTACAGTGGTGGTCTCAATCGCGGGTGGCTCGTCCGTTTTGGTTTCCTCAGACATGGTCAGGCAGATACTTTCTCCTCAAACTTGTCCTTAAATTTATCCACAAAACTCAGAACCGGCCAGGCGCAGGCTTCGCCGAAGGCGCAAATGGTGCGACCCTGGATGTTGTGCGCGATATGCTTGAGATACTCCGGATCCTCCGCGCGCCCTTCGCCGTGAGTGAGCCGATGTAGCGCTTTGTTCATCCAGAGAGAACCTTCCCGGCACGGGGTGCATTGGCCGCAGCTTTCGTGTGCGTAAAACTCGGCTAAATTGGCTAGGCACTCGATGATGTCGCGGCTGTCATCAATGACAATGATCGCACCGGAGCCGGACATGGTACCGATCTTCATCAGCGTATCGAAATCGTACGGCACATCCAGCAGATCCATCTCCTCTTCGCCCACCTTAAACGTCTCGCCGGCCCGCAGCACCTTGGAGGAGGAGCCGCCAGGGATGATGGCCTGCAGTTGGTTGCCGTTGCGTAAGCCGCCGCCAAAGTTGGGATCATTGATCAACTCACCGAGCGTGACCTTGCCGGTTTCGATCTCGAAATAGCCGGGCTGTTTTACGTCGCCGCTGAGGCTCACGAGGCGGGTGCCGGTGTTGTTTGGCGTGCCGAGTTTGGCAAAGGCCTCGGCGCCCATCTCCACTATGTGTTTCACATTGCAGAGTGTCTCCACGTTATTGACGATCGTCGGGCACATGTAGAGACCGAGGGCGGCGGGGAAGTAGGGCGGCTTGATGCGAGGATAGGCGCGCTTGCCTTCGAGGCTCTCAATCAGGCCGGTTTCCTCACCGCAAATATAGGCGCCAGCGCCGCGGTGTATGTGAATCTCCAAATCGTGTCCGCTGCCGAGGATGTCCTTGCCGAGGTACCCCTTGGCGCGCGCCTCGGCGAGGGCGGTGTTAAGGATTTTCGCGCCTTCCGTGAATTCGCCGCGGATGTAAATGTAGGCGAGGTTCACGTGGTTCGCCCAGCAGGCAATGATCATGCCTTCGATGAGCTGGTGCGGATCCTTGTAAATGACTTGCTTGTCCTTGAACGTGCCCGGCTCGGATTCGTCAGCGTTGCAAATGAGATAGACCGGCTTGGGATTCGGATGACGGACAAAGCTCCATTTGAGCCCACAGGAAAAGCCCGCGCCGCCGCGGCCGCGAAGGCCGGAATCCAGCACGCTTTTACGCAGTTGCGCTTGGGCGGTGACCTCATTGCCATCGGCTCCGGTCGAGGCCTTCATACCCAGCGCCTGACGCAAGGCTTGATAGCCACCGTGGCGCTCGTAGCAATCCAGATCCTTCGAGTAATCCGGCGCATCGGCGTACTTCAGCAGTAGTTTGTGTTCCTGCGGCATCTGCTTGACTGATCTCAAAAAATCGCTAGTTTCGCGCGCTCACCGGATTGCCCGATGGTGTAACGGTAGCACGACAGATTCTGGTTCTGTTTGTTGGGGTTCGAATCCCTATCGGGCAACCATTTCATTATTCGCAACCTCCCAAAATCTCGGCGGTCTTGGTGTCGTCCACAGCCTCAAAAAAGTCGTCATTGCACATCATCACCGGTCCGGTGCCGCAGCTGGCCAGGCATTCGGCAAACTCAATGCTGAATTTTTTATCTTCAGTCGTCTGCAGTCCGTGCTTTTTCGGGTCGAGCTTCAGCTTATTGCACAGGCTTCTGTGCAGGTCCATGCCGCCGGCCAGCGCGCAGCTGAGCGTACGGCACACCTTCAACACATACTTACCCGGCTGCTCCTCGCGCAACATCGGGTAAAAGGTGACCAGCTCGTAAAGGTTCAGCGGTTGGATACCGATTTCGCCTGCGGCCCATTGCATCGCTTCCTTGCTGATGTAGCCGGCCTCGGACTGGATGGCGTGCAGCACCATCAACGACGCGCTGCGCTGCTCGCCTTCCGGATAATGCGTAAGCAGTTCGGCCACTTCCTGTTTCAGATTTTCGGACGGGGTGAAGCTCATCGGTCACATTCTCCCATCACGAAATCCAGCGAACCGAGGATGGCCACCACGTCGGCCATCATGTGGCCGGGCAGCATGTGCGACAGGATGCTAAGGTTCACAAAAGATGGGGCGCGGATCTTCAGCCGGTGCGGGGTTCCGCCTCCAAGACTGTTGATATAAAAGCCGAGCTCGCCCTTGGGATTTTCGGCACCGAAATAAACCTCACCGGTCGGCGCATCCTGTCCCTGCGTAACGATCATGAATTGGTGTATCAATTCCTCCATGCTTGTCATCACTTTTTCCTTGGGCGGCAGGACGATCTTGCCGTCGTCCACATTGATCGGGCCTTTGGGGATGTCTTTGATGCATTGCCGCAGGATTTTTACGCTCTCGCGCATCTCGAGGATGCGGATGGCGTAGCGGTCATAGCAATCGCCTTTGGTGCCGATGGGCACATCGAAGTCGAACCGATCGTAAATCAAGTAGGGATGTGCCTTGCGCACATCATGCTCCACCCCGCTGCCGCGGAGGTTAGGGCCGGACAAGCCGAAATCAATCGCCTCTTCCCGGCTGATCACGCCGACATCCTGCGTGCGTTCGAGGAAGATGGGGTTGCGTGTGAGCAGTCGCTCGGTCTCTTCAAAATTCACCTCCACCTCATCGAGGAATTTACTCAGCTCATCGAGCCACCCTTCGGGCAGATCACGAGCCAAGCCACCCACGCGCGTATAGCTGGTGGTAAACCGCGCGCCGGTCAGTGCTTCGATTAGGTAATAAATTTTCTCGCGCTCCGTAAACGTGTGCAAGAACACCGTGAACGCGCCGGTATCCATCGCGAATGCGCCAAGTCCCAGCAGATGCGCCGACACCCGCGCCAGTTCGCAGCAGATTGTGCGGATGTACTGGCAACGCTCGGGGATTTTTTCCTCCACGCCGAGCAGTTTCTCGACCGCTAACACGTAGTGCACGTTATTGGCCAGCGGCGCGAGGTAATCCAGCCGATCCGTGTACGGGATGAACTGGTTGTAGGTCATGTTCTCGGCGATCTTTTCGTCGCCGCGATGCAGGTAACCCACGTCCGGTTCGGCTTTGGTGATGATCTCCCCATCCATTTCCAGCCGCAGCCGCAGCACGCCATGCGTGGCGGGGTGGGAGGGGCCCATGTTCAGCACCATCTTTTCGCCCTGCACATCAGACAACTCATCCGCCGCACTAGCCGCGCTGGAGGCCGTGTCGCGAAATTCAATGTCCTTTTTGGTGCTGGCGGAGTTCATGACCAGTTAGCTCTGCCAATCCTCTGGATTGCGTCGGCGCGGTTCGCGGCGGGTGGAATCTTCGCTGCTGGGCAGGGTTACAAACGGACCGCCCTCAAGCGGCGCTACATCCGTACTGGCCACGTCGGGGATCTCCGTGGGTTTGCCTTCGAGCGGAAAATCTTTGCGTAACGGATAGTACGGATAGCCTTCCCACATGAGGATGCGCTTGAGGTTTGGGTGTCCGGCGAACTTCACGCCCATCATGTCGTACGCCTCACGCTCATGCCAATCGGCCGTGCGCCACACGCCGGTGACGGTGGGGACCTCACCGTGCTCCTCGGTGACGGTGGTTTTCAGCCGCAGCTTTTGCTGATGCGAAATGCCGCTCAATTCGTACACTACCGAGAAGCGCGGATCCTCGCCGTAATGATCGAGCGTGGAAATATCGATCAGATAATCGAAGTCGAGTTCGTCCTTCGCGAAGGCGCAAACCTCGGCGATCTGTTTGGCATCCGTCACGTTTACCGTGATCTCGCTACGAAATTCCGTTGGCTCTGAGATGAGATCTCCAAACTTGTTTTTCAGCTGCTGGGCAAATTCCGCGGCGGTCGTCATGAGGCGCAACCTGCCTTTTCGGATTCCGGCGTGGGATCGAAATGATTCTTCATCCACGGCTCTTTCGAAACCTTGCCTTGCAACGTCATCAAGCCCTCAAGAATCGCCTCAGGCCGGGGAGGGCAACCGGCAATGTATACATCCACCGGCACAATTTGATCCACACCCTGCAACACCGCGTAGCTGCGGTACATGCCGCCGCTGCTGGCGCACGCGCCCATGGCGATCACCCATTTCGGCTCCGCCATCTGATCGTAAATCCGCTTCACCGCCGTGGCCATTTTGTAGGTGACCGTGCCGGCCACGATCATCACGTCCGATTGCCGGGGGGAAAACCGCATGACCTCCGATCCAAACCGGGAAATATCGAACCGGCTACAGCCCGAAGCCATCAGCTCGATTCCGCAACACGCCAACCCCATGGGCATCGGCCAGAGAGAATTTTTTCGAAACCAGTTAATCGTCGCATCCACGGTGGTGTGGATGACTTCCCCCTCAACCTTGGAATTATAGCCTATTTCAGTTGTTTTTGTCATAAACCAAACCCACAAAGCACCTTTAGAATCTCTCATTGAACTCTTCAACGCACAAGGGAATTTGTGATTTTTTTCACAAAGTCATATTTCCAAAAACCCGAGGCGTTTCATTTCGAAAAAACAATATGAACAAGCCCAAAAACTTTTTTTTTACTTTTTTTATCATCATCCCTTGACGGAAAGTCGATTCGACACCATATTCCCCGACCTTTTCGTGCTAAAAGGGTGAATTATGGCTAAAAACAGCGCTAAAAAGACCGTTTCAAAGAAGAAAGCCCCGGCCAAAAAGGCCGCTAAGAAGAAAGCAGCCCTCAAAAAAGCCGCCTCAAAAAAGGCTTCTAGCGCTAAAACCGCCAAAAAAACGGTTAAAAATGCCGTAAAAAAGGCTGCACCGAAAAAGGCTGCTGCTAAGAAGGCTGCACCGAAAAAGGCTACACCTAAAAAGGCTGCTGCTAAGAAGGCTGCTGCTAAGAAGGCGACCCCGAAAAAGGCTACAGCCAGAAAGATCGCGCCGAAGAAGGCCGCCGCGAAGAAAGCTGCGCCGAAGAAAGCTGCGCCGAAGAAAGCTGCGCCGAAGAAAGCTGCGTCGAAGAAAGCTGCGCCGAAGAAAGCTGCGCCGAAGAAAGCGGCTCCGAAAAAAGCCGCTAAAAAGAAGGCCGCCAAGAAGAAGAATCTGACCGCCGCGCAAATCACGCGCAACAAGGCCAAGCTCGCCAAAAAGGAAATCACCATTGAAGAGGTGAAGACCGAGTCAGGCTTCGTGCTCACCAGCAAAATCAAGGAACTCGTGCTGCTCGCCCAGGAACAGGGCTACCTCACGCACGACGATGTATCCGAGCATTTGCCCAAAGACAAGGTGACCCCGGCCGACATCGAGATGGTCGAGTCCCAGTTCGAGCAATTGGAAATTTCCGTGGTCGATCAGGCCGAGGTCGACAATGTTTCCCCCATTCGCCGTGGCGAGGATGACAAGGCCAAGGAAGAGAAGACCAAGCTCGATATTCTGGATGACCCCGTTCGCATGTACCTTAAGCAAATGGGCCAAGTGCCTCTGCTCACACGCGAACAGGAGGTGGAGATTTCCAAGCGCATTGAGGATGCCGAGAACGAGGTGAAGCGGATCATTTACAGCTTCGGCTTCACCGGCAAGGAACACATCGCACTGGCGGAGAAGCTCATCTCCGAGCCGCCCAAGGAACGATTTGATCGTGTGATCGTGGATAAGAAAATCGACAGCCGCGAACAACACCTCAAGGTGCTACGCCGTCTTGTAAAGGACGTGCGCGCGGTGGACCATAAGGTCGACGAAAAATACATGTCGCGCCTCAAGGCCAAGAATCAGGCCGCCCGTACGCGCGCCGAGAAGGCCTTCAATCAAAACGACACCAAGCTGCAGAAGTCGTTTCCAAAATTTTTCTACAAGCAAAAGGTCATCGAGGAAATGTCCGTCGTGGCCGAGAACGTGAACGAGAAAATCGTCGCCAGCATCGAGGCCGTGGAAGCCGCCAGCAAAGGCCGCAAGACCGCCGCCAACAAGCAGATAATCGAGGGCGAAACCCGCAAGATGCAGGCGCTGGAGATTTTCACGCGCATGACCTCCGAGGATTACGTGGAGGCCTTCAAGCAACTCCAGCACTTCGGCAAAAAAGCGCATCAAGCCAAGACCGAGATGGTGGAGGCCAACCTGCGCCTCGTAATTTCCATCGCCAAGAAATACACCAATCGCGGCCTGTCCTTCCTCGATCTCATTCAGGAGGGCAACATGGGCCTAATGAAGGCTGTCGAAAAATTTGAGTACCGCCGCGGCTATAAGTTCTCCACCTATGCGACCTGGTGGATTCGTCAGGCCATCACGCGTTCCATCGCCGACCAGGCCCGCACCATCCGCATCCCCGTGCACATGATCGAGACGATCAACAAACTCATGCGCGTGCAGAAACAGCTCGTGCAGGATTTTGGCCGCGAAGCCACGCCGGAGGAAATTGCCGACGAGATGCAGTTGCCCGTGGAGCGCGTGCGCGCCATCATGAAGATGGCCCAGCAACCCATTAGTTTGCAAAGCCCCGTGGGCGACAGCGACGACACCAACTTCGGTGATTTCATCGAGGATAAATCCGCTGAAAACCCCAGCGACATGACCAGCTACTCGTTGCTGAAGGACAAGCTGGGCGATGTGCTCACCTCACTCACCGAGCGCGAACGTAAGGTGCTCGAGCTGCGCT
>CAJWMQ010000112.1 GCA_913042895.1 uncultured Verrucomicrobiales bacterium | reverse complement strand
TTGACCGTAGAAGTTGAATTGTAGACCTTGGGCTGCTGCTTGGTTGAGGAAGTTGGGTTGTGCCCCTCCGTTTTCAACTTGCTGCTGCAGTTTAAGGATCTGCTGCTCCAGTGCATCTATTTGTTCCTGGGTATTTTCAGCCATGGCCACGCCTGCACCGGCGATAAAGGTAGCCATTCCCAGTTGGATTGATTTGTTCATTTTTTACTAATTAGTTTTTTTATTACGTGTCCTCGGCCCTCTAACTGTGAGAGCGAGCTCGCGAAAACGAGTCTCATTCGCAACACGGCGCACCATGGATACTGAAATTCAGTACCCGATGCACGGATTGAAGATATTGAGACTCAGTATCATTGTCAACCGAATGTTACAATTATTTTGAAAGGGTTGTAGGAGGGCTAATTACCCTTGTTTTTACACTCTCCGAGGCGTTTCATTTCCTCGCAGGAAGCGTTGATCCGAAGTTGTTGGGTTTTAACTTTGAACCCTAGCCCGGTAGAAATCTCATCTTCTAGTTGATCCAGCCGGTCGCTTTCGAATTCAACGATCTTGTCACAGTCATCACAAATAATGTGATTGTGATTGGGGTGATCCGCGTAATTTGGGTCGTAAATCTTGTAGTCCTTGCCGAAATCCATCTCGTGCACGAGCCCGCTTTCGGTAAGGAGGGGCAGGGTGCGGTACACCGTTGCCCGCGACACGGAGGAATCTTTCTCTTTAGCCCATTCGAGCAATTGCTCGGCAGTGAAGTGTTGGTCAGTCCCAAAAACCGTATCTACGATAGCACGTCGCTGAGCAGTTATCCGGAGATTTTTTTCCTCAAGGAAGTCCAGAAACTTCGTCTTGGCGGCAATTCTGTCAGATTCAGCCATCAGCAGTGAGTATAAAAACCCTAATAGCTAAGTCAATGCCATCTAATTCCACGGAACTATGGAAATGCTGCATGGTGTTGCGCCCGTTTTGTGCACATGCGACTCTAGGGGCGTGCGAGTGGAATTGATCAATACCGGTAGTGAACTCCTCGTAGGTCGCGTACTTAACACCCATCAACAATGGCTGGGTCAGCAACTTTCCGATGCCGGTTATGAGCCCAGCTATCAGCAAACTATCCCGGATACAGGAGATACAATTCAGTCTGCGGTGCGCGAGGCCATTGATCGTAGCGAATTGGTAATTGTGACCGGAGGTTTAGGGCCTACCAGTGATGATATCACTCGCCAACGTATTGCGGAGTTGCTTGGTGTTCCCTTGGAGGAGCACGCCCAAACTCGTGAACGGATCATTGCCCATTTTCAAAAACGCCAACGGCCGATGCCGGAGGTGGTGTTGGTGCAGGCGCAAGTACCTCAAGGGGCTACGGTACTGCCCAATGATCACGGCACAGCCCCGGGCTTGGCGCTGCAAACCGGGCGTGGCTGGCTAATACTGTTGCCAGGCCCGCCGCGCGAATTGCGCCCCATGTACACCAGTTATGTTGCACCGTTGCTCACCGAGGTATTGCCACCGGAAAACCCCGTGCTCATTCGCACTGTTAAAACCATGGGGATAGGGGAATCTTCCGTGGAGGAACGGATTGCCCCGCTTCTGCAGGCGCAGTGTGGTGAGGGGCTGGAGATAGGTTATTGCGCGCGCATGGGTGAGGTGGATGTGCGCCTGTCCGCGCACGGCAGTGCTGCGGCTACCTTGCTGCAGCAGGCTGAGTGCATTGTGCGGGATCAGGTGGGGGAATATGTTTTCGGTGTGGATCAAGACCGACTGGAGGATGTGATTGTCCGTGAACTGAACCGCCGCGGTCAAACGCTCGTGCTGGCTGAATCTTGCACAGGCGGTTTTTTGGCGCATCGGATCACCAATGTGCCGGGCGCCTCGGGCATGTTTCTTGTCGGCCATTGCACCTATAGTAACGCGGCAAAGCAAGATACACTGGGCGTCAGTGAGGATTCTCTGGCGGCTCATGGCGCGGTGAGCGAGGTGGTGGCACGCGAGATGGCAGAAGGAGCACGGGCCGCGCACGCTGCGGATTACGCTCTAGCTACTACGGGCATAGCGGGCCCCACCGGCGGCACGGAGGATAAGCCGGTGGGCACGGTATTTATCGCGCTGGCCACGGCGAAGGGGACGCGGGTCTTGAACCCCTGCAATCGTTGCGATCGCGAAACCTTTAAGTTTGTCACCACGCAACAAGCCTTGGGCCTGTTGTGGAAGGCATTGGCCTAAATTAGGTCTATAAGCCCGCCTGATGGCGGGCTCAAAATAGGTGGGGCTGATTAATCCCCGCCGTCATTGCCGATGGCTTCCACAGGACAGCCTTCCATGGCTTCCTGACACAGGGTTTCTTCACCTTCGCTCTCCGGTTGTTTGTAGAGGTATGAATAGCCACCATCATCGTTTCTGGTGAAATTGTCAGGCGCCGTTTCGCGACACAGGTCACAATCAATGCACTCAGTGTCGCAGTAGTATTTACCTGATGCGTTGTCTTCGAATTTGTCTTCTTTACTAGCCATGATAAACCAATTGTCCTCAGATAAGTTAATGTTTTCTCATAAAAATTCAAGACGATTCCTCCGTTTGTTTCGGTAAATGATGTATGTGCTCAGGGAATAACCTCGCGCCGTCTGTACCCTTTCCCTTAACTTCCAGTCTGTGGATGGAAATCGTCAAACCCGTATTTTGGCTACGCTCGGCCCAGCCACTGACTCGGTGGAAGCCATTGGCAAGCTGCTAGATGCCGGGGCGAATATCTTCCGGCTGAATATGTCTCATGCTCCGCATGATTGGACCCGAACTACGACTGTAAACATTCGCGAGGCCGCAGCTCAGCGCGACCTAGTGCCCGGAATTCTCATGGACCTGCAGGGGCCGGCCATTCGTACTGGTGATCTTCCGGAGCCTGTGGAATTGCACCAAGGTGACCAATTTGATTTTACCGTTGATCCCGCTGTTCAAGGTGAGCGTGTCGTTGGGGTTAATTATCCTAATTTCCTGAACGATATCGAGGTTGGTGCCACCATCCTGATTGATAACGGGTTGATCCGCATGAAGGTGCTGAACAAAACCAAATCGGTCGCCGAATGCGAGGTGGATATTGGAGGCACCATGGGAAGTCGTCGTCACATCAATTTGCCGGGCACTAAGGTGGGGTTGCCGGCGCTAACAGACAAAGATCGCAAAGACGTAGCGCTCGGCTTGGAGTTGGAAGTTGATTACATGGCTCTCTCATTTGTGCGTGAAGCTGCGGATGTGGAAGAGCTACAGGCACTAATTAAAGTCGGTGATCACCCCACCAAGGTGGTGGCTAAGATCGAGGATCAACACGCCGTGAAACGCGTTCGCCGCATCATTAAGGCAGCCGATGCCATCATGGTGGCCCGCGGTGATCTGGGTGTGGAATGCCCATATGAGGAATTGCCCATTATTCAGCGACACATTGTACGCGAATGTCTTACCGTTGGTAAACCGGTGGTTGTGGCTACGCATATGCTTGAGAGTATGATCAATGAGCCACACCCGACGCGTGCGGAGGTCACCGATGTGGCTAATGCCGTGTTCGAGCAGGCTGACGCGATCATGTTGAGCGGAGAAACCTCCGTTGGTAATTTCCCTACGATGTGCGTTGAGGTGATGGACCGGATTGCCCGGCGAATGGAGCAGGAGCGCGGCGCTAGATTTCATCGTGAGGCAAAGTTGACCGATCAACGCCAGCGACTGGCCAAGTCTGCCGTGCGCATGGCTGATGATTTGGCGGCGGACGCCATCGTGATGTTCACCGTCAGCGGCCGTATGGCGCGGGAAACCGCCTGGATGCGCCCGCGCCATGCGAAGATCTTGGCTCTGTGTGCCGATCCACGAGTAGCCGGGGCCCTTGCGATGCATCGCGGTTTGACCCCGGTAATTATCGAAAATTTTTGTCCCGATTTTCCCGTTTTGGATGCCATTGCCACGCTGAAGGAACGCGGGCATTTGCAGGTCGGCCAAACCGTGGTGGTGAGCAGTTCTACTAAGGCCGTTCAGGAAATCGCAAACTCCGTGCAGGTGCACGAGGTGAGCTGAGGTTTAATTTGCGGAGAACAGATACTCCGTGGCTTCGCCGGCGATGAAGAGGATCGGTTCAGGGAAAAGTCCCAGTCCGATCAAGCCGAAGAGGCAGATCAGGAGCACCACTTCCGCGGCGCGCGGGCAGGGTAAGGGCTCAGTGGAGGGAGCTTCCTCCGCCCAGAACCGGCCTTTGCCCCAAAAGATTTCGCGAATGACGGTGAAGTAATAGTAGAACGAAATCACCACACCCACCAACGCCGCGCCAATGATCCAGGGCATAACCGGATGCACGGCCACCGAACTAATCGCCGCGCTTAACAGGGCGAATTTACCTATGAAACCCGCCAGCGGCGGCACGCCGGCTAGGGAGATAATCGAGAGCGTCAACACCGTAGCCATCAACGGCGAGCGTTGATGCAGGTTTGCCAGTGTGCTGATGTCTTCATCGCTGCTTTCCTCGGACACCACGGAGATCACCGTGAACGCGCCGACTACTCCAAAGACGTATGCGGTGAGGTAAAACAATACCGCTTGTGCGCCTTGATCACTGAGAGTCACCAGCCCCAGCAACACAAAGCCTGCGCTGGCGATGCTGGAATAACCGAGCAGCCGTTTCAGGTTGCGCTGGCGCAAGGCGCACAGGCTGCCGTAGAGAATCGTGGCCGCCGCCATCAATGCCAGCAATTGCCGTAGCCAAGCTTCCCCCAGCAGTGGCGGACAGGCGTCGGCTAGTAGGCGCAGGATCAACACGATGCCGGCCGCCTTTGAGCCGGTGGAAAGAAACGTCGTCACCGGTGTGGGCGCGCCCTGGTAGACATCCGGCACCCAAAGCTGGAACGGCACAGCCGCCAGTTTGAAAAACAATCCGCCCAACGTCATCAATACGCCCAGTTGATAGAGAAGCATCATGGAGTCATCATTCAAGCCATTGGCGGCCCGGGCAACGCCATGGAAATCCAGTGCCCCCGTGCTTCCGTAAATCAGAGCGATGCCGAACACCATGATCGCCGAAGAAGCCGCGCCCAGGATTAGGTATTTGATGCCGGCTTCCAGAGAGCGCAACCGGTGGCGCTCAAAGCTGGTCAGTACATAAAACGTAATGGTTATCAATTCCACCGCCACAAACAACAGCACCAGACTGTTAGCCCCGGCGGCAAAAGACATGCCCGCTAAGGCAAAGCAGGTGAAGGCGTATAGTTCAGAAATGCCCGAGCGAATTCGTGTGGCATAGCTTTGGGTCAGCAACACCACCAACACGGCCGACAACACAAAGTATCCCTGAAAATAAACCGCCAAGCTGTCCTTCACATAGCCCGTGGCGCCCGTGCCGGTGCCTTGATCGAATATGGTGAAGCTGTAGCATAATACGCCCACCAACCCGCCGGCCACCCACCAGCCAAGTTGGGCCTTGCGCTCGGCCGGCGTCCAGAGATCCACCAGCAACACCGCAATACCCAGTAGGCACGCACCAATTTCCAAGCTAACCAGTTGGAGATCCATTATTCAGTCGCCTCCTCAGTTGGAGCCTGACCTTTTTTGGCCTGTTCAAAGGTGGCGTTGGATTTGCTAATCTTATCGGTAATCAGTTTCGGATAAAAACCGAAGAGCAGCAGAACGGCCACCAATAATGCATACGGCAGGCGCTGCCAGTGTTTGAGATCTTCCACTTCCGGGGTTTGCTCGCCTTTCATGCCGTGCAGCAGCGTGCGGATGGCGCGCAGCATGTACACGGCCCCGATCACCAGCGCGCTCCAAATGCCAATGGTGGTAATCACCGGGTACACCTTCCAGGCGCCAAAAAACACCGTGAGTTCGCCGGCAAAATTTGCAAAGCCGGGTAAGCCGCAACCGGCCATGAGCGCCATGATCATCAAGGTGCCCCAGAACGGCATGCTCGCGAGCAGGCCCTGTAATTTTTCCATGTCCAGCGTGCGCGCCTGCGAATACAGGTAGCCACTCAAGCCGAATGCCAACCCGGCCAGCAGCCCGTGGGCCACCATCACCATCACTGCGCCGGTAAGGCCAATGGTTGTGACGCTGGCGATTCCGAGAAAGACAAAACCCATGTGCGCCACGGACGAGTTGCCAATGAGTAGGTTCAAGTCTTTCTGGCGCATGGCCACGAGTCCGCAGTAGAGGATGTTGCCAAGGCAGAGCAGGGCGAGGATCGGCAGCCATGTTTGTGCGCCTTGAGGTAATAACGGCAAGGCCACTTTGATGAGCATGAACAGGCCGAATTTTTTGATCACGCCCGCGTGCATCATCGCCGTTGCTGTTGGCGCTGCGCTATACCCCAGTGGCGCCCAGGTGTGGAACGGCCAGAGCCCGACCAGAATTCCGAGGCCAAACATGAGCAGGGCAAAAATGACATTTTGTTCCGTTACACTGAACGTACCTGCTTCTATTGCCGCGAATTGAGTTCCATGATCCATCATGCTGAGCAGGCTGAATGAACCAAACTGCAGGTAGAGCATGATCACTCCAGCGAGGGTCAGTAACGCGCCGAGGCTGAGGTAGAGGGTGATTTTGTAGGCGGCAAAATCCTTGTCCTGGCCGCGCCCCCAAACGCCGATCATGATAAACGTGGGCACCAATGCCAGTTCATGGAGGAAATACATCAGGAAAACATCGAGCGACATAAAGGCCCCCAAAATGCCGCCGGTCATCAGCAGGAGCAGAATGTAGAATTCCTTTTCACGCGTTCGAATTTCCTGTGCGCAAAAGGTCGCGGCAAAGGCAACCAATGCCGCCATCAGCACCATCACAATGCCGATGCCATCCACGCCCACGTAATAGTGGATATCCAGCGACGGAATCCATTCCACACGCTGGGTGAATTTATAACCGTACTTGTCCTCCAGTGCAAATTCCTCAGTGTCTTGAGTGGGTAATAGGCCCGGCTGGTCGGTTATTGGCGGATCGAACACGGAGAAGACATAGATGGCCAATAGCAACGATCCCAGCGTGGCCAGTCGGGCGCCCCAGCGGAAGAACTGCCGTTTCTCACTGGGAACGACAGCCAGAATGAGGGCCATGGCCAGCGGTAATCCCATTATGTAGGTGAGAGGTGACATCGTTAGAAAAGTATCCAAGCGAGGATGCCCAGTAACCCGATTACCGTGAGCAGGGCGTAGGTTTGCAAATTGCCAGATTGAAACAGGCGAATCAGACAGCCGGTCACGTCCACCACGCCGCTGGTGCCTTTCACCCCTAGGCCGGCAATGATCCAGCGATCAAACCAATCCGAGGCGAAGGACAGCGTCTCCTGTGTCCAGCGGTTGAGGAAGGCGTACAGTTCATCGAAGTAAAACCGATCCCGCATCCAGCGCGACAACACACCCAGCTTGGCCGGCAACGGATCCTTATCGGCGTTCCGGTAAATCATGTAGCCACCAATCAATCCCACGGCGGCCGCGACCGTTCCCCAAATCATGGCTGCATGATGCGAAGCTTTTACTTCTTTTAAGTTTAAAAAGTCGGCCAACCCAATTTGAGGGGCTCCCAAGAAAACGCTGAACAGCGCGAGGATGATTAAGGGCAGCAGCATTTCTCCGGGCACTTCGTGTGCCTCTTTCGCTTGATCTGTACGGGCTTTGCCAAAGAACGCCACCAACACACAACGCATCATGTAAAACGCCGTCAAGCCGGCTACTATCACCCCGATAATGAACAACGGTTTTTGGCTTAAGTGCGCCTGCATTAAAATGGCGTCCTTACTGAAAAATCCGCTGAGCAACGGGAAACCAGCCAAGGCTAATGAGCCGATGATAAAAGTGATGGAGGTTCTAGAAAGATTATGCCGGAGGCCACCCATGTTCCAAATATCCTGTTCATGATGGCAGGCGTAAATCACCGCGCCCGCTCCCAGGAAGAGCAATGCCTTGAAGGCCGCGTGTGTGGTGAGGTGAAACATTGCTGCTTCGGCACCCCCACAACCCACCGCCATCACCATGTAGCCGAGCTGCGACAGGGTGGAGTAGGCGAGAATTCGTTTGATGTCATTTTGTTGTATGGCCATTAGGGCCGCCAACAGTGCGGTAATAGCTCCGATCCATGCGATTGTTACTAGCGCTACATCCGTGAAAATGGGGAACACTCGGCACAGCATGTACACGCCGGCCGCCACCATCGTTGCCGCGTGGATGAGGGCGGATACGGGGGTGGGACCTTCCATGGCATCCGGTAGCCAGACATGCAGTGGGAACTGCGCGCTTTTACCGATGGCTCCGCAGAAAATGAGGAGACCGGCAAGAGTGGAAATTTCTGCGCTGTTGATGTATGCGATATTTACGGAGCTGGTTTGCTGCCAAATTAAGAGAATGCCCAAGAGGAAACCGACATCTCCAATGCGATTGGTGACAAAGGCTTTTTTACCGGCATCGGCAGCCGCCGGTTTTTCAAACCAATGGCTGATCAAAAGATAGCTGGAAAAACCCACCAGTTCCCAAAAGATGAACATCATGACCAAGTTGGAAGAGAGGACGATGCCTAGCATGGAAAAAACGAAAAAGCTGAGGGCTCCAAAATATCTCGAGAACCCTTTGTCTTTTCTCATGTATACTAGAGAGAAAACATGGACGAGTGTGCCAATGAACGTGACGATGAGTAGCATTAAGCGGCTCAAGGGGTCGTTCAGGGATTGAATATCTAGGGCAAAATTTTCCTGACCACTGGCAGTGGGCAGCGGGGAATCATTCTGGGCCAAGCCAATGGAGAGCCATGTAAATTTAGGATCGCTACCCGCTTCTGAGTTATCCGTGCCTTGGGAGGCAAATAGGAAAACGCTGATTCCCACTCCAATTGCCACAGCGCCCGTCGACAAACCGGCGCTGAGTTTGCGGTAGCGCTGGGTAAACAAGAGAATGAGTGCTGCAGAGATCAGCGGCAACAGTAGAACCATCGTGGGCAAAAAGCGGATGATTTGTTCCTTGCTCATCTACAGTTTCATTGAGGTGAGGTCCGTCACGTCGTTGGTTTGGCGTTTGCGGTAAAGGGCGACGATCAGGGCGAGACCGACGGCGACTTCGGCGGCGGCGACGGTGATAATGAAGAACACCATCACTTGTCCATCCAAGTTGTCCCGAAAATGGGAAAAGGCCACTAGAGCTAGGTTGGCGGCGTTGAGCATGAGTTCCAGCCCCATGTACATCACAATCAGGTTGCGGCGGATGATCACACCAAGCAGTCCGAGGCAGAAGAGCACAACGCTGACGATTAGGTAATGTTCGAGTCCGATGGTCATTCGGCTTCGGCCTCCGCAGTTTCCTCGCGTTTGCTCAATAGAATGCAGCCCACCATCGCGACGAGAAGCAGGATGGAGACAATCTCAAAGGGCAGCAGGTAATCGGTAAACAGCAACTTGCCGAGCGGCTTAGTCTCGGCTACGCCATCGCCGGTGAGCGCATGGCTCACGCCGGATTGTTTGATGGTGTTAATGATTAGCATGGCCAGGCCAGTGACGGCGGCGAAGCCGAGGAAGGTGCCGAATTTTTGATAACGGCGGCGTTCCTCATCCTTGACGTCCAGCAGCATGATCACGAAAAGAAACAGCACTATGACGGCGCCGGCATAGACGAGGATTTGCACGGCGGCGAGGAAGAAGGCCTTGAGAAGGACAAAGAGGCCGGACATGCTGATGATGGTGAGCACGAGAAACATCGCACTGGTGACCGGGTTGCGGCTGAAAGGGTTGAACACCACCAGCAGCCCGCAGAGCAAGGTGAGCGCGCTGAAAATGTAGAAGAGAATCTCCTGCATTACTGGTCAGTCGACTCCTTGTCATTGGCTTCAGGTTGATCCACGGGGAACGTCTCCTGAGCCTTGGCTTCCTCGGTTTTCTTCTCCCATTTCTTAATGCGGTCGTGGTGAACGCCGCCACGTTCAA
>CAJWMQ010000111.1 GCA_913042895.1 uncultured Verrucomicrobiales bacterium | reverse complement strand
CACGTTTGGAGGGCTCCATGCCCGCCGCAGCAAGCCGTTGGAAAACAAATTGATCCACCGGGTTCCGAGACCAATCAGAATCAACCTTCGGCGGCACCGGCTTGGAAACCGGCTTAAACGCCCAATGATCACGCACCTGTTGCGCCGTCGAAAGCGGTGGCACAGGAGCCGCCGATAACGGGTGCATCGCGATCAGCAGAAATGTCGTGATCCATTTCATGCCGCGATTCTATTCAGTTCTTCAGCAACCGGCCAACAGATTCAGCCGCCCGCCCGGCAGCGCCACGACCACCCAAGGAATCCGCAATCACATCCAACTCCTCTCGCAGCTCCAGACGTCGCCCGGGGTTATCCAGAAAACGATTGGCTTCGCGGGCCAGATTTAACTCATTAGCCTCCCGCTGGATGAATTCCGGATACACCTCGCGGCCCGCCAACACATTAGGCATGGCGATGTGCTTCACTTTGACGAACAGCCGACCCAGCAAATAGGTGATCCAGGAGGTCTTGTAGAGCACCACGGTCGGCACGCGAAACCAAGCGCATTCGAGAGTGACCGTCCCGGAGGAAGCAATGGCCACATCAGCTTCGGGCAGTGCTTCGTGCAATCCGCCGATTCGCAGGTCCCAATCGGCCACTTCCGGCACCAACAGTTTGGCCTGTGCTGCCAGTGATTCGTTGGCAAACACCACCATCGGTTCCGCATCCACTGCCGCAGCCGCCTGAGCCATCACCGGCAGATGCCGGCTGATTTCCTTGGCCCGACTGCCCGGTAACAATAACAGCTTGCGCGGTCGTTGCTGGGATTTAGGATCACGAAATTCTAGGTCGGGATATCGGTCAGTCAATGGATGCCCCACAAAGTCGACCGGCAATTCCGGCGCCCGCTCGGCATACCATTTTTTTTCAAACGGAAAAATCGCCAGCAGCTGATCTACATCTGCGGCAATTTGATGCACGCGGCTCTCATGCCAGGCCCAGAGTTGCGGGCTGATGTAATAAATAATCTTCGGCCGCCAATCCCCGCCCGCCGTGGCCTTGCGCAGGGCGCGCACAAACCGCAGGTTGAACCCGGGATTATCAATACAGATCACGGCGTCCGGCTTTCGGTTCAGAGCAAGCTGGAGCAGTTGATCAAAGAAACCCTTAAACTTGCCGTAGTTACGCACGGCTTCCCAGATACCGATCACCGCGTGTTCGGTCAGGTCGATGTCCAATTCCACCCCAGCCGCCTTCATCTTCGGGCCGCCCGCGCCAAAGGGTTCCACCTCCTGCCCTGCCTGCCGCATGGCCTCCAGCAATTCGACCGCCAACGTGTCCCCGCTGGTTTCGCCGACCATGAACATCACGCGGCTCATGAAGTTTCCAGCGCCTGAATCTGCCGGGTGATTTCCAGAGCCACCTCTAACGCCTGCCGACCGGCCTCACCGCTGACTTTGGGTGTCTGTCGTTCACGCACGCATTCCACAAAATGCTGCAGTTCCAGCTTCAACGGTTCGTCCTTAGCAATGGGCACCGGTTCGCGCACAACCTTTTTGCCGCCGAATTCACTGACGATGGCGCTGTCCTTGGCATGCAGCAGCTTATGCCACAGGCTAGACTCCTCCGCGCCGTCCGCCGCGATCCGGTAGATGTAGCCTTCCTGTTTCTGGTAATCCAACGACACATAGCTGGTGGTTTCCCCGCCACTGAATACACGAATCTTTCGCATGCGCTCAGGGCTAACGCGACTGACCGTCAGGTTTGCCACGCAACCGTTTTCAAATTTCAGCCGAGCATTGGCGATATCCTCGTTCGGGCTCAACACCGGCACGCCAACGCCATCGACCTCTTTCACCGGCGAATCCACGAACGCCAGCACGATGTCGAGATCATGAATCATCAGATCCAGTACCACCCCGATATCCATGCTGCGTGCCGGATACGGCGAGAGCCGATGAGTTTCAATAAAGCGCGGTTCCGTGGCCACGGACTGCAGGTAATCAAAGACCGGGTTGAAGCGCTCCACATGACCAACCTGCAACACGCGATCGTTTTCCTGCGCCAACTGCACCAACTCAGCTGCCTGACCGGCCTCGTCCGTGATCGGTTTCTCTACCAACACATGACGGCCGGCCCTGAGAAATTTACTGGCCAGTTCATGATGCGTTACCGTGGGTGTCACAATACTCACGCCATCGGCCTGCTCCAGCGCGGCTTCCAAGGATTCCAGCGCGCGAACGCCGTTCTTTTCGGCAATCTCCCGGGCTCGCTCGAGATGGGGGTCGTACAGACCCACGAACTCCACATCACCCGCCTGTTCCATCTCGGCATAAATCCGGGCATGATGTTGGCCCAAGCCTCCGACGCCCAGCACGGCCACTTTCACAACATCCGACACGCCGGCGAGGTTCGCCATTCTGGCCGCTTGGTTCAAGGTTAACCTTGAACCCACGCCCGCAACCCGTACGCTGCGCCCGTGAAAATCACCGTGCTTGGACCCGGCGCTTGGGGCACTGCATTGGCCAAGATCGCTCATGAGGGTGGTCACGCAGTGACGTTTTGGGGCCGTCCTGAACGACTTACAGCCATCAACGCGGCCAACGAAAATACCGATTACCTTCCCGGGATCGCACTACCATCAGACTGGAAGCTCGAGCCCGATTTCGTTACCGCCCTTTCAGAGGCCGAAGGAGTAATCATTGCCGTGCCTTCTAGTTCCTTCAACGAAATCACAGGACAGCTTGGCGATTTCAGAGGCATCGCCGTGTCTGTCACCAAGGGCATTGAACACCAAACCGGACGGACCATGGCCGGCCTCATTGAAGCCGACGCGCCGAACGCAACTCCCGTCGCCTTATCCGGACCTTCACTCGCCGCCGAAGTGGCCCGCGGCATCCCTACAGCCTTGGTTTGTGCCAGCGAAAACGTAACCGCCGCCAAGACGGTTCAAGACTGGTTCCATCGTCCCACCCTTCGCATGTACACCAGCACGGATGTACTCGGGGTGGAACTGGGCGGCGCCCTGAAAAATGTCATGGCCATTGCCGCAGGGGTTTGTGACGGCCTGCAATTGGGCGACAATGCTAAGGCGGCCTTGATCACGCGCGGCCTCAACGAAATGCGCCGACTCGGAACGGCGGCTGGTGCACTCCCCGAGACATTCTCCGGTCTCAGCGGCATGGGCGACTTAACCGTAACCTGTTTTTCAAGGCAAAGCCGCAACCGAACACTGGGTGATCGCATCGCACGCGGTGAATCGCTGAAAACCGTATTGGCATCCGCAACTGCCGAAGGTTACCCGACATCACGTTCCGCCAAGGCGTTGGCGGCTCGCCTGGAAGTATCGACGCCGATCATTGATGAAGTCTACGCGATGCTCTACGAGGGGAAAGACGTCCATCAGGCTGTAAACGACCTACTCACACGCAATCCGAAGGCTGAGGCTTAAAGGCGCTCGTCAATTAACGCCATCAGATCGACGTACTCCTCCACCGCCGGAAATTGCGGGAACTCCGCCTTCACGTTATCAGGCGACCTAAACAGGATCCCATGATCCGCAGCGCCCAGCATGGTGGTGTCATTATACGAATCCCCAGCGGCAATGATCTTGAATTTCAATGACCGAAAAGCCTCCACACTCCTACGTTTCTGGTCCGGCTGCCGCAGGCAATAGTTTTCCACCACATCATTTTCCACTTCGAGATGATGACAAAAAATAGGCGGCCAATCGAGCTGGCGCATCAACGGTGTGGCGAATTGCATGAAGGTATCCGATAAAATTACCACCTGCGTTTTTGCCCGCAATGCATCGAGAAACTGTTTCGCCCCATCTAAGGGTGCCAGCGTACCTATCACATTCTGGATGTCTGATAACTTAAGATTATTCTCTTTGAGAATGGCCAAACGATATTGCATCAGCACATCGTAATCAGGCTCGTCACGAGTTGTACGCCGCAAGGCTTCGATACCAGTTTTTTCAGCGAAGGCGATCCAAATTTCCGGAACCAATACACCCTCTAAATCCAATGTCACAATGCTCTGTTGCACGAGGGCGAACTCCTATACAACAGCAAAAGATGTGTCGAGTTATAAACACCTCATTCAAAGATCACTTATCAAGACACAAAAAAACCGACAGTTTCCTGTCGGTCTTGTTTTGTTCTTTCGAAGCTAAGTGCTTTAGGCAAGCGCCTTCTTGGTGGTCTTAATGATGACCGCGGCAATCTTGTACGGATCGCCGTTGGAAGCCGGACGACGGTCCTCAAGACGGCCTTTCCAGTCGTTCTGGATCGTGGCAACCGGGATACGAATGGAAGCTCCACGATCGGACACACCGTAACTGAACTTGTCAATCGACTGAGTCTCGTGAAGGCCGGTTAGGCGCTGATCGTTGTCCGCGCCGTACACCGAGATGTGCTCCTGAATGTGCTTACCAAACTCTTCGCAGATCTTCGTGTGCACTTCTTCACCGCCAGGATCGCGCATGGCGCCGCAGGAGAAGTTCGCGTGCATACCAGAACCATTCCAGTCGCCCTTCACCGGCTTCGGATGCAGATCCACGGCCACACCGTATTTCTCGCAGGTGCGCTCCAGAATATAACGGGCTACCCAGATTTGATCACCGCACTCAGCAGCACCCTTAGTGAAGATCTGGAATTCCCACTGTCCGGCCATCACCTCGGCGTTGATGCCTTCAACGTTCAGCCCTGCCTCGAGGCACAGGTGCAGGTGCTCATCCACAATCTCCCGACCGTGCGTGTTACGAGCGCCCACCGATGTGTAATACGGGCCTTGCGGACCAGGGAAACCATTCTTCGGAAAGCCCAGAGGCAGGTTAGTATCCGTATCAATCAGGGTGTATTCCTGTTCCAGACCGAACCAGAAATCGTCGTCCGAATCGTCAATTGTGGCGCGGCCATTAGACTCGTGCGGTGTACCGTCAGCATTGAGCACCTCGCACATTACGAGCCAGCCATTACCGCCGAAACGATCGGGATCGGGGTACACGGCCACCGGCTCCAGAAGACAATCCGAGGCATTACCCTCGGCTTGCTCGGTTGAGGAACCGTCAAAGGACCATTGCTTGGCATCCGAGAGGTTGCCACTGAAATCGTCCACGATCATAGTTTTACTGCGCAGGCTCTGGGTAGGCTTGTAGCCGTCGAGCCAGATGTATTCCAACTTATGTTTGCTCATTTGCTGTTTGTTTGTGTTCTCTTGTTAGTTTTGGCTATCGCCCAAAATCTGTTGCTTCAACCCTCGACCGGCTGCGCCAAAGCACGGCGCAGCCGGTGATGGGTCAAAGCCAACTGCAGGTTAGAGCTGGTAACCTTCCTCACCATGGTCGGCCACGTCAAGCCCTTGTATTTCCTCGTCTTCTGTGGATCGAATTCCGCCGCAAAAGACATCGGCAATTTTCAATGCAATGTATGACACCACACCGGACCAGATGATCGTGATAATCACGCTAACGATCTGCCCCTTAAGATTATTCTCAATGTATTCAGCACCAGTGTCCGCCTTAATGAAGAACAAACCCGTGAGTAAGGCACCTACAATTCCACCAACACCGTGTACTCCGAAGACATCAAAGCTGTCATCGTATCCAAGCGCATGTTTCAGTGAAGTAGCTGTCCAGTAGCAAACCAGTGCCGCAGCAGCACCAATCGCGATCGCGCCCATCGGGCCAACCGTCCCGGAGGCCGGCGTAATCGCCACCAAGCCGGCCACCGCGCCGGTGGCGATGCCCACGGCGGTTGGTTTGCCTCTAAGTATCCATTCCGCCATCATCCAGACAAAGGCGGCGGTCGCTGCCGCCACTTGGGTGACTAGTTGAGCCATGCCAGCTACACCGTCGGCGGCCAATTCACTACCGGCATTAAAACCGAACCAGCCGACCCACAGTAATGCGGCGCCGATCAACACAAACGGCACATTGTGCGGTGGCATCGGGGATTTTGGGTAACCCTCGCGTTTGCCCAAGACAATGCAGGCCACCAAACCGGCGATACCGGCATTGATGTGCACCACTGTACCACCTGCGAAGTCAATAGCGTGCCATTTTTCGGCGAGATAACCACCGCCCCAAACCATGTGCCACACCGGCAGGTAGGAAAAGGTGAACCAAAGTGTAAGGAAAATCAGGACCGCACTGAATTTCATACGTTCGGCAAAGGCGCCAACAATCAGCGCCGGCGTGATTATCGCAAAGGTCATTTGAAAGGTGAAATAGACGGATTCAGGGATTGTTCCGCTGACCGTATCCACCCCCATGCCTTTCAGGCATACCTTAGCGAAATCACCAAAGAACTGGCCATCACCGCTGGAAGCCACGCTGTAACCATAAATGGTCCAGAGTAAGGTCATCAACGCTGTACACGCAAAGCATTGCACGAGCACAGACAAGACATTCTTCCGGCGGGCTAAACCACCATAAAACAGGGACAAACCCGGAATGGTCATCATCAACACCAACGCAGTGGCAACAATCATCCAGGCGGTGTCGCCGGACACCACAAACGAATCGATAGCATAATCTTCACTTCGTTTGTCATCGTCATTCAGAGACGAGTATTCACTAGCCAATGATTGACCTTCCAGCCATGCCTCAGCTTTCGCCTTGTCTGCAACCGCCTTTGCTCTTTCCTCATCGGTTAGTTCTTCAGTCTCACTATCAATTAGAGCTTCTTGATCTGCCGTCTTAGCACTTTCTTCAGTGTTGGGAGCGTCCGTGTGTTGTTCGGCCTCTTGGCCGAGTAATGGGCCGACGAACAGCGTCAGCAGAATTGTCAGAATAAGGAAAAGTTTTTTCATGGGATCTTTTTCGTTCAGGGATTGGATTGGTTAGAGGGCTTCGTTGCCCGTTTCATCAGTTCGGATTCGGATGGCTTCATCAATACTCGAGACGAACACCTTACCATCACCGATCTTTCCGGTATTGGCAGCTGAGGTTATGGCTTTGACGGCGCCTTCTGCGGCCTCATCGGCCACCACGACCTCGAGTTTGATTTTAGGCAGAAAATCAACCGTGTATTCGCTACCGCGGTAGATCTCGGTATGGCCTTTTTGCCGGCCGAACCCTTTCACTTCAGTGACAGTCATACCCTCAATGCCGACTTCAGCCAGAGCATCCTTCACTTCTTCCAATTTGAACGGCTTGATCACCGCTTCTATTTTTTTCATTAGTTGGTCTCAAACCCGCAGTTGGCCAGACTGCTTGGTGTACGGGCAATCCCAAGCAGTGCGTCGGAAAAACCGACTCGCCTCCTAAAGCAACCGAGATGCCAATTGTTCAATTCAAGTCCAAGCTTTAGCTGAAGTGACTGCTTTTATGGGTTTTTGAAAAACAGATCGATGATGCCCACTCAAAAAGCCTATGGCGATTTGTCCAAGGTGACTATTTTTAGACAGCCTAAATTCGCGCAAAAACACTTGTTTTCTGAATAAAATCCCATCGACAAAGCGTTTTACCTCTCCGATTCTCCCGCCTTTGGAGGCAGCGTAAATCATGGCCAAAGGCAAACGGATCAAACCCAGCGGCAAGAAAAAGCCCACGCCTTCGCACACCGAATCCGTACCAGCCACCACTCCCGAACCCTCTGAGCCATTCCCTCCTAAATTAGTGCCCGTAAAACCGAATGGGCCGTTCTTTCGACGGGTCGACTGGACCGCGGCACTGGTGGCCACGCTCATCAGCTTGGGTGTTTACCTTTACACACTGGCACCGGACGTCACACTTGAGGATTCCGGGGAACTGGCGGTCGGATCCATGTACGCCGGCGTGCCTCATCCACCAGGGTATCCGATGTGGACAATTTATTCCTGGGTGTTCACCAAAATCCTTCCCTTCTCAAACATCGCTTGGCGCGTGGCCGTCAGCTCCGCAGTGGCCGCGGCACTTTCCTGCGGCCTGCTTGCCTTAATGGTTTCCCGCGGTACGCAATTGATCCTGAGTGGACTTGAGACGTTTAAATCATTACCTGAAAAAGCCGAACGCGGATTGTCACTTTGCTCGGGATTATCCGCTGGATTAATCTTCGGTTTCAATGGATTCATTTGGAGCCAAGCCGTCATTGTCGAGGTGTACACTCTGGGCATTCTCACCTTCGCGCTGACGTTGGCGTTATTGATGCGGTGGTTTTACCGTCCCCAACAACGCCTCTATCTGTACCTTGCCTACTTCGTTTTCGGGTTGTGCTTTGTAAACCACCAAACCTTGATCCTCGCCGCCATCGGCATGGAATTAATGATTCTCCTCGCCGACCCCAAATTGGGCCGAGACTTCCTTGCCGGCAACTGCGTATTATACCTCATCGGACTCGTGCTCAGCCTCAAGGGAGCCGAACAGGGGTCTGCCGGAAACCCTGGCCTCTTCATCCTCTTTAATCTCGTGGGGGCCGGATTCATGGCGTTGCTGATTGGGCTGACTGTTCGATTTCCATCCAATTTACTGCGCGCCTTGGTGGCCACGGCTTTCCTATCCATTGGCCTGATATTCGGCCTGGTATGGAGTGCCGCGCTGGATAAAGGCCAATTCACTCAGGCCAACACCGTGGTAAAGCTTTGGACCTTTATCAATCTGGCCACGCTCTGCGGGTTGATCGCTTATTCGTGGATCAACCGCGACAAGGAATCCGGCGAGGAAGGCCTTCTTCACAATTGGATGCCCCTTCTCAATACGCGCGCCGCCTGGATCGTTGCCGCATTGCTGTATTTTTACATGCCCATCGCCTCAATGACCAATCCGCCCATGAACTGGGCTTATCCGCGCACTACGCAGGGCTTCAAACATGCAATTACCCGCGGTCAGTATGATCGCATTACGCCCTCCAATTTCACGCGCATGTTTCTCGATCACAGCCATACGCCGACCAAGGCCGCCACTCCCAATGCGCGCACGCAATTTAATGGAGGCCAACTGGGCATTTATCTCGATGAAGCCACCGAGGAATTTAGCCTCTCTTATGTGGCTCTGGGATTTGTGCCGCTGGCGTTTTTGTACCGAATGCGCCTCAAGGAATTCCGTTGGATCCTTGGGCTCACCGGAATTTACGTCACATTCACCTTGATCTTGATCTATCTCATCAACCCCACAGCCGATGAGCTGAACCGACACCTCAACAAAGTATTCTTTGCCGCCACTCATATATTTATTGCCGGGGCCATCGGGCTAGGACTTGCACTCATCGGGGCCACGCTCGCCTCCTTCTCGCGCACTTGCATCATCGCAGTCACGGCCTTCCTTGGCGGACTGGCCTTAGTCGAAGCGATCGACACCTTCCGGATTGTTAATGCCACCGTGTTCGCCATGGAACACGCAGCGGCTTACATTGGCTGGGGCCTCCTCGGTGTCCTGCTGGGTATCGCCATTATCCGTTATGTCCGCCCTTCTTCAGCAAGCAAGGCCTTCGTTCTGATCGCGCTTGCCACCTTTTGCCTGCTGCCCTTGCGGCCCGCCCTGAACAACTGGGCGGAGAACGAACAACGCAACCACCTCTTTGGCTATTGGTACGGTCACGATATGTTCACGCCGCCCTTCGACATCTATCCTGAAATGGATCAGGACGCCATTCTCTTTGGCGGCACGGATCCCGGCCGGTTTTGCCCCACCTATTTTATTTTCTGTGAGAGCTTCACTGCGCCGAAACACAAGCGAGACCCAGATTTTGATCGACGCGACGTGTACATCATCACCCAAAACGCCCTCGCTGATGGCACTTATCTTCAATACATCCGCGCGCACTACAATCAGAGCACACAAACCGATCCCCATTTCTTTCAAGAACTGGTTTCCATAATTAACCTCAGCAGCAAACGCATGCATTTGAATGCCCTACTTTCCCTTGGACTACTCGCCGGGCTGGCAATGGCGCTCTACACAATCACCCAATATAACCAATATGAAACCCATCCCAAGCGCCGACACGCCTTAGGCGTTGGCGTTTGGGGAGGTGTTTTGCTCATGGGATGTTTCTTTGGCTTCAGTGGCCCATTGGCTAAGGCCGCCACAACGGCCGACAGTTTCTTTACACGACTTGGCGACAACGTGGATGCCCAGCGCCG
>CAJWMQ010000110.1 GCA_913042895.1 uncultured Verrucomicrobiales bacterium | reverse complement strand
GCGCGGGCCACAGCAAGGTAGCCGTGGAGCATTTCAAAATTCTGATTCACCGTGATGGGGTCGCCAACTCGTACACGCTTTTCGGCGGCAGCCCGGTTGTTGGCGCCGATATCAATGTACAACTCATGTATTTTTGGGGCCTTTGGTTCGCCCTCCACGCGCTGCATATGCGGCGGCGGATTGCCCACCACGCCCAGCACGGGCCCCTGGTGGCCCGCGAGCACCTGCTGGCAATGCGGGGAGTCCTGCCGCCACTTGCGCACGGTGCCGTCCATTACATCGTACTTGATCAGCTTCCAGTCACCGCGTCTAACACTGCGCATCCCCGGCTTGGTTCCCCCACAATAAACACCAAAAAGGGTGTCTCGAATCGTCTGTGCACGCCCCTTCAAGACAGGCTCCAAGCTAAGACCTTCGTTAGTGGCAGGCGGCTTGATTCCTGCAAGGCCACAAAGTGTAGCCAAGGTATCGAGCAGGTACACATTCCCCTGTGCACGGCTACCGGGCTTGATACCCGGACCCTTTACCACAAAAGGAACGCGCCAGGTGTGCTCATACAAATTCTGTTTACCCTGCAATCCGTGCCGACCAATAGCCATCCCGTGGTCGGCGGTGTACACAATGTAAGTGTTGTCCAGTTCACCCATTGCCTTGAGCTTGGCAAGCACGCGGCCGATCTGTTGGTCGATATATTCGCTACAAGCAAACTGTCGCCCAATTTCGTTGCGAATAGTGCGTTCATCACGTCGCTCCCATACACCGGGAACCTTAACTGCATCGCGCAGGCCCGGATGTCCATGATGAAAGGGATGTTCGGGCAACCAGTTGATTGGCAAGTTGGGTTGCTTGGGATTAGCGGGCGGAAGGGTATCCTTGTCGCGGTGATTCACCGCCCCATATTTTTCCAAAAGCTCCGGCGTGCCATCACGCACATCATGCGGATGGGAAAATCCGAAGTAGATGAGAAAGGGATCCTCGTCCTTGGCCTTTTCTCGTTCGCCTAAATAATCAAGCACCCGCTCGGCGTGCCAGGCACTGCCTGTCTCGGCCGTGCCGCCACGCTTGGTGGCATCATGTACCACGGTGAATTGCTTATTCGCATCATCGTAGCTGTTGCCGCGCTTACAGGTGCGCATAGTATCGTAACCGGCCCGGTTAAAAACAGCTGCCAGCGTGTTCCGGACCAAATCCGGTGGAACCAATTTCGGGTTGAGTGCATTCGGATTGGCCGGCGGCTTGCGGAAAGGCCGATCCGGAATGTGCCATACTGTGCGTCCGCTCATGATCATGTGCCGCGACGCCGTGCACACGCCACCCACCCACGCCCCCATTTGGTATGCGCCATCAATCACCATACCCTCAGCCGCCAGTTTTTCGATGACTGGCGCATCCAGCTGGCTTCGTTGATTATAAAACTTAAAATCAAACGGCGACTGATCATCAACAATGATGTAGAGGATGTTCGGCCGCTTCAGTGTTTGATCGGCCCCGACCGCAGCCGTCAGGCCCAATGCGGCAATGAAGAGGAGTGTGAGTTTTTTCATGAGTAATTATTGAGGCAACCGCGCGCGCAATTGCTTGAGCAATGCCGCGGCTTGTTCGGGTTGAGTCTCGGCCAAATTCTTGGTTTCACCGGCCGACGTGGTGTGATCGTACAATTCCAGCTCGCCGCCGCGATGGGCGATGAGTCGATGGGTATCCGTGCGAATAGTCTGCGCGCTGCTGCGATAAGCAAACGCCGCATGACCTTTCGTAGAAGGATCAGCAAGAATGGGCATCAGCGATTGTCCATTTAGACCGGAGGGTGGCTTAAGGCCAGTGAGTTCGCAGATCGTCGGGAAAATATCCAGTGTCTCAACCACCGCCTGCGTCGGGTCACCAGCGGCGGCCATGCCCGGAGCGGAGATGATGAGCGGAGAATGGAGGGATTCCTCGAAGAGCGCGTGTTTGCCCCAAATGGCGTGTTCGCCCAAATGCCAGCCGTGATCGCCCCAAAGCACGATGATGGTGTTGTCGCGCAGTTTGAGTGCATCGAGTCGGTCGAGCAACCGGCCCACCAACGCATCGGCGTAAGTAACACATCCGGCGTAATGTTTGCGCACTTCGAGGGCAAACTCCGCGTCAGTGTTGGGGTTGCGTTTCCAGCGATTGTATTTCATGAACTCACCCGAGCCGTGCCACGTGGTCTTTCCCTCGGGTCGGGTCGGATGCGGCGTGGCAGGGAGCGTGGCGTTGGCGTACGGCTTCATGTATTTGGCCGGCGCACCAAACGGTAGGTGCGGTCGAATGATGCCCACGGCGAGAAAGAACGGTTTGTCGGCCTTGGCCAGCGTGTCCATTTGCTTCAGAGCCTCGTCGGTAATCAGCCCGTCGGGATACACCGAGTCCGGCCCGTCAAAGGTCTGATACACGTCCATGTCCTTCGCGTTCTTGCGAATCTCACCATTGGCCAGTCCGTGCATCGCGCCGCGCGGATGTTGCCAAGGACCAGCTGGCAGCAAGTGGCGTGTCCAAGCACCGGGCATTTCCGGTTTGTCATCCTCATCCCAATCTCGCCCGCCGCGGCCACCGGGGTGATGCGAGACTTTCCCGACCGACACCGTCGTGTAGCCATGCTTGCGAAACCATCCTGGAAAACTCGTGCCTTTAATCTTAGCGAAGTTTTGAAAAAACGCTCCATTGTTCGCGGGCCCATAACGCCCCGTGAGCAACGTGTACCGCGAGGCACCGCAAGTCGGCGCTTGTACATAGTGCCGATGAAACGCCCGCCCGCGCGCTGCCAGCGCATCGATATTCGGCGAGTGAATGTAATCCACACCGAAACATTTCAGCTCCGGCCGCAGGTCATCCACACAAATAAGTAAAACATTCGGCCGTTGCTTAATGGACTTGGCCAGCAACAGCATCGGACTCATTACCAACAGAAAGAATAGGAATCTACGCATCGTGTGTGCGGATGGTGGCAGATGCGGGGGATGATTTCAAACGCGGAGAATCACTCCACATCGGCCGGCGTGAGGCGCGGGATGTCTTTGGCGTCGGGGTGCTGATCTTTGCGGCCATGAACGTAGAGGGCAGTCCATTCCGCAAGCCGGCGGCCGAGGATTTTGCAGGATTCCTGGATCTCCGGCTCGCGCGGGGCCTTGCAGGCGACTGCGCCGTAATGGCCGGTCATCTTTTTGCCGGCGTACTCGGTGACGCCAAAAACGAGAAAGCCAAAATTCATGAGCACCGTATGGACGGATTGGCAGGCCAGTTCCATGCCGCCGCCCCACCCGCCGGCACTGGAAAAGGCGCAGGCGATCTTACCGTCGACCTTCATCCAAGACCCGATCATTTCCTCATCCCAAAAGCGTTTCATCTTCCAAGAAAGCACGCCCATGTTCGTGGGGCTACCCACGGCTAGGCCATCGCACCATTCGACATCCGCGGCGGAAGCATCCTCCACACTGCGTACACGCACCTCTGTATCCGGTACCAGCGCAGCACCTTCCCCGACAAGCTCGGCCATTTGCCGCACGTTGCCGGTGGCGGAATCGAAGAGGACGAGGATTTTGTTCATTTCAATTTCGACGAATCCAGCACAGCGTGCTTGATGGTCTCGCGTTGCCAAGTATAGGTGACGTGCACCTTGCCGTCGCGGGCTTGGATAACGGCGGGGTAGGAATATTCACCGGGAGCACGCTCGAGGGTGAGAACAGGCTTCCAGCTTTTGCCGTCAGTAGAAACGGCGACATTGAGCATGGTGCGGTTGGCGGGAAAGATGGTGCCGCGCACGGTGTGGTTGTAGACAATGAGTTGTCGGCCATCCGCGAGGGTGACAGCATCGGTGCCGGCGTTGGGATTGGGCAACGGGCTGGCAACCATGGGGCTCCAGGTCTTACCGCCATCAGCCGAGCGGCTGGTAGTGACCACACGTTGGCGACTACGGCACATGACCTGCAAATCGCCGTTCCGGTGAAACAACACACTCGGCTGAATGGCGCCGAATGTATTGCCGTCGTTGATTGGCCCAATGACCTGCCAAGTCTTGCCGAGGTCACGCGTAATTTCAAAATGCACGCGCCAACCATCGAACTCAGTGCTACTCGGGCATAGGATCGCGCCGTCAGCGAGTTGCACCGGTTTGTTTTTCACCGGGCCAATCAAATGCCCGAGCGGCCCCTTGCCGAGCTTGCGGCGATTGCCCCACGTTTTGCCGCCGTCCGTGGAAGTCATCAACACGCCCCACCATGTGCTGGGTGTGGGGCCGACTTTATAAAACAACATCAGCGGACCAGCCTTCGGCTGGAAGAGCACGGGGTTCCAACAGGGGTAATCCTTGTCCTCGCCCTCGGCGCCGGTGGCCACTTCTGCGGGCGCGGTCCATCGGCCGTCGACCCGCCGCGAAACGCGGATACCTACGTCATCGTGCTTCTCACGCGTGCCGGCAAACCAGGCGGCGACCAGGCCAGTTTTGGTTTCCGTGAGTGTCGAGGCGTGGCACTGCGGCGTGGCCCGGTTTTTCAGCGGGTAAATGTAGCCGGCGGACAACAGGCCGCCCTCCCCGGGATGTGCCTTGGCCGGCAATTCGGCCGCGGCACACATACCCGTAGCAGTGAGGAAGATTAGGAGCGGTTTCATTTCAAACGTCTTTGGAGCCAGCTGGAGTACTCGGGCCGCTTGATCCATTCTGGGAAGTACGGTTTGTAAGCTTCGACGGTATTCCAGAAAATGCGCGGCGGTTGCGGGCCGACTTCGCCTTCGGGATAATCCTTGCCCGCCACACTGCCGGCGATGGACGTGCGCGTGGCCTCCAGTTGCCGACGTAGGCGCGCAGCAATTTTCGGTTCAGCGTCGACCAAATTCGTCTCTTCCGCGTGATCCTTGGCGAGATTGTAAAGCTCGTAGCGCGGCCCCTTTTTGCCCGGCAACGAGAGCAGCTTGTAATCATTATCAATCACCACCACACGCTCACGGCTCTGGAACGGCAGCGGCTTGGTGCGTAGGCCCGTTTCCTTGGCGAACAACGGCTTTAAGCTCAAGCCGTCCTGCGGCTGCAGCATCGCGGACTTCGGAAGATCGCATATCTCTGCGATGGTCGGGAAAATATCCACCGCCCCAGCCGGATGCTTTGTGATGCGCGCCTTGGCAATGCCAGCGGGCCATTCAATAACACACGGCACCCGCAGCCCGCCCTCGTACATGCTGCTCTTGTAACCGCGCAGACCGCCGGTGGTGTCCGGCTCAAACCCAGGCAGTCCACCGTTGTCGCTGGTGAACCAGACCAGCGTGTCGTCTGCCACGCCGAGCTTGCGCAAGCCTTTCCGTAAGGCGCCGATGCTACGGTCCATGGCCACCAATTCACCATAGTGATCCTGCGCCTTGGGTGTAAGCTGGGCAAACGGTCCCTTATCCTCGGCGGACGCAATCCACGGACTATGAGGCGTACCGTACCAGATCACCGTGAAGAACGGTTGCTTCGCTTGCACCTGTTCGCCAATGAACTTCAGTGCCTCATCCACCACCACCTCGGACGAATCGCCTTGATGTTCTTCAAACTTGCCCATTCGGCTCAGAAGCGGGTCGCGCTCGAAAAAGTTGGTCACCGAAAGCCACACATCAAAGCCGACCTTGCCGGGGCCGTGCGTATCATCTTTCAGTATCGGCACCCCCGGTCCGCGCAAGCCGTTAAGGTGCCATTTCCCAAAATGACCGGTAGCATACCCGGCACGTTGCAGGGCGCGCGCGAGCGTCTTTTCCTGACTGCGCAAGGCGAAGCCATGATCGAACACACCCGTGCGATCGTGCGACCGGCCGGTGAGCACCGTCGCCCGTGTGGGCGAGCAAACCGGCCCACCAGCATAAAAGCGATCAAACCGCAGCCCCGCCTTGGCCATGGCATCAAGGTGCGGCGTCTTGAGCACGGGATGATTGTAGTACCCGGTCTGTCCCCAGCCCTGATCATCGGCCATCACGAGGACCACGTTGGGGCGATCGGCAAACGCCGCGACACAGCTCAACAACAATACAAACAACAAACGCATGAGCGGACCCTAAAGGGTGAAAGCGGAAGGAGAAAGGATGAACCGATCCGCCTTGTACGTTCCATCTAAATTTCCTCCGTGAATAAGTGGTTTCTTTCTTCTGTCATAAATATGACTGGCGATGTAACGTTTCGCATCGCTAAAAAGCGGATTGTTATGAGTGTTTCACGACGTAAATTTCTCAAGGCAGGCGGTACCACAATGCTGTTGCCGTTCCTGCATTCGGTATCCGAGGCCCGCGCGGCCGCCCCCAAGAAAGGCGAAAAACCGGATAAAAAACTAGTGATCATGTATATCCCCAACGGGATTGTACGCCGGCAGTTTTTCCCGGGTGAAGATCAGGCGGCAATACCGGGATTCATCGGCGGCTTCAACGCGGATAAGACAAAAGAGCAGCGGCGGTTCAAGAACGAACCGGGTATCTATGATCTCGAATGGACGCCGACCATGCAGCCACTGAAGACGCACGCCAAGGACATCACAATGATCACCGGCCTGGACCGCACGTTCAAGAACGGTCAGGACGTCCACGCGCAAGGCGCCTCGTGTTATCTCACCAGCCTATCGCCGGCGCAGGCCGCCGACGCGGGCATTCGTCATCCGAACGGCCGCACGCTCGATCAGGTGATCGGCGACAAGGTCGGGCACAAGACTGTGCTCAACACGCTGGAGATTAGCTGCAATGGATTCCGCGCGCCGAAAGAGCCGATTGAGTTCGATAACATCTCGTGGTACGGCCCCGGCAAAATTGCCCCCTCCATCCGTGACCCGCGCAAGCTCTACGACCGGCTCTTCTCCAAGGACAGCCTCCGCGCGCACGTGGGCGATGTGACCGATCTGGTGCTGGCCGATGCTCAGTCCCTTTCACGCAAACTCTCCTCCGAAGACCGCAACACTATGGATGAGTATATGACCATGGTGCGCGACGTGGAGGTGCGCATGGCCAAGCTCGAGAAGCTGCTGGCCAATGCGGATGTGACCGTGCCTAAAGAGGAAATCCTGCCTCGCGGCGAATACATTCGCCTGCAGGCCGACCTGATGCTGCTCGCTTTCCAGATGGGCATCACGAATATTTCCACCTTCATGATCGGCCCCGAGCGCTGGGACGCCACGCTGATGTACGAGGGCGTGTTCGATAAGCCCGTGCAACATCACAACATGACGCACAACCAGAAGGGCAACGGCTATCTGGAGCTGGCGAAGATCGATACCTTCCACATGCAACAGTACGCCTACATGATCCAGCGCATGAAGGAGATCAAGGAATCGGACGGCAGCACCATGCTGGACAATTCGCTGATCACCTACGGCGCAGCCTTGGGCGACGGTGCCACGCACCAGTTCTACGATCTGCCGATGATCGTAGCCGGCGGCGCGCAGGGCCAGATCAAGCAGGGCCGGTTCATCCGGATGAAAAGCGGCACCCTCAACTCCAATCTTTGGCTCACCCTCGCCAATCTGATGGGACTGGAAATGGATTCCTTCGCGGACAGCCACGGCGTGCTCTCCGATCTTTGGTCGTAATTCATTCGATGAAGAACAATCGCATGCAGTTCGGCGTCAGCCTATTGGCTTTCGCCCTCAGTTGGCTTTCGGCTGAGGCTGCTGATGAGTTTCAAGAGAAACTTCAGCCGATCTTTGCGCAACACTGCGTGAAGTGTCACGGCGGCGACAAGGTCAAGGGCAAGGTCAACCTCAAGGAGATCGGCAATGCCCCGCAGTTCCTCGGCAAGCCGGCGTTGATCAAGGAATTGATCGACGTCCTAGACGCCGGCGACATGCCGCCGGAAGACGAGCCACAGCTCAAGCCGACCGACCGCGCCGAGCTGCTCGCCACGCTCAAGACGATGCTCCGCACCGCCGCCTCCGGCCAGGTGGCCAAGCGCAATCCGCCCCGGCGACTGAACCGTTTCCAGTACAACAATGCCGTACGCGATTTGTTTCAGCTCAACCGCAACGTGTTTGCGCTCTCGGAAAAACTAATGACCCGTGAGACCATCTACCTCAACGCGCCCAAAATGCCCGACCGCGTGAACGCCCGCTCGCACGCGCTCAATCCCAGTGGCGGCCTGGCCGAGGTGAAGCCATTCCCACAAGATCTTCGTGCCTCGCACGGGTTTGATAATCAGGCCAATCAACTAACCCTCTCCCCATTGTTGCTCGATGCTTTCTTCCGCCTGAGCGTTTCGATCATCGAAAGCCCCGACTTTAACGAAAACACCGTTGGCATCTGGAACACCTTCTTCAAGGCCCCCGCCGAAGGCGCTGATCTGCCCGCCGAAACGCGCCAACGTATTGCCGCGTTCCTGAGACACGCCTTTCGCGGCCCGGTGGGGCCGGCCACGCTCGAGCGCTACACCGCCTACGCGCTTAAGAAGATGAAACAAGAGCTATCGTTCACCGACACGATGAAGAAGGTCGCCTCGGCCGCCCTGTCCTCGCCGCTGTTTCTGTACCACTACCAATCCACCGACCCCGAGCAGCGCTCATTCGCCCTTGCCTCCAACCTTTCGTTTTTCCTGTGGGCCAGCACTCCGGACGCAGAGCTGCTCCAGCTTGCTGAGAGTGGTGATCTAGCCAAGCCCGAGGTGCTGGAGAAAACCATCGACCGTATGCTGGCCGACCCCAAGGTGGAACGTTTCCTTGATTCGTTTCCTTCCCAATGGATGCAGCTGGAAAACATCCTCGCCGCCACGCCGGATCCCAAGCAGCACCGTTATTTCTCGTTGGACAAACAAAACCCCGCCAGCCTGCAGATGCTCATCGAACCGCTGTTGCTCTTCGATTCAGTGTTCGTCGAAAACCGCCCGATCACGGAGCTAGTCCTGCCCGAGTACAGCTACCGCAGCGATTTCCTAAAGGATTGGTACACCAGCGACCTAAAACCGACCCTGCCCGATGTGTCCGACATGGTGACGGCCAACCGCGAGATCGACGAACGCAAGCGTGGGTTGGAGAAGTTGATCAAGACCACCGAGGCCGATCTGGCCAAGCTCATCGAACCCGTGCGCGAACGACTGTTGGCGGAACGCAAGAAGAACTCCACTGACCAAAAGCCGGTCGACCTCAAACCCTACGCGGCCTGGGAATTTAACGGCGACCTCAAGAGCACCGTCGGCAATCTCCCACTCAAGTCCAGCGGCAACGTCACCTTCAAGGGCGGCCAGGTCGTGCTCAACCGGGGTTTCCTCGAGAGCCCCAAGCTGCCAATTAGCCTTAAGGCCAAGACACTGGAAGTATGGTTCTCCATTCCCAACCTCGACCAACGCGGCGGGGGCGTAATGGGCACGCAAGGGCCCGGCGATTTCTTCGACACCATTGTGCTCGGCGAACGCCAGAACCGCCACTGGATCTCCGGAAGCAACGGCTTCGCGCGCACGCTCGATTTCCCTGGGTCCACGCCCGAGACCGCAGTGAACCAGCTCATCCATCTCGCGATGGTGTACCTCGAGGACGGCACCACCCTGCTCTATCGCAACGGCGTGCCCTACGGCAAACCCTTCCGCCGCAACCGCGCTACCTTTCCCAAGAACCAAACCTCCATCATCTTCGGCCTCCGCCACAAACCCGCCGGAGGCAATAAATATCTGAATGTCTCCATCGACAAGGCGCGCCTCTACAACCGCCCGCTCAACGCCGAGGAAGTCGCCGCCTCCGCGTCCGGCATCAATCTGTTCATCACCGAGACCGATGCCCTGCAGGCGATGAACGCCGATCAGAAGAAACAACACGCCGCCCTCAACCAGACCCTCAAGCAGGCGCAGGACATCCTGCAAAAATTGCCGCCCAAAAAGGACGTCGGCAAGGTCCAGCAAAACGCGCGGCAACAGTTCGATAACATGATGCGCAAAAAGCTACGTGGAAAAACCTTCACCCGCATGCCGGTGGAAAACCCACGCTATGGCGGCATCATCACCAGCGCCGCCATGCTCAGCATGAACAACGGCACTAAACGCACCCACCCCATCGCCCGCGGCGCCTGGATCATTGAGGTGATTTTCAATGATCCACCGCCACCACCGCCCAACGATGTACCGCCGCT
>CAJWMQ010000109.1 GCA_913042895.1 uncultured Verrucomicrobiales bacterium | reverse complement strand
ATGCCGAAATCCAATATTGTAAAAAGGAGATTTGAAATACATGCGCGGGGTTAGTTCTGCTCCGGATCAAACCGGTGCAAGCCCACATCGTGAGCGATGTCGTTGAACTCCTCACGGCTGACATTGTCCAGCCGCTTGCCGCGTTCATTCAACTTTTCGTTGATCTTCACAGCTTTCTCGGTCATCTCCTCGTGAGTTTCCTTTGAGCCCCCCACGAGCGCAAAGTTCTCTCCCTTGGTGACTCTTTTGTGACCGTCCGAGTCCAAACCAACTCCAAGCATCATGGCTTTGGAGGAATCATCTTTCCGTGGCGAATGTGCCATTTACTGGACACTAACAAATTCACAGCCTGTGAACAAGTCGAAACTAACTAACCGTCAGGGATTGCCCGTTTTGCTCCGGGCCTAACCCCAATAAAAACGGAATCGCCATCTCCGCCCATTCCTCGGCGGACGGAAAATCCGCCGCTGAAGGTCCAAAACAACTGCGCAACATATCCGTATTGATCACACCCGGGTTGAGCGGCACGGCTGCCATTCCTTCAGGCAATTCCTGGGCCAATGATTGTGTCAGTCCTTCGATCGCCCATTTGGTCGCACAATACGGTGCCACTTCCGGCGAAGTACTCCGACCCCAGCCCGAGCTGAAATTCACGATGACCCCGCGCCTAGCCTTCGCCATGGGTTTGAAAAAATGCCGGATCACATTCGCGACGCTCTTGATGTTGATATCAATCACCTCATCAAACTCCGCCGCCTCCAAGTCCCAGAGAAAACGATTCCGGTTAATCACCGCCGCATTGTTGATCAACAAGTCCGGCGCCCCCAACTCACCCAACACCTCCTCCGCCCACTCGGCAACCGCCTGATCATCGGTTACATCCACTACCTGCAACACATGTAGATCGCCCAGTTCACTGCTTAGGCTTTGCAGTTTCTTCTCATTCCGACTGCACCCCGCCACGCGATGGCCTTGGGCGGCGAATTCCAACGCCATGGCTCGGCCCAGTCCTCGCGCCACTCCGGTAATTACCACCACCTTGCCCTCGTTATTTTGCGCCGCCATGATCATGGGCAAATCATTAGGGCGTTTCATTAAGGCGTCCATCCTTTATATTGGCGCGCGGTGAACCGATTCAAAAAACAACTGCAGACGCACAAGGCTTCACTGAAACGCGAAGCTCTCCTGACCCTGCAGCTCAACATCGGCCGCCAGTGTAACCAAGCCTGCCGCCACTGCCATGTGGACGCCGCTCCATGGCGCACCGAAACCCTCGCGCCGGACACAGCAAATCGCATTAAAGATTGGATCCGCACGCATCGCCCCCAAATCGTCGACATCACCGGGGGCGCTCCCGAGTTATGCCCGGAATTTCGCGGCCTCGTTCAAACTGCCTCAAAAGCCGGTTGCGAGGTAATCGATCGCTGCAATCTCACCATTTTACTGGAGGATAATTTCGAATGGCTGCCGGAATTCTTCAGCCAGCATGATGTTACCATCATTGCCTCCCTCCCCTGTTATCAGCCGGAAAATGTGAACCAGCAACGCGGCGGTGGCGTATTCGATAAAAGCATTCGCGCCCTGCAACTGCTTAACCAACACGGTTACGGCGAGTCGCATGCGTTGCACCTTGTCTACAATCCGGTCGGCCCCAGTCTGCCGCCGGACCAATCCGAACTGGAAGCCGATTATAAAGAAGCTTTGCATTGCGATTTCGGCATCCACTTCGATCGTCTGTTCACCATCACCAACCAGCCGATCGCCCGGTTTGCAGAGGATCTTCGCCGGCAAGACAAGTGGGACGAATACCTTGAGCTTCTCAGCAATAGTTTTAATCCCGAATCGCTCGAAAGCTTGATGTGTCGCTCAACGCTCAGCGTGAATCATATGGGCAATCTGTTTGATTGTGACTTTAACCAGATGCTCGAGCTGAATATTCGTAACGAAAAACCATTGAAGCTTTGGGACATCACTCCCGCCGATCTTGAAGGTCGCCCGATCCTCACCGGCGAGCATTGCCTAGCCTGCACCGCTGGATCCGGCAGCAGTTGCAACGGCGCCTTGGCTTAGTCTCCCGAATAAACCTCTGCGCCGTTGTCCGTAAATTCCCGGGCTTTCGCCTCCATCCCCGCCGACAATGCCTCGTCGTCGTTTAACCCGTTTTCCTCCGCATATCGGCGCACGTCATCCGTGATTTTCATGCTACAAAAATTCGGGCCGCACATGCTGCAAAAGTGGGCAGTCTTCGCCCCATCAGCCGGCAGAGTTTCATCGTGAAACTCACGGGCACGTTCCGGATCAAGGCTCAGGTTGAATTGATCTTCCCAGCGGAATTCAAAACGCGCTTTACTGAGTGCGTTATCCCGATACTGCGCCCCCGGATGGCCCTTGGCCAAATCCGCCGCGTGCGCCGCGATCTTATAGGTAATTACACCCTCTTTCACATCATCGCGATTCGGAAGTCCCAAGTGTTCCTTGGGCGTCACATAGCAAAGCATCGCCGTGCCATACCAACCGATCATCGCCGCACCGATTCCACTGGTAATGTGATCGTAACCCGGCGCGATGTCAGTGGTTAAGGGGCCCAGCGTGTAGAACGGTGCCTCGTGGCACCACTCGAGCTGTTTCTCCATGTTTTCCTTTATCATGTGCATCGGCACGTGACCGGGCCCTTCACACATGGCCTGTACACCATGCTTCCAAGCGCGCTCCACCAGCTCGCCCTGCACTTTAAGTTCGCCAAACTGCGCATCATCATTGGCATCGGCAATTGAGCCGGGTCGCAGTCCGTCGCCAATCGAAAAACTCACATCATAGCGCGCCATAATTTCGCAGATTTCATCCCAATGCGTGTAGAGGAAATTCTCCTTGTGATGCGACAAGCACCACTTAGCCATGATACTGCCGCCGCGGCTCACAATCCCTGTGGCCCGCCGCGCTGTGACAGGAATGAAACGTAACAGTACACCGGCATGGATCGTAAAATAATCCACACCCTGCTCGGCTTGTTCGATCAGCGTATCCCGGAAAATTTCCCATGTCAGATCCTCGGCACGACCATTCACTTTTTCGAGAGCCTGATAAATGGGCACGGTGCCAATGGGCACGGGGCTGTTTCGAATGATCCATTCGCGGGTGGCGTGGATATTTTTTCCTGTGGAAAGATCCATCACGGTATCCGCACCCCATTGCGTGGACCAACGCATCTTTTCGACCTCCTCCTCAATGCTGGAGGCCACCGCACTGTTGCCGATATTCGCATTGATTTTCACCAGAAAATTACGGCCAATAATCATTGGCTCCAATTCAGGGTGATTGATATTGGCGGGAATGATTGCCCGCCCTGCAGCTACCTCATCCCGCACAAACTCGGGCGTGATATAATCCGGGATCTTGGTGCCAAACCCCTGTCCGGGGTGTTGTTGATTCAAGACATTGCGAGCGCCCTGTTTGTTTTCCACCAAACGCATGGCTTCTTCGCGCCCCAAGTTTTCCCGAATGGCGATGTACTCCATCTCGGGCGTGACGATTCCCTGACGGGCATACCAAAGCTGGGTCACCGGATGGTCCTTGCCACGCAACGGACTACGCTTCAGCCCCGGGAAAACACGATGCTGATTGCGCCCATTGGTTGACTTCACATGTCGTTCGGAAAGATAGCCGTCATCCTGCGGCCTGATCTCCCGGCCGGCATACTCTTCCACGTCACCGCGCCCCTTCACCCACGCATCCCGCAATGCCGGCAATCCTTCCTTGACCTGGCAATCCATCCCAGGATCACCCCACGGCCCACTACAATCATACACACGCACCGGTTCGTTTTGCTCATCCACACCGGCCAGTGTTCGGGTTGGACTTTGCTCAATTTCGCGCATGGGGACAAATAGATCCGGGTGAATCTTACCGTTTACATAAATCCGCCTTGAACGCGGGCGTTGACCGTCAAATGTATCGCTGGTTGCTACCATGAGAATTAAAAAGAAACTAAGCCTCGAATGACTTGCCGCAACCACAAGTGGTCTTGGCCTTTGGGTTGGTGACCTTGAACCCACTGTCATTCAGGTCATCCGAGAAATCCACCACGGATCCCTCCAGATATTCGGCGCTGATCGAATCGACCACCACTGACAAAGCGTCCCAGTGCATCACGTGATCTCCATCGCGCTGCTCGTCGAAGACCAGTCCGTACTGCATACCCGAACAGCCGCCTTTTTCTACGTAAACTCGCAGCGCACTTTTATCGGGATCATTTTCCGCCGCCAACAAGCGGTTTGCTTCCGCCAAGGCAGCGGGAGTTAAATCAAGACAACGGGATGATGATGCAGCCTCCATAGTCCGAACATTTTAGCGGATTCCCTCCGCACAGGCAAGCGACCTCGTTCACTCCTGTAATTCCTCGAATCGTTTGCGTCTGGCAGCCAAACCGTTTTTCAATCCAGGATACAATCGGGTCAATTCATCACACAAACCAATCGCCTCTCGATATCGTTTCAGCCGCTCCAATATCCGGATGGCCACAAGACCGCTTTGAGTTTGCCAGTAGGCCCCCACTTTTTCGCCTGCCTCCAAATGGCGCCCATAGAAAACAGCCATGGCGTGGTCGGCCGCACTATTCAGCCTCGCCTCCGCATCGACACCCGCTGCACTGCGTTCGAGCGCGTTAGCCAGACCGAGATGCGACTGGCTCTGCACCTCGGCCGGCGCCACCTCAGCCAATGCCAGCGATTTTCGATAAGCATCTTCCGCATGCGCCAAGTAGCCAGGTTGATCACGGGAAATCAGCAAACACCCATCCCCGATCCGGCCCCAAGCTCGGGCAGCTACAGAGTTGGTGGATGACTCCAAAATGATCTCATGAAACGCATTGGTGGCTTGCGTCAATTTGCCAAGAGTTTCCTCTCCACCGCCCCCCAACTCGGTCAGTGTCAGATCGCCCAAAGCAAATGTTGCTTCAATACGCCCCGACACATTTAAACTCTCATCATTCAGTAAATCCTGAAAAATTTTCCGAGCATCCTCAAACCCTTGCCGAACCATTGCCGCTCGGCCCGCCATAAACAAAGCCCGTTGGCGCAATTGCGGCGGACTGTTGGTCGCTCCGGCAATTTCTAGATACCCTCTCTCAGCTTCCAAACGGTTGGTCTTCGAATGAAACGCCTGATCGGCAAACCACATTTGTGCGGCGTACGTTTCTCGGCCGGGCGGTTTTCCATTTACCAGCTCCCGATATGCGGCACGCGCATTCAACATTTGCCCCGATTGCGCAAGGGCCCAAGCACGATCCAACTTTACAGCCTGCGCCAATGCATTGCCCGGGTGATCCTCAAGCCATTTGTTATATAACGCCACCGCTTCAGTCCATCGCCCCTCTGCCGCCATCAGCCGAATATTTTCCAATTCAGCCGCTGCCAGCAATTGGGTGCCCGGATTTTGCCGACGAAACTCAACCAATAATTGACTAGCTTCATCCCTGATATCGAGGGCCACCTGCATTTGGGCTACCGTCAACAAGGAGTAGCTGAGCAAACTCGAATTAACAGAACGCGCCTGTTCCAGCAAAACTCGCATCTGCGGCACATCATTTTGGGCTGCTGCAGATTTTAACTGCAGAAACCTCGCCGCATCGCGAAGCTGCGGCTGCACGCCAGCACCAATTTGTATCAATGTCTGACCGGCCTCCTCCAGCTTTCCGTCAGCCAATAATGACAGAGCATCCGTGTAACGAACGCGCGCCACCCAATTGGATGTGCCGCCGAATTCCAGCACCTTAAAAAACGCCTCATGCGCTCCATCGGCATTGCCAGATACCATCAGGCAACGCCCAACCCCATACAGTGCGCGGGCGGATAACGAATCCGAAAACGAGATACTGAAAGCTCTGGAAAAAAATTCCTGCGCCACGGCGGCGTCACCACCAGAGGCCAGCTCCAATTCCCCTTGAAGGCAATAGCTTGTCGCGTGGAGTCCCTTCAAGCTGGAATCGGCCACCACTTCCCGCAAGATCTCCCTAGCCAATCCCAACTTGCCAGCACGTTGATAAAGTCTCACGGCGTTGAGCACCGACTGTATCCGCATCGCAGGAGTCCGTTGCTTATCTGCCGCCTTTTGCCAGTATATTTTTGCTGCCTGCTCCCATTGCCCGTCAACCTGCAGCAATGTCGCGTGCACTCGATCCGCTCGGGCATGAAGGCGAGGTGCCGCCTTGCGTTCTGAAAGCTCACGTTTCAAAGCAGCCAACGTTGCGAAGGCAGCCGTTGATTGGCCGGATTCCATTTCGATCCGCGCCTGAAGCAATTGTCGTCGCCAATTGCGTTCTGGGGCCATCACGCGAGGCAGACGTTTCACCCAAACCATTGCGGCCTCCGCATCGCGTTGCTCCAATAATGCCTCAGCCAACAACAAGCCTCCTTCCTGAAGCTCAGTAGTCGCAAGCCCTTCCCCGCCAGCTTTCTGGAAGATGCTTTCGGTCGGTAACAGCAGTGAAATAATCCGGTTCCAATCTTCATTTTGCGCGGATACAAAACCCATACCAATGGAGGCCTCCAAGGCCCGTGGCGACTCAGGGTATTCCCGTAGCAACTCCGCATATATTTGATCTGCCGCCTCCAGATTACCTTGTCCCACCCGGCATTCAGCCATCCAGTAAAGATATTCATCAGCTAAATCTCCTGCTGCCAACCGGTTGTTGGAAAGAACTCCGTAGGCTTCCCGGAACGCGCCCATTTGGTAGTGGGCCTGTGCCATCAGAGAAATCGCCTGTGACCGGCGCGGTGAATTCGGGAAACGCTCGACAAGTTCTCCCAGCCAACGCACCGAGGTCGCCCAATGACCACCGTGAAAGGATCGGGCCGCGGCCAAATACGTCCATTCATCCGGCGCCGTAGATGGCTTGGCAAGGGTCACATCCCCCACCACTGCCGCCTCGCTTAACATTGCCAAGGCAAAGAAAATTGTGCAGACGTTTTTCATGCAGCCCTTTTCTTACGGGAACGTTTCTTGGGATTGGCTACAGGCAGGTAACGTTTAAGGAATTGCCCTGTAAAACTCTTTTTGCACTGAGCAACATATTCCGGTGGTCCCTCGGCAACCACTCGTCCGCCTCCGGAGCCTCCTTCCGGCCCCAGATCCACCAGCCAGTCGGCGCTCTTGATCACATCCAAATTGTGTTCAATCACCACCAGAGTATTCCCCGCGTCCCGCAGCTTGGCAAACACATCCAACAGGCGGGCTACGTCATGAAAATGCAGTCCTGTGGTGGGTTCATCAAGCAGATACAGCGTACGCCCTGTGGAACGCTTACAGAGTTCGGAAGCCAGCTTGACGCGCTGCGCCTCGCCGCCGCTCAAGGTCGTGGCCGATTGGCCCAACTGCAAATAGCCCAGCCCAACTTCCGCAAGTGTCAGGCAAACATCGTGAATCTGTGGCACTGCCCGAAAAAATGCGCAGGCCTCATCAACTGTCATTTCCAGCACATCCGCAATGTTCAACCCCTTGTAATTGATCTCCAACGTCTCTCGGTTATAACGCCGGCCATTGCACTCCTCACAGGCAACATAAACCGCCGGCAAAAAATGCATTTCAATTTTCAGCATACCATCCCCCTGACATTTCGCGCAGCGCCCCCCCTTCACGTTGAAACTAAATCGTCCCGGTCCATACCCACGCACCTTGGCTGCCGGTAATTTGGCAAACAGATCACGGATATGCGTAAACATGCTGGTGTACGTAGCAGGATTGCTGCGCGGCGTTCGGCCGATTGGCGATTGATCGATCACGATCGCCTTATCCAGCAGATCGCTGCCCTCAATCGAATCGTGTGCTCCCGGTTTCTCCTTCGATCCATGCCATTTACGATAAAGCGCTCGCCGCAACACATCATCCACCAGCGTACTTTTCCCGGAGCCACTGACTCCTGTGACACAAGTCAACGTGCCCAATGGCACGCGCACATCAATATTTTGGAGATTATTTTCTGAGGCACCCCGGATTTCCAGCCACCCTTTCTCCGGCCCACCTCGCGTGCGCTCCCTAGGCACGTCCACTTTGAATTCACCGGTGAGATATTTACCGGTAATGGAGCGACTTGCTTTGCACACCTCTTCCACCGTGCCGGCTGCGACGAGCTCTCCGCCATGTACGCCTGCACCGGGACCAAGATCGAACACGTAATCCGCCGCCCGAATCGTATCTTCATCATGCTCCACCACGAGCACAGTATTTCCAAGATCACGCAATCCTTTCAACGTCTCAAGCAATAGATCATTGTCGCGTTGATGCAGTCCGATACTGGGTTCATCTAAGATATAAATCACACCGACCAATCCGGCCCCAATTTGGGTAGCCAGCCGAATCCGCTGCGCCTCTCCGCCACTCAAGGTGCTACTCTCGCGGTTTAGGGACAGGTAACCCAATCCCACGTTATCCAGAAAACCCAAACGCGCCCGGATTTCCTTAAGCACTTCGCCCGCAATCTTCTGCTCCAGTTCAGTAAATTGTAGTTGATCGAAAAAAGCCACTGCGTCCTCAACTGACAACCTGCAAACTTCCATGATGGACAATCCGGGAATGGCCACCTTGCGTCGGCGCCCACCAGCCGCCGGAGGCCGAAACCGCTTGGCCTTCGTCCCACCCAATGTGCACGCCAACACCTCCGGCCGCAGACGTTCTCCATGACAGGCGTCGCAAGGCTGACTGCTCATGCAGCTTTTCACCCGTTTTTTGGTAAACTCACTGTCCGTCTCCTGCATGAGCCGTTCAAGATTGGGCACCACGCCCTCAAACGGTTTCAAGGTCGGCTTGCCGTTCCGCCGAAAATTAAATTCAATCTCCTCATCGCCCGAGCCCATCAGCAGCACTTCGCGAAACGATTCCGGTAATTTTTCCCAAGGCGTGTCCAGCGATTCCCCGTAATGCGCCGCCACCGTGCGGATTACATGATTGTAATAAATAATCATCCGTCGCCCTCCGCGACGCCAAGGGGCAATGGCACCCTCGGCCAGGGATTTCTCTGGATTCGGCACCACCAGTTCCGGATCAAACACCAGCTTTTGCCCCAACCCGTGACACACCGTGCAGGCACCAAAAGGCGCGTTGAAGGAGAAATGTTTGGGCGTCAAAGTATCATAGCTCCGCCCCGTCTTGGGAGATACCATCTGTGTGGATTGCAGCTGTTCCTCCCAATCTTCGCCGCGCGCCCCAGGAGGCTGCGTTAAAGCCAGCAATCGACCCTGCCCCCATTTCAGAGCCGTTTCCACCGAATCCGCCAAACGCTGGCGCATCCCCTCGCCCACCACCAAACGGTCCACTACCGCCTCGATATCATGTTTCTTTTTTGGGTCAATTTTCACCCGCGTTTCCACGGCCAACTCCACCAATTCGCCATCAACTCGCGCCCGCACAAACCCTTCCCGAGCCAGCTTCTCTATTACATCACGAAACTCCCCTTTCTGGTGCTGCACCACCGGCGCCAACAACATCAGCCTCGTGCCCTCAGGCAAAACCAATAGTCGGTCGATAATCTCCGTCGGCGTTTGTGAGGCCATCGGTTTGCCACTCTCCGGACAATGCGGCTGGCCAACGTGAGCATACAGGAGCCGCAGGTAATCATAGATTTCCGTCGTCGTCGCGATGATTGATCGCATACTGCCACCAGCACTCCGCTGCTCAATTGCAATCGTCGGCGAGAGGCCTTCAATAAAATCCACCTCAGGCTTCTGCATTTGATCCAGAAACTGCCGTGCATAAGCCGAAAGCGACTCCACATATTTGCGCTGCCCCTCCGCGTAAATCGTATCAAAAGCCAGCGATGATTTCCCCGAGCCGCTCAGGCCCGTCACCACCACCAACTGATCACGCGGAATCGCCAGTGAAAGATTCTTGAGATTATGCTCCCGCGCCCCCCCAATCCTGATCTCATTAACCGCCATGCGCGTGGACAACATAGCAAGTTTCGGCCCTGACAGCAATCGTGCGGATGCTCAATAATCCAAACGAATAGGCCATTCCCCCAGCACCTTCGGATGAGGCATCGGCAGATCCTCCAATTCTCCATTGGCGTTCCGGCGTTTCCCGAAATGATCACGCTTAAGAGATTCATGCCAGTCCTCTGCTCCTGCCAATTCGAAGAGCACTCGGCGCGCCGTTTGCCCCACCACCTCGTAGTTGAGCACCTCACCGGTCGCCAAATCCACGGCTGGACCTCCCTGCGAGCCGGGCCGGTTAAACTG
>CAJWMQ010000108.1 GCA_913042895.1 uncultured Verrucomicrobiales bacterium | reverse complement strand
CAAAGGGAAATGCCAATTATCGTATTAATCTATATCCAGGAGGTGGTTTGTCAAATAAGTGGAATTTTAATAATAAATCTAAAAAAGATTCTTTAGTACCTGAGTCATCAGCAAGTCAATTAATACAGATTTCTGAAGAAAAAGTAAGAAAAACAAACTATCCGCATGACAAGGCGGACAAAAACAGCTTATAATCATCCCATGCTGAATTTGAGTTGCCAGAGGATCGGGAGAAGAAACTTCCTGCGTCTTGGCGCTCTGGGCGGGGCTTGCATGCCCGGCTTGCTCGAAGCCCGTACCCTCCTTTCCCAAAACCCCAAGGTGGTCAAGGACCGGGCGGTTATCTTTCTCTTCATGCACGGCGGGCCGTCACAAACGGAGACATTTGATCCAAAAATGGGTGCGCCCTCGGGCATTCGCAGCATGACCGGCGAGATTCCTACTCGGTTGCCGGGAGTGACTTTTGGCGGCACGTTTGAAAAACTGGCCCGGCTGAACGATAAATTTTCCATCGTACGCTCGTTTACCACGCAGAGTGGCGCGCATGATTCTAAGCCGATCGTCAGTAAATATTCCTACGATGCCCAAATCGGCGGACATTACTCGCGTGTGGCGGGCGGTAGTCATCCGGAGACGGGAATGCCACGCAACATCTGGCTGCACCCGCAGGCGGTGAACCCGGAGGCGACCGACCCGATCATGAAGCTGGGCCGGTTTGATGTCACTGGCCCGTTGGGCCCAGCCTTTGCGCCGTTCCAGCCGAGTGGTAAGGGAGATTTCCGGGCGGATATGAAACTAACGGTGGACCCCGCTAGGCTGGACGACCGCCAGGCACTGCTTTCGGGATTGGATCAGTTTCGGCGCACGGTGGAGAGCGGTCGGGCTACTGGCGGTCTGGATAAATTCCAATCGCAGGCATTTGAGACATTGGCCGGCGGGGTCAGCGAGGCGTTTGACATCTCGAAGGAAGATTCCAAGGTACTGGCCCGCTACGATACGGCCGGCCTGATGGATGTGGAGCGGATCAGTAAACGCTGGAACAACCGGCCGCGTTACCAGAATCACGTGAACAATCTCGGCAAGCTGATGCTAATGGCGCGGCGACTGGCCGAGCGCGGCGCGGGCTTTATCACGGTCACCACGGATTTTGTGTGGGACATGCACGCGGATAAGAACAACGCGACGATGACCGAGGGCATGCAGTATGTCGGTCGGCCGTTTGATCATGCGGTGAGCGCGTTCATTGAGGACGTGGAAGCGCGCGGGTTGCGTGACAAGATTTTGCTGGTGTGCTGTGGCGAGATGGGCCGCACGCCTAAGGTGAATGCTAAGGCGGGGCGCGATCACTGGGGCGGCAGTGCACCGTTGATGCTGTATGGTGGCGGCCTGAAGATGGGCCAGGTGATCGGCAGCTCGACCAAGGATGGCGGCGAACCGGCGAACGATCGTGTGACCATTCCCAATTTATATGCCACGCTCATGGAGCAGTTGCTGGATACCGGGGCCGTACGCTCAATGGCCGGGATTCCGAACGAGGTTAACACTGTGATCAGCGGGGCCTCCCCGATCAAGCAGCTGTTGTAACGGGTGGTGTAGCCAAGGAGTGCCAGGGAGTATGTTGACGGTATCGGACATAGCACCGAATCAAACCTGTGCGGGATTATCGCGCCGGAATTTTCTGCAGGCGGGCGTGCTGGGTAGTCTGGCGTTGCCGGATTTGCTGGCCAACAGAGCGCTCGCCGCCGAGGCCGGTTTGCACCTGAAAGACAAGTGCGTGGTGCTCCTCTTTCTGCAGGGCGGACCGCCGCATATCGAGTTTTTCGATCCCAAAATGACCGCGCCGAAGGAGATCCGTTCCATCACCGGCGAGGTGAAAACCAACATCCCCGGCATCACCTTTGGCGGCACGTTCCCCAAGCTGGCGAAGATGACGGATAAGTTTTCCGTGGTGCGCTCGTACGGCTCAAAGAATGGTGGGCACACCTACCATCCGGTGACCGTGGCAGGCAATCCGTTGCAGACCTCGATGAGCGCGCTCTACGCGCGGGTGGCCGGCACCAATCATCCGGACACCGGCATGCCGCGCAACACGCTGGTGTTGCCTGAGGCGATTGATCCGGAGCTGAAGTTGGGGCGTAATTTTGAAACCGGTGCACTACCCACGCTGACGCAGGCCGGTGATCTCGGCGCAAGTTACGCGGCCTTTAACCCGGCCGGTGGCGGGGAGATTAATTCGGACATGCGCCTGCAAGTGGCACCGGAACGGTTGGCTGATCGCAAGGGATTGCTGAGCAGTCTCGACGGACTGCGCCGCGATGTGGATGCTTCGGGCCTGCTGGAGAGTGCGGATAAATATCAGCAACAGGCTTTCGACACCATTTCCCGCGGCGTGGCCGATGCGTTTGACTGGACGCAGGAAGATCCCAAGACCATTGCGCGCTATGACACGCGACCGATGTTCGACCAGAAAAAGCTGCAGCGTTATTACGACATGAAACGCGCCAGCAACCTGCTGGGCCTGCAGATGCTCATGGCCCGTCGCATGTGCGAAGCCGGTTGCGGTTTTGTGACGGTGAGCGATTGCGGCTGGGATTATCACGCAAACAACAACAGCCCAAAATACATGACCGGCGTGTACCCGATGGGTAACCAGGTGGATCATGCGGTGAGCGCGTTCATCGAGGACGTGCATCAACGCGGGCTCAGCGAAAAAATTCTGCTTGTGGTCACGGGCGAAATGGGGCGTACGCCGCGTATTAACAAGAACGGTGGGCGTGATCATTACGGCAATCTTACGTCGCTGTTGGTTTCCGGCGGCGGCCTGAAGATGGGCCGGATCATTGGCGAGAGCGACCGCCAGGCGGCCGAGCCGGCCACGCGACCGTACACGCCCAAGCACCTGATGAGCACTATCATGCACACGCTGTTCGACATCGGCGAATTGCGCTTGGCCGATAGCGTGCCCAAGCCGGTGGCCGACATCATCACCGGCGGTTCGCCGATTGAAGAGTTGGTTTAGGGCACCTCGAAATTGTTTCATTTTCCCGGTGAATAGGGCTCATAACCCGTTCGTCGATTCATTTGCTGTAAAAAATGGCATAATTACCCACTTTTCGCGTTTAAAACAATTGCTTTTTCGCTGATTTTTGCGCACAAATGTGCGGGTTTTGAGGAGGAAAACCCACATCACTCTGTCAGCGTAACGCCCCCTTTTGCGTTGGCTTGACAGGGAATGAGCGTACTAACACGGATTTGGCTGCCCGCAACGGTGTTTGCGGTGTTTCTTTTGGCGTTGTTCAATCGCCAAGAGTTAGTCGACCGGTTTCTGGAAAACGCTAACTTCCTCACGCGTAATTTCGTCGAGTACGGCGTGCAAATTGGCGTGTGGTTGAGCGCGGCGTTTTTGATAAACCGGTTGGTTGGCGTGCTGTTTTGGGACGGCTTTATCGGCCGGCTCTCGGACCGGCCTGTGCCGCGCCTGCCGCGTGACCTCACCGCGATGGTGCTCTTTAGTGTCGCCGTGTTGGCGATCATCTCCACCGTTTTTCAGCGCGACGTAACCAGCATGCTCGCCGCCTCCGGCGTTCTCGGTGTGATCATCGGCCTCGCTTTGCGCACGGTGATTCTCGATCTTTTCATGGGACTGGCCATTCACATCGAGCGACCGTTCAAGCTCGGCGATTGGTTGATGATTCATCAAAACCGCGTGGAGACCCACATTATCGCCGAGGTCATCGAGATCAACTGGCGCACCACGCGGCTGCGCACCACGCGCAACAACATGGTCGTGGTGCCCAACAGCAAAATGGGCGACACCATCGTCACCAACTACATGGAGCCCAAGCCGCACTTTCGGATCGATCTCGATTTCATCATCGACTTTGAGGTGCCGAGCGAGCGTGTGTTGCGCGTAATGAACGCCGGCCTCAAGGCCGTGACCGATGGCGAAGGCATTCTGGATGATCCCGTCGCCGAGGTGCGCATCAAGGATTCCACTCTCGAAGGCGCCGAGTACGAGGTCCGCTTCTTTATTCTGCCCGCCAAAATTTCTCCGAACGAAGCGCGCCACGTCGTGAACCGCAGTGTGCTCGAGCACCTCATCCATTCCGGTATCACCCCCGCGCATGCCAAGGAGGAGATCTTCCTACAACGCCGCGAACGTCGCGCGCTCGATGCCTCCCTCGACGAGGACCTGTATCAGCTCCTTACCCGCACCGAGTTGTTTCGCAAGCTCAACGCCGCCGAATTCGCCGCGGTATTCCGCGAAATGCGCAAACGCGACCTTGCCGAGGGCGAGACACTCTATGCTCAAGGCGATACCGGGGATTCCATGTTCATCTGCGTGGAAGGCCTCCTTACCAGCGCAATCACCGTCCGCGGACAGGGTGAGGTGAAGGTGGAAACGCTGCGGGCCGGCCAACACTTTGGCGAAGGCACCATCTTCAAGGCCACCAGCCGCTCCACCACCGTTACCGCGGAGGCTGATTCACTTGTGTACGAGATTGAACGCCACGTCATTGAGCCGCTGCTCGATGTGCGGCTGGATCTTCGCGAACAGTTAGAGAAGGGACTCAAGCAGCAGACCGATCGCATCAAGGACAGCTGGAAGGAAGCACGGCGTAGGAAAGCCGAGGATCAACCTAAGAAAATCGTGCGAAAATCGCCGGTAAAGAAGGTCGTGCAGGCTTTTTTCCCCGGTATGTTCGAGGGCGCCAAAGAATCGCAGGAGAAGTCAACCAATGAAAAATAGGATCAACCGCAGTCATCTCAAGGCCATTGTTCTGGTCGTCATTCTCGCCGCCGTTGCCTTAGCCAAGGCCCAGTCGACCGCGCCATCCACAGGGAGTCACGTGAAACCTTGGCTGAAGAATGCTCTGAGCGAACTCTCCAATCTGCCGGGCACCGGCACGGCCAGTACCAATGTGGTCGTGGCTTCGCAACGCATTACCCTCAGCTACATTGATCCGGTGCGCGCCGTGCAAATGCTCGCACTGCACGGCGTTACGATTGGCAAGCCCGAAGCAGCCGTAGATCCAGCCCAGTTACCGGTCGTGTTGGCATTACCCGGGACGACCAATCTCGAGACCATTCCTAAGGCCGAAGATAAATTTCCCCAAACAGAAACCGATCCGGCTAACGAACTAGTCGTGTTTCATAACGAGAATGATCCCGCCCAACTCAGCGGCGTGCTCTTGACACTGGAGAAACACGTGGACCTGCCCGCGCGCCAGATCATCATCGAGGCCATGGTTCTGGAAATTTCCTCCACGGCCCTTAAAGAGATAGGCGTGAAATGGTCACGCAGCGGAAACGGGGGAGGGAGTGCCATCACCGATCACACCAGTGCCTTGACGATCGGTACGCTCAAGTATCCAACCTCCGCTTCGGTCGAGGCGTTGAATCTAACCACTAAGAGCGTGTTCCACAGCATCAACACTCAGATCAAGGCTCTTGTGGCGGAAGGCGAGGCGGAGATTCTCTCAAGGCCGAGTGTGTTGGCGCTGGATAACCGCATGGCGTACATCAATGTTTCGGAGGATATTCCGGTGGCCAACACATCGTATGCCCCCGGCAACAATTATCAACGCACCAGTTTTGAAACCAAAAAGGCCGGCATCTCGCTGACGCTGCGCCCGCGAGTGAGCAGCAATGGCGAGGAGGTTAGTATGCAGGTCAACGCTGAGGTTACCGCCAAGGTGCCTGATGCGGATGTGCAGGTATTGGGCGGAGCCGGTGGCACAACAGTGCTGGCAAGTGCGCCTACTATTTCCAAACGCGAAGTGAAGACCTACGCCCGCGTGTCCAACAACACGCCGTTTATCATCGGTGGCCTGATCGCCAAGGATAAACAAAGCAAGGTGGAGAAGGTGCCTTTCCTTGGTAGTCTGCCGATTTTGGGGCCGCTGTTTCAAAGCAGTAAAAACAACACGGTGAAACGCGAAGTGATCATCGTACTCACACCGTTTGTCCTGCCGGAGGAACATGTGATCGGCAAAAACATGCCGATGGATGAGGATAATTTTGACAGCGTGGGTCATCAATTGTTCCGTGATGCCTACCGGATTCGTGCTGAAGACACATTTGACCTGAACTACCTCTACGAAAACAAACAGCTTCAGCGCATGAAACAACTGGCCGATCGGATCGTGGCTGGCAATCGGCCTTTGGCATCCGAATATCCTTACCGGCATTTTTACGGCAAGGCTGTACCGGGCGAGAGTATCCTGTGCTACCGCCAGATTTATGAGGTGCTCAAGCGGCGTGATCTGCAGAAAAATCTCGATGAAACCAAGATCATCTTTTTCGAGACCGACGAGAACATTCAGTCCGGTCATCGCGTGCAGTTTCTGGATGCCTTCCTGCGCGCCAAAGCGCCAGCGGTTTTGACCGATCAGGGTGGGCAACAGGCCGTGGCCCTGAGCTTTACCCTGCAGCGTTTTTCGGATGACTCAGCGTCCATCTTCAATGAACCGACGCCATCCCTGCAGTTACTGAATTGCGCAGATGAAAAGGAATGGAGCCGGAAGCTTTGGGAATTAAATCAACCCACGAACGAAGGTCAGGAGCAGTTTACCGTGCTGTTGCGGCGCAAGAAAGATGTCGAACGCCTCAAATACGCCATCCTGATGAAGAAGACCGTGGAGATGAACACGGAAAAACTTGTCTTAAGCCTGAGCAACTTTACCCGTGGGCGGTTGCTTCTCATGCCCCGTGTCACGCCTAAGGATATCGAACTGGTCGATGGCGATGTGGCCCGGGCGTTTTTCTACTCGGAGATGTATTATCAGGCTCTGCAAGTGGAGATGGAAAAAGACATCACTGCCTTCCGTAAAGTCATCGAGGAGAAGGATCATTTAAAACAATTGGTAACCCCCGTGCCGCGTCCATGATCGGCCGGAATTAAGGAATAACATGAAAGATCAAAAACCATTCATCGTTGGCCTTGGCCTAGGCGTCCTAATCATTGCTGGGATTGCGTTGAGCAAGCCCAAGCAATCCAATGAGGCAACGGCTGCATCAACATCCAAGCCCTCGCACGCCGCCGCCAAACCCGAACCAAAACCTGAACCTGAGCCGGAGACGCTTAACAAACCTGCCGCTCCCGAACCAGCTGAGGCTTCAGTGATGGCGTTGGTGGATGCCGTGGACGAACCGGCCGGAAAAATCCGTGTGCTCACCGGCATTGCCCTTAGCCATGTGAAAGTCGGCAAGGACGCGGCTCCGTTACTTGAGGCGTTGTTGCAACAGCTCGAGGCGTTGACGGATGATATCGCCCGCCGAGAGGCACTGGCCGATGTGAACGAAGAGTTCGCCGAGCTGGCGGACCATGAAGCCCTTACCGATTTCCAGGCGGCCTTGGTGGAGCTGGAGCAGGCCCTAAACCCCGGCCTAGCCCAGGCGGGAAAACTCATCGCCGGCATCGAAGCCCCCACGCAACGCATCAAAGCTCTCGCCCAAATCGCCACCGCCTTGCACGCGGCGGGGCAGGCGGATTTATCCCAAGCTTTGCTGGAGCAGGCCGGAACGGAAATCGAAGCATTGGAAGAATCTGACGAAATGATTGCCGCCAAAACCGCACTGGCCCTCGCTCAAATGAACATAGGCCAGCCCGAGGCCGCAGAGCAAATCGAGACACTGGTTACCAAGATCTCCGCGCTGGAAACCAGCGAAGCCCAACTGACCGCCTACGAAAAACTCACTCGTGAACTCGCCCCTTGGGCCACACAGGAAATCGTGGCGGCACAGTTGAAGCGTATTCAGGCTTCTGTGCTCCAGCTCCATTATCAGGCCGATCCCGTATTGCGGCTGGTCAGTGGCGTGGAGGATCCCAGCGGGCGCGTGCGTGTGCTGTGTAATCTGGCCGGCACTCTGGCATTGACCGGCGACCCCGAGCAATCCGCCGCCATGCTCGCCAAGGCGCAGGAGATCACCAAGGACCTAGAGACACCCGGCCAATTGGCGCCGGCATTGACTCATCTAGCCGCCGCCCAGTCGTTGATTGGACAGGGTGAGGCCGCCAGGGCGAACTTGGCCAAAGCCATGGAAACTGTGGATGGTATCCAGTCAGTTGATGAACAAGCCGCCGCCCTCGGTGCCTTGGTGGCCGCAGTGGAGTCCATGGACAACGCCGAACATCTGGAAACAGTTTTGGCCCAGTCGCTCAAAACCGCCACCGCCATTCAGCAACAAGCCCAGTCGGTCATGCAGCAATCGTTGCGGCTCATTAACCGCCTGCCGGCTGGCGAACAAAAAGCCGAGGCTCTGGAACAGATCGCCTTGGCCATTGAGCAGGGTGGGGCTGGGCAGTTTACCGAACTGCAATTTGAATTGGCCACCCTCCATCACGAAGGACGCCACTTGCCGAAAGATGCCCAACGCGCCGCGAAGTGGTATCGCAAAGCTGCCCTCGGTGGGTATGCCCCGGCCCAGCTGAACCTCGCCGTGATGTTGCTCGAAGGGGAAGGCGGTGTCGCTGATCCAACCGAAGCTTTCAAATGGTTGACCGCTGCCGCGGAGCAGGGCCACGCCGATGGACAAGTGGCTCTGGGGATGATGCTGGCTCTTGGCCGAGGCGTGGAGGCGGATCTTGTGGAGGCGCACAAGTGGGTTACACTATCATCCAAGAACGGCAACGAAGATGCCGTCGCTGCGCTGGCACAACTCGTACCCAAACTCACGGACGATCAACTCGCTCAATCTGCTCAACGAGTCAAAGCCTGGGAAGCGAGCCAAATACCGCCACCCAGCAATCCAGTTCCCACGTCCCCAGCAGAACCCAATTCGCCCACCGAATCGACTGAGCCCGCAGGTCAAGAGGCTCCTCCCACCACCACCGCGGGCAAATAACTCAAAAAAACAGGGCCCGAAAACTTTTTTCAAAAAAGTGCCCGTGACACCTTGACAAGTTACGTATGCGTATTAATTTGTACGTGTACGTAATAACGTGCCAGTGTCTAAATCTCCGAATTAATAAAAGAAATGAAACACAAAATCGCGATGATAGTCCTTGTGCCGGCTTTGATGGTTGGTGCGATTGGTTGTGCTGGGCCCAGTAATCATACCGAGCGTGGTGCCGCCACGGGCGTGGTGCTAGGCGGATTGGCCGGGGCGGTGATCGGCCATAATAAGAACCGGCGTGGAGCCGAAGGCGCGGCCATTGGCGCCGTGGTTGGCGGCCTGTTGGGCGGTGCCGTGGGCAATCAGCAGGATAAGAACGCCGGCTACAAATAAACCTTCCTATTTTTCTTGGTTGGTTCTCCAAACACCCCGTCGTCCCTCCGGTCGGCGGGTTTTTTTGGGTCAAATGCCATTGACGCGGCGTCGAGGGTTTGCGGCAATGGGGCATGCGGATTTTTTTGATTCTCATTGCAGGCGCTGGGACGTTGGCGGCGGCGGATTTTAAACCGTCGGCTCAGGATTTGATCGTGTTCAAGGGCGCCAAGGCGGAGTTGGTGTGGACCGGTGGCAAGTTTACCGAAGGGCCGACGCTGGGACCGAAGGGCGTGATCTTTTTTTCGGATATCGGGATGCGCACGATGCGGTTCGATCCGACCAGCGGTAAGACCACCGTGTTCCGCGAACCGAGCGGCAAGGCCAATGGCCTGATGATGGATCGCAAGGGCAACCTGATCGCCTGCGAGGGTGCCCATGGCGGCGGCCGGCGCGTGAGTCTCACCACGTTGCAGGGCAAGACACGCACGGTTGTTGATCGCTGGCAGGGCAAGCGCTTCAATTCACCCAACGACCTGGCCATCGATGGGAAGAACCGCATTTACTTTACGGACCCTCGCTACGGCGGCGGCGATGATCGCGAGCTGGATTTCGAGGGTGTTTTTTTGATTACAGGAAAAAAGGTGAAGCTGGCCACCAAGGAGATCTCGCGGCCCAATGGCATTCTTGTGTCGCTTGATGGCAAAAAAGTGTTCGTGGCGGACAACCACAGCGATGCCAAAGGCAACCATCATCTGGTGCAATTTGACGTGCAAAAGGATGGCACCCTGGCCAACAAGAAAATCCTCTTCGACATTGGCCCCGATCGCCGCGGCATTGACGGCATGACGCTGGATGAGAAGGGCAACATTTATGCGACGGCCGGACGCGGAGAGCTCTCCGGCATTTATGTGTTTTCGCCGGCCGGCAAGCACTTGGCGTTCATTCCGACCGGCGACACGCCTACCAACTGTGTCTTTGGCGGCGGCAAGGAGAAGCGCACGCTTTACATCACCGCGCGGGGGCCCAAGCCGGAAGATCGCTGGAGCTTGTACCG
>CAJWMQ010000107.1 GCA_913042895.1 uncultured Verrucomicrobiales bacterium | reverse complement strand
CAACTTCCTCAACCAAGCAGCAGCCCAAGGTCTACAATTCAACTTCTACGGTCAACTCGTATATAAGTCTGGCGGAGGAACAACCAAAGTAGACGCTTATCGTTATGTGCTCATCCCCTCTTACAAACTGAGCGATTATGCTAAGTTCGTATCGGAATTTGAGCTCGAACACGGTGGCGTGAAAAATAGTGATACAGACCGTTTTTCCGGAGCCCTTGAACTAGAGCAGATGTACATCGATGTGACCATCAATGAACATGTGAACTGGCGTTCTTTGGGTGTCTCATTGATCCCGATCGGTGAGATCAACCAATATCATGAGCCGGATCAGTTCTACTCATCTCTCAGACCTCAACTCTACAAGAGCATCATCCCAACAACCTGGATGGAAATGGGAACTGGTTTCAATGGTGAAACCCCCATTGACGGCCTCAAGTATGAGTACTACTTCTCTCAAGGTCTCAGCAATGATAATGGGAACGATGGTGCATCTGCTAGTAGCTGGTCATTCAAGAAGGCTCGTCCTGACCTACAGGGCAGAATCTACAACCACGCTCATTCCTTGAAGCTGAGTTATCAATCAGGTGGTGCATACGCTAGTGCTTCCACTTATCAAACCGATTACCAAAATAATGTTCATGCTACATCCAGCGTTGGATTGTACTCATTATACGGTTCCTACAGGTTTGAGAATGGATTGGAACTTGTAGCTGAAAAGGCTTGGTGGGACATTGATAACCCAGCAAATCTTTTGGACTCAGACGGTGGAACTGATATATCCAACGATGAGTTTGGCGGTTATCGTCTTGAGGTGGCCTACCACATCCCTCACGGAGATAATACTCTGACTCCGTTCCTTCGTTACGAAGAACTGGATTCCGCGGTAAACAACTCGGCCGATACCGAATACGTAACCTTTGGCGCCATGTACAAATTTGGCGACAACTGGGAAGTCAAGGCCAACGTGGAAATGAAAGAAACTGCTACCGGCACTGAGACGGATTCCATCCACCTCTCTGTTGGCATGCAGTTCTAAATAAACCATTTGCAGTAGGCTTTCATAGTCAATTGCGATAAACCAAAAAGGTGGCACCCCGAAAGGGGTGCCACCGTCCTTAAAAAAATAGCTTAGGTCATTTGTTTTCAAAGAACCTATACTGCATTCAAGTCGGCACACCGTTTTTGCGGGTGCCGGCTTTACCGTTTAAACTTATGAAATTGTTAGTTAACAAAACATACTTAATTCTGACGCTGATAATTGTTTGCACGTTAAACCACTCGCTGGAGGCTAAGACCTACCTAACTCCTACACAGGCGGAAAAGGTATGTTTCCCCACTGCCGACAAATTCGAATGGAAAACCCATCGCTATTCACGTGATGAAATCCAAAAGATTTATGATGCCAGCGGTCTGAAAGTGATCGATCCAGGCCTATGGTATTGCACCGCATACAAAGATAATAAAGTGGTTGGGGTAATTGCTTTTGATCGTTGCATCGGAAAACACTTATTTATCGACTTCGTCATTGCCATAACCCCGGATGGCAAGGTTAAGCAGGTTGAAATCCTAAATTACCGTGAAAGCTGGGGATACGAAGTTCGCCGCGAAGGCTGGCGAAACCAATTCGTTGGTAAAGATACTACCTCCAAGTTAGATCACAACAATGGAATCACCAACATCAGTGGTGCCACCCTTTCTTGCCGTGGCGTTGCGCGTGGGGTTAAACGCATTTGTCACACGTGGGGCATTGTGGTGCGTCCTGCTCTGGTGGCTGCCGGCCGGTTGCCTAAGCAATAAGTCAACTGCAGCCGAGCCAGTTACGCGGCTACAGCCGCTTCTGGGTACCTTTGTTTCCATTACGGTCTATGCTGAACCAATTAAGGCCCAAACGGCCATTGACGCAGCATTTTCCGAATTTCGGGCAGTCGATCGCCTGCTCAGCATCCACCGCGACGACAGCGATCTGGCCAAAGCCAACCAAGGCATGCCGGTTTCGGCCGAACTCAAGCCGGTGTTGCAAAAGGCTCTGGCTATAGCCCGCGAAACCGAAGGGGCCTTCGACCCCACCATCCGACCCCTAGCCGAGCTCTGGGGCTTCATCAAAAAAGAGGGCTACAGGCTACCAACAAAGAGTGAACTTCAAAGCGTGCTCCCCAAGGTCGACTACCGTCAGATAATGTTGCAAGGCAATATGCTCATCCAGGATGCCCCGGGAATGTCGATCGATTCCGGAGGTTTCGGCAAAGGCTACGCGGTGGATCGGGCGATTGCCGTACTGCAACGGCATGGCATCCGGCACGCGATGGTGAAGGCCGGCGGCGATACACGCGTGATCGGCCTGCCGCCCGGGCTGGACCATTGGGCGGTGTGGATTGAGGACCCTCGCAAACAAGGCCGGCGCGCGCTCATTAAGCTGCGGCACGGCGCGCTCAGCACTTCGGGAAATTACGAGAACTTCTTCGAAATCGACGGCCGCCGGTACGGGCATCTGCTAGACCCGCGCACGGGTTACCCAGTCCAAGGTATTGGCAGTTGCACAGCTACGGCCGATACCTGCATGGAGAGCGACGCCTACGCCACAGCCGCCTGCGTATTAGGCGTAACGCAAAGCCAAAAATTGCTCGGGGCCAAAGTGGGCTTTCGGTTTTTGCTGTTTCCGGAGACCGACCCGCAGGATCCGCTGAAGGTGGTGGAGACTGATCGTTTCCCGGGCAGCGACTGACGCGGCGGATCATTCGACCGTCAAACCCTGTTTGATATCAAACTTCTCAATCCGTTTGCGCAAGGTGGCGCGCGTGATGCCGAGCAGCTTGGCGCTCTGCACCTGGTTGCCATCGGTTTCCTTAAGAGCATTGATCACCAGCTCCCGCTCCACCGCCGGGATCACCTTCAGGTCCGGATTATTACGCGCCCACCTAAACAGTTTCGAGGCCAGTCCGGCCAGATCATCGCCATCGACATCTGGCGAGGCGGCATCGGCTACATTCAACACTTCCGGCGGGAGATTCTCTAGCAGGATCGCATCGCCTTTGGCCATCACCAGTGCGCGTTGCACGGCGTTTTCCAGTTCGCGCACGTTGCCGGGCCAATCGTGGGTTTCCAGCTTGGCAAGCGCATCGGGCTGTACGGTTTTCGGTTGTTTGGGGTTCGGTGAATTTGTGGATAGAAAATAACTAACAAGCTGCGGAATATCCTCGCGACGTTCGCGCAGAGACGGCAGCTGAATGCGCACGACGTTTAGCCGGTAAAATAAATCCTCGCGAAACCCGCCTTCTTCCACGGCCTTTTCCAGCGGCTTGTTGGTGGCGGCAATCACGCGCACATCCACCTTCACCGGCTGATTGCCGCCCACGCGATCGAAGGTGCCGTTCTGCAGCACGCGCAGGATCTTGGTTTGCGTGGCGAGTGTCATGTCGCCGATTTCATCCAGAAAAATGGTGCCACCGTCGCATTGCTCGAACTTGCCGATCCGCTGCGTGTTGGCGCCAGTGAAGGCGCCCTTCTCATGGCCGAACAGCTCGCTCTCCAGCAGGTTCTCCGGAATGGCCGCGCAATTGATCGCGAGGTACGATTGGTTGTATCGCTGGCTGTGGCTATAAATCGCACGCGCCACCAGTTCCTTACCTGTACCGCTCTCGCCAGTGATTAAGGCCGTTGCGTCACTGGCGGCCAATTGGCCGATGGTCTTGAACACCTCCTGCATCGGTGCGCTTTGACCGATAATACCGAGATCGAAATCCTCCTTATCCAGCAGGGGCTCGTACGACACCACCTGTTTCATGGACCGCGCCGCGCCGAGGGCCTTATCCACCATCTCCTCAAGTTTCGGTACATCAAAAGGCTTGAGAATATAATCGTAGGCGCCGTGTTTCATGGCCTGGATGGCCGTCTGGGTAGTCCCGAAGGCGGTCATCAAAATCACCGGCGTTTTGGAGTCAAATTCCCGCAACCGCTGCAGCGTCTCGATACCGGTGATGCCGCCCATGCGCACATCCATGATCACCAAATCCGGCTTGAGCTGCGGAATTAGTTCCAGCGCCGCCTCGCCGCTACCGGCGGTGTGCAGTTCCAGCCCATCCTTACGACCGAAGATCCGTTCAAACGAGTAGCGGACATCCGCCTCGTCATCAATAAGCAACAGTTTATCCATCCGTGCGCGCGCAGCGTACCCAATGGCCGATCAAAGGTCAGCCTTTTCCTTGGCCCACGCGAGCGCCTCCTCGCGAGTGCTGAACACTTCGGCCAATTGTTGATCCCGCACGGCATCCAGCAATTGCCCTAGCGCCGGGCCCGGTTCGATGCCCAACTCAATCAGATCGCGGCCACTGATCAAGGGCTCCAGCAGGAGCGGTTTTTTCTGAAGCACGGTTTGTTGTTCGCGGATAAAATCATAAATATCCATCAACCCATGTGAGCCGAGGCAATCCAGTCGGTGTTGTTCCATCTCCAGATCAAAAGTGGGCCGCAACAGCATGCGGCGCAGCGTGGCCTTGCGCATCTTCGGCGCATCCTTGAACTGCATGTGGTAGCGAACGGTTTGTACAATGGCCTCGATCTCAACGTTGGGAAACCGCAGCCGTTGCAGGATGTTGTGCGCCATGTCCGCACCAATTTTCTCGTGGCCGTAAAAATGGATCCGACCCATTTCGCCCACTGATTGCGTCACCGGCTTGGCGATATCATGCAGCAACACCGTCCAGGGCAAGGCCGCCGGCGCCTCGGTGGGCAACTGGGAAAGCATCAGACGGATATGATTGTACACTGTGCCTTCGGGATGATAATCGGGCGATTGATCACAGGTCACCGTTGGCAGAATTTCCGGCAACACCTGCGCCAGCAGCCCGCTCTCATGAAGCAGATCCAAACCGCGCGCGGCATGAGGTGGGCGAAAGAGTTTCAGTAATTCATCCCGAATCCGTTCCGCACTCACGCGCGTAATGCGCCCGGCCATTTCGTGGACCGCCGCAAACGTGGCCGGCTCGATCTCGAAATCCAGTTGCGCCGCAAAACGCACCGCACGTAGAAGGCGCAAATGATCCTCCGCAAATCGCTCGGCTGGATTGCCAATGGTGCGCAATCGACGTCGCGCCAAATCTTCCTGTCCGTCTACCCAATCGTGCACGGTGTCGGTCAGGGGATCGAGAAAGAGTCCGTTCACCGTGAAGTCACGACGGCTGGCATCGGTTTGCGCGTCACTGAAGGTCACCGCATTCGGCCGCCGGCCATCGGTGTAATGACTGTCCGATCGGAAGGTGGCCACCTCAAAGGTGTGCCCGTGTTCCACCACCAAAATCACCCCGAAGCTCTTGCCCACGGCGTGGGTTTGGGGAAAAAGCGCCTCCACCTCTTCAGGCCGGGCGCTGGTGGCCACATCAAAATCCTGCGGCGCGACCCCACGAAGCTCATCGCGCACACAGCCCCCGACGAGGTAGGCCTCGTGGTCGGCCTCCTGCAAGCGGCCCAGTATGCCGAGGGCAATTTCGCGGGGTCTCATGACAAAAAAAATGCGCGCCCGCAGGCGCGCCGTCAATCCGGTGAGGGTGGATTAATAATCAGCGTAGCGCGCGGCCAACATGGCCTGGAACTTGGACGCCTTCATCTTACGCCTCTTGCGCGCGCTCGGTTTCTCGAAAGCGCGTCGATTTCGCACATCCTTAATGGTGCCTTCGCGGTCCACCTTCTTTTTCAGGCGGCGCAACGCACGTTCAACCGGTTCACCTTTTTTCAGTTTAATTTCCGTCATTAAGGAGATTCACCCCCAAATCTTACAGTTTACCGCTGAAATCGCATCAACGGGGCGGTGAAATTAACAGGAATACCCTCCCTGTCAATCGTGATTTTAACAACATTTTCCATGTAACCAACCTAAGAGAATTGGCGTCTCTGGGAGCAACCGAGAGATTATGGCTCCTGTTCTCTCCCAGAAATACAGCTAATAGCACAAAATAATGAAACTGAACAAAACCACTATTGTACTTCTTACGGCCGGTCTACTAACCGTAACCGTCCAGGCAGACGAACGAGAACGCGGTCCCGGCAAGGGGGAGCGTCCCGAACAGCGCGGCAAGGGTGGTGAACGGCCAGATCGTGGCGCAGCCATCACCAAGGCGCTTGGCCTTAACGATAAACAGGCTGAGCAGATGACAAAACTCCAAGCCGAACAGCGTGCCGCATTTGGTAAATTGATGGCTGAAGCCCGTGAAAGTGGCAACCGCGAGGGGTTTCGTGAGAAATTCGGCGCTCTCCGTGACGAATACCAAAAGAAAATGCGAGCTATCCTCACTGAAGAACAAGCCAAGAAAATGGACGAAATGCGACGACGCCCTCAAGGCCGTCCTGGGCAACGTCCGGGCGGTGAGGGAAAAGGCAGGCCAGGTAAACGTCCAGGCGGCGGAGGCAAGGGTAGTCCTGGAAAAAAAGGGAGCGAAGCCTCTTTTTGAATGCGTAACACCACGATCGTAACCACGAACGCCACGGACAACAGGGACGCCCCTCACGTTCATCACGGCCAAGGCCCAAGCCGATAGGAATGGCGATTACGAACTGAATTAACTCAAGCCACCGGCGTTTATGCGCCGGTGTTTTTTTTATTGGTGCAGCGTTGCGCCTGATGAAGAATCCCAAGCGTGGCTGAACCAACCGATCAGGAATTGATCGCCGAAGTACTTAGCGGTCAAACGGCTAGTTTTGAGCCTTTGGTGGTAAAGTATCAGCCACGCGTCTTCGCTCTTGCCCGGCGTTATGCCCGGCGGGAAACTGAGGTGGAGGACATTGTGCAAACCGTTTTCCTTAAGGCCTTCAGCAAACTCTCCAGCTATAAGGGCACGGCTCCGTTTGAACATTGGCTAATGCGTACGGCGACCTATACTTGCTATGATTTTCTGCGCAAACACCAGCGTAACCGCGAATGGAACGCCACGGATCTCTCGGATGAGGAGAACGATTGGTTTGAAAACCTAGGCGAGGAATCCCATGCCCACACCAATCAGGAAGCTGCGCGGGCGTTGGTGGACAAACTGCTTGATGAACTGAAACCCGATGACCGCCACATTATCACCCTGCTGGAACTGGACCGAAAATCGATCCGGGAAATTGCCGATCTTACCGGCCTCAGCGAATCGAACGTCAAAGTAAAAGCCCACCGCGCCCGCGAAAAAATGCGAAAAGCTGTGGATCGGTTAAACCCCGAAAAATATCTGTAAACCTGTAACGAACCTGAAAACGAAACCGTCTGGAAATAAGAACATGAAAGAATCTGAGGACATTTTGCGGAAAATGCTGACTGAAACGCGGGAAATTCCGGTCGACCACGTTCCGTACGCCTTCGAAAAGCGCATCATGGCCCACATTGAAGCCGCACCCCAAGCAGCCATAAATCTCTGGCAGCAATGGAGCCAAGCCCTCTGGCGAGCCGTGGTGCCTTGTCTGGCAGTAATGATTCTTGTAGCCGTTTTGGACAGCCCTGAAGCGGCCGCACCACAGCCTCAACCGGCTCCCTCCGCCCCGCTGTCAGCCCAGACCGAAACGACCGATGAGGACCTTGAGGCCATCGTCATGTTGGCCATCGAAACCCCGACACTCGATCGCTAAGGAAAACTGATGGATCAGTGGAAAGCCATTCTAGCGACTTTGATGATTTTCGGCAGTGGAGTCGGTACCGGGCATTTGCTCACGCGCCAAACCGCACCCGAAACACCCGCCACGCCACAAAACGGCACCTCTGGATTTCAACCAAAATCCAATGGCATGGAAACGCGGCCGGCGCGGCCTGTCTTTTTCCGTTCATCCGGTTATCTGGATCGCCACCTTGAATTGAGTGAGGAACAGAAAAACATGATTCGGGAGCTGACCAAGCAAAGTCATCAGCGCATTTTTGAATTTGGCGAACCTTTCCGCGAGCAACTGCGCGAGGAACATCGCGATTTACAGACACAAATCCGCGGCACCCTCACCCCGGAACAAACGCGCGTCTTCGATAATCTCCCCCATTTCCGGTTCAATAAAGAACCCGGTCGCCCCAAAGGCCGCCCCCCGCATCGCTCCGGGCCGCCGCCGCATTTTCAGAAAAAGTCCGCGCCCCCCAACTCGGACACCCCACCGAGCGAGGTGGAACAATCCGGCCGTACGCTCCCTGACTTGAAGAACGCCTGATCCTCTGGCATTCTCCGATCAATGCGCGAGTCCCTCCGTGCCTGGCAGGAACAATTTGAGACATTCGCCCTTGAGGTCATCTTCGGTGAGCGCCGGGGCAAAAAGGCCGCGCTGCTTCGAGGAGTGCTCTTTAGTCTATCCAAGGTGTTCCTCATCATCGTCAAAGGCCGCCGCTGGCTATACGAAGCCCGTATCATCCGCGATCACCCCCTTGGCGTACAGGTTATCACCGTGGGCAACCTCACTGTAGGCGGCACGGGCAAGACCCCAGTGGTTGAAAAGTTCGCACGCGTACTCACCGATCAGGGCCGCAAGGTTGCCATTCTCTCCCGGGGCTATCGCTCCAAACCACCGCCACTCACCCAGCGTTGGAAAAATAAACTCCTACTTCAGGACGAGGTCGTTCCGCCCCGCGTGGTGTCTGATGGAAAGAGCCTATTGCTCAACTCCGAAGATGCCGGCGATGAACCGTACATGCTCGCCTCCAATCTCAAGGACGTAGTGGTCTTGACCGACAAGGACCGTGTGAAATCCGGCCGGTACGCCATTGAGCAATTCGGCTGCGACACCCTACTCTTGGACGATGGGTTTCAGTACTGGAAACTCGCCGGCCGACGACGCGACATCGTGCTCGTGGATGCCCAGCAACCGTTCGGTAATGAACACCTCCTGCCCCGCGGAACCCTACGCGAACCGCCCGAGCACATTCGAAGAGCGGATACCATCTTCATCACCAAAAGCGATGGCGAAACCGCCGCCCTGCGCGCCCGTATCCGCAAACACAACCCCAACGCCGGCATCATCGAGTGCGTCCACTGGCCGCTCTTTTTTGAGGACGTCTTCAATCCCGATCAACGCGAACAAATCGGATGGCTCAAGGGAAAGAAGGTGGCCACTCTCAGCGGCATTGCCCAGCCCGAGAGCTTCGAGCAAAGCCTGTTGCAACAAGGCGCCGATCTTGTCTACACCAAGCGATTCGCAGATCATCACCGGTTTAACCAGCAGGAAATTCTGAACACCATCAACCGTGCCAAGAAACGCCGCGCAGAGGTCATCCTCACCACACAAAAAGATGCCGTGCGGTTTCCGAAAATCGACCGGCGCGATCTGCCTATCTTCTACATGCGCGTGGAAATCAAGATCCTCAGTGGCGCCAAGGACTTCGACGATTGTGTCCGCAAAATCTGTTTTCGCTGATGGAAACCCTCCTATACTATCTCGCTCGCACCATTGTGGCCGGGGCCCGCTGCCTGCCCCTGCGAGCGCTGGCTTGGGTCGGTCGGCGGCTGGGCGGGTTGGCGTGGTTTCTGGATAAACGCCACCGAACTGTCGCCCAGAAAAACATCGCCGCCGCGTTTCCTGAAAAATCAAAACACGATGTCACCCAACTGGCTCGCAACCATTTTCAACGCCTTGGCGAAACCTACGCCTGCATCTTTCAAACCGGAGGTATGGACGCAGAACAAATCCGGGCCATTGTTACATTCGAGGGATACGAACGACTAGAATCCGTTTTGCAGGAAGACCCCGAAGCGCGGATCATTCTCGCCATCGGCCATTACGGGAACTTCGAGTTATTTTCCTGGATTCACCTGGGAGCTCCCACTGCCCAACCCGCTACCACCTACCGCGCGCTCCGCCAGCCACGGTTAACCGAACTCATGCTACAACTCCGAAAAGCTTCTGGCTGCCTCTATTTCGAGCGCCGCACCGAAGGCGAGCAACTCAAAGCTACCATGAAAACCCCGCACATCGTGTTGGGACTTTTGGCCGATCAAAACGCCGGCGATCACGGCCTTTGGCTGCCGGTCTTCGGACGTGAAACATCCGTCAGTCCTGCTCCCGCAGTATTTGCCCAGCGTTACAAATGCCGCCTCTTCCCCTCCGCTTGTTTTCGCACCGCACCCGGCCGCTGGCGTATTGAGTTGGGTGACGAGATTCCCACGCGCACTGAAGGCAAACGTCGCTCCACACAAGCCATCACTCAGGATATCATTGCCGCCCAAGAGGAAACCATCCGGCGCGATCCCGCCAATTGGTTTTGGGTGCACAACCGATGGAAACCAAGGCAAAAACCCATTAAATTAAAGACAAATTGAATCCTGAAATAACATACTCAGATATCTGGATCAGAATGCCAAATTGGCTTGGGGACTTTGTCATGA
>CAJWMQ010000106.1 GCA_913042895.1 uncultured Verrucomicrobiales bacterium | reverse complement strand
CCACCCGGAGCGTGCCGGCGGGATAAGACTCAGTGACCACAATGAATTGATCAATGAAGAGCGCCACTTCATGGCCACCACCATCGGAAACGTTCATTACGTATCCATTCCATTGACGAAAAAAGACGGTGGTAAGGATGCCGGCAAATTCATGCTCGGTCAATATTGATACGACAAACCAACCAGGCGTTTACACCTCCGGTGGGTGGACCCTCAAAAGCTTGTCGAAGCAGTAGGACAGAGTCACCTGGTGGGTACCATCACGGAAGAGCCAACCAAAGTAGACGGCAAAGAAACACTCAAACTAAAGGCCGTCAATGTAGAAGCTACCACCGAGCAGCTACGCAACTTCTTAAAACAGCATCCGGATATGATCTTTCAGGAGCGCACTCAGATACTCAAAAAGACGAAAGCTAAAAGCTAAAGGTACTCGTCAGATCCAGACTGTCTGCCATTTCTTTCTGTAGTTCCAACAAAGCGGCGAAGAGTTTTTTCTGAATGTCCGCGGTCGATGGGTCTTCGGAAAGATCGATCGCCTCTTCCGGGTCGCTCTCTAAGTGATAAAGACGTACCTTTTTTGCCGTGGGATAAAGAATCATTTTGTAACCAAAAGCACGAACGCTTCGCTGGTTTTCAAGATAGGCTCCATAAACAGCAGGATAATTGGATTCCTTTTGCTCGCCGTTCAACAACGGTAGAAGACTATGGAATTCAACATGCTCAGGCTTCTCCATGCCAGCCAACTCGAGCGTTGTCGGCATCACATCCTGCAGATAGATCGGCACGTCGATCTTGTGGTTGGCTTTGATGCCGGGGCCGACCGCGATGAACGGCACGCGCGTGCTGTGTTCGTACATGTTCTGTTTACCAAACAAACCATGGCGGCCGACGGCAAGGCCGTGGTCGGCGCTAAAGAAAATGTAGGTATTATCAGCCTGCCCACTCTTCTCCAGCGTATCGAGCACGCGACCAATCTGCGTATCCATGTGCTCAATGATCGCGTAGTACTCCTGCCGATGAACTTTTACGGCGTGCTCGGTACGCGGCATAGGCGCGAGGTTTTCATCGCGCAACCGATGCTGGTTTCCGATCTGATCCTTGTAGGGATACATCGGCAGATAATTTTCTGGAGTCTTGATGCGCTTGAGCGGGTATTTGTCGATGTACTCCTTGGGCGCCTGGCGGGGATCGTGCGGGGCATTAAACGCCACGTACATAAAGAAGGGCCGCTTATCCTTTTTGGACATGCCGAGGTAATCAATGGCGTCGTCAGCCACGATGTTGCTCCAGTGCCGACCGCCTTTCCAGAAGCCTTCAAACTTCGGGTCAAATGGACTCCACGGATCGGGCTTACCGGGTAACGGACGGTTGTAACCCGCAGGCGTTTGGTTCGGCATGCCGGGTCGGATGTTGCGGGCAACCTCAAACGCTTCATCGGCCTTGGCACGAATGTGCCATTTACCGGTCATAAACGTCTGGTATCCATGACGCTTTAGCACCTGTGGCCAGAGGCCCTCAAACTCGGTTTTTCGCGCTGCCAACTTGGCGGGATTAGCCTTGCCAGAGAAGAGATTGGAAGCCTCCTGCGCACGCCAGATGGACCGGCCCGTGATCAGCATGTGCCGACTGGCTACGCACACCGCACCGCTCCACGAACCCATGTTGTAGGCGCGTGTAAAAGTCGTTCCGCGCTTGACCAGCCGATCGAGATTCGGCGTATCGATATCCGTGTAACCAAGCGCGCCGATGGTTTCGTAACATTGATCATCAGCGAATATGAACAGCACATTCGGCTTATCCGCGGCGCGGACAAGCAACGGACCCACCAAAAAAATCACCAGCATCAGCCGGCCCAATGAGGAAAACGAAAACCGTTTCATGAAGCCGCTATGGTCGCGCATGCGCGCCCGCTGGGCAACCCTATTTCCGTTTGGGCGCCTGAAACACCGCCTTGGGATCGTAGCCCGGATTTTTCTCCGTGGGCACGGGCGCCTTAGTTTCCTTGCGCCATTTCAACATGGCGGCGTGCAGTTCCTTCACCTTCGCCGGCTCCTTCCCTGCGAGGTTGTTTTCCTCTCCCAAATCATTTTTCAAATTGTACAACTCGAGCGCGCCATCCTCGAAATACTCGATCAATTTCCAATCGCCCATCCGGACGGCCGCCGCCGGCGTGGTGCGGAAGGCACCGTGACGCTGCGTGTAACCCTGCAGGTAAGCCGGGAAATGCCAAAACAACGCCGGACGATCCAACGAGGCCGAGGCATCCTTGAGCAACGGCATCAGGCTAAGGCCATCCAGTTGTGCGGCCTTGCGGCGTTTCACGTTCGCCGCCTCCATGAATGTGGGATAAAAATCCACGCCAATCACCGGTTCGAGGCAAGTGCTGCCGGCCTGCGTCACCCCCGGCCACTTGATCACCAGCGGCTCCCGAATACCGCCCTCGTACAGCATTCCCTTACTGCCGCGCAACGGCGCATTGGATGTCACACCGCCGTGCCCGCCGTTGTCCGAAAAGAAAATTACGATCGTGTTCTCGTCCAGCTTCAGTCGCTTCAAGGTTGCCTGTACTGCGCCGATACTGTCATCCATACTCTCGATCATGGCTGCGTACTTGGCATTGGTGTGCCCGCCGACTGTCGCTTTCTTTTCATACTTCGCCGTCAACGCCTCCTTTGCCTGAATGGGCGTGTGCACGGTGTAATGCGTAAGATACAGGAAGAACGGCTTGTCCTGATTAGCCTCAATGAACTTGCTCGCCTCTGCGCCCAAACGGTCGGTGAGATACTCACCTTTTTCAGGATTCACGAGATTCGGATATTTGTACGGACTATGATAGCCACCACCACTCGGACTGCCCCATTCGCGCCCAGCAATGTTGACATCAAAACCCTGCGTGGTCGGGTCCTTGCCCAAGTGCCATTTGCCCATCGTGGCCGTCACATATCCGGCTTTCTGCAACACCTCGGCAATGGTCTCAAAGCGATCTGCCAACACCGTTGTGTTTTTTATAGGTATCAGCTTGCGGAACTTCGACTGCCCACGATCCGAGTTGCTGACCGTATAAACCCCATGCCGCGGTCCGTATAAACCGCTCATCAGGCACGCGCGACTCGGCGCACAATTAGGCGCACACGCGTAGGCGTCCATAAACACCATGCCCTCCTTCGCTAACCGGTCGACATGAGGCGTCTCATAATATTTCGAGCCCATAAACGACACATCCGTCCAGCCCAGGTCATCGATGAAATAAAAAACAATGTTCGGCTTAGCCGCCTGCGCGCCGGCACCGGCCAGCAACATGATCAACAATGGATAAATCCGCATGCCTTCTTTTGCGACGAGCACGGGCCACGGTCAAGGTCCGAGCTTAAATATATCCGCCTAATCCTGCCCAAAAAAACTTGGTGCAACTGCAGCGAAGATCAGTATCCATGTGAAGCGCAACATTATCCTCCCCCAAAACCGATTTCTAATGCAGCAACACCCCGCAGACAAGACTTGCTCCAACGTATTCGGCTGACATTCGAAGTCGCTTCGCTATAATCAAACCATGGGTGAACCGCAAACTAGGATGCCAAAGAGCCGGCAATTTCTAACGCAGTCAGGCAAGGTATGAGAGCGCTGGTGGTTTCGGTAATGGAGCTGGCGGAAGCATGCCCTCAGGAGCAACACCTGACGCACCTCGCCCTTGGACTCTAAAATTCCAATGAACTGTTATACTTGGACTAACCCCCTCACTGCTTGAGCCAGTCGACGAATCAATCCATTGAACAATTCGACGCCATCATCATTGGCGCGGGTGGCGCAGGCCTAATGTGTGCGCGAACGGCCGGTTTGCGCGGTCGAACTGTCCTTGTGCTGGAGCACAATCGTCGTATCGGCAAAAAAATTCTCATCTCCGGCGGTGGCCGCTGCAATTTCACCAACCTCCACGCCGGACCGGAGAATTACCTCTCCAACAACCCGCACTTCTGCCGGTCCTCCCTTTCGCGATATCCCGCCAGTCAATTCATCGAGCTGGTGCAGCAGCACAACATCGCGTATTATGAAAAAACTCTGGGCCAGCTCTTCTGCCGTACTTCCTCGCGGGAGATCGTGGATCTTCTCCGCACCGAATGCCGTGGGACCGGTGTGCAGTTGAACACGGAATGCGCCATCGAACGCATTGAGCGCACCGACCGTTTTCACCTGCAAACCAACCGAGGCCCGGTGGAATGTGAGTCATTGATTGTCGCCACCGGTGCGCTGTCGTTTCCCAAGCTGGGCGCCACCGATTTCGGCTACCGCATCGCCGAGCAATTTAATGTGCCGATCATTGAACCGCGCCCGGGCCTCGTGCCGCTCGTGCCACGGCTTGCCGATGGACGCCATTGGCCATTCGGCGATTTGAGCGGCAATTCACTGGATTGCATCGCCAGCGCCGGCGGACAGTCATTTCGGGAGAACCTCCTGTTCACCCACCACGGACTAAGCGGCCCGGCGATTCTGCAGGTATCCAACTACTGCGCCCCAGGCGAATCGTTCACGCTAAACCTGTTGCCGGAACAATCGCCGAAAGCGCTCCTCGAAGACGCCCGCACCCAGCGGCTGGATGCCGCCCGATGGCTGGAGGCGTGGTTTCCCAGGCGCGTTGCGTCCGCTCTCGGTGAGCAATTCGCTCCCGCCAAGCCGCTCTCGCAATTGAAGCAAAGCGAACGCGATCAGCTCGTGGAGCACCTCTGCGACTGGGCCCTGATAGCCGCCGATACCGGCGGCTATGCCAAGGCGGAAGTGACCGTGGGGGGTGTGGACACCGCAGCACTCTCCTCCAAGACGATGGAATGCCGTACCGTGCCCGGCCTGTATTTCATTGGCGAAGTCGTCGATGTCACCGGCTGGTTAGGCGGCTACAATTTCCAATGGGCCTGGGCCAGCGGCCACGCGGCCGGCGAAGTTATTTAGCCGGATAATCCTCGCCGCGATCACTGGCCTCCAACGAGGCCCGCCAAGTCTTCAATTCCCGTGTCATCCGCGCTACCACCTCTGGATGTTGTGCAGCTACATCCGTTTTCTCACTAGGATCATTCACTAGATCGAACAGCTTCAACGTGGGCAACTTGTCCACCTGTTTACCACCTGCCCGGCCCCATAATTTGAAACGGTCTCCGATTAGAGCCACCTGCCCGGCTGACTGAAACCCAATTGACTGTCCTCGATTTTTCATTGCCCCATTGAATAATGGTCGCAAACTAATTCCATCCAATGGCCGATCCCCCACGGGTTTAGCGCCGATTAAATCCAGAATGGTAGGCAGATAATCACTGGTCACTGCGGGCATGGTTGTATTGCCCGGCCGAATCTTACCGGGCCATTCGATCAGGCCCGGCACTCTAATACCACCCTCCAATAAATCCCTTTTCCGACCATTCAAGTGACCTGCGCTGCCGGGGGCACTGCCCGCCTTTCCTTCTGGGCCATTGTCGCTACAAAAGGTAACCAGTGTGTTATTGGCTACCCCCATAGCACGCAGTTCAGTACGTAAACGGCCTACCTGTTCATCCATCGCGGTGATGCAGCCTCGGTAATGTTGGGTATACTTATCTTCATCGGCATACATACGAGCATATTCAGGCCCAGCCACCACTGGAAGGTGTGGGGTATGAAACCAAACGATAGTAAAGAATGGCTGTTCTTTCTGTGCTGCACTGCGCATGAAAGGAATCGCTCGATCTAGGATTACCCGCGAATTAGCGCCGGCGAGATTCTTTGTCACACGCCGACCTTTTTCATCCCAGTAAGCCGTTCCGTAAGGCTCGGTGTCATCGGATATATCCCACCACGTGCGCCGAGCATCAACCTTAGGCTTATCCATTGGATTCCATGTGGGCACTTTGGATTCAGTTGAGAAACACACATCAAACCCATTGGCTTGCGGTGGAGAAAAATGCTCCTTTCCTTGTGGCCCACCTCGATTGGCATCCTTATCGGTTTTCGTGAGGGTTCCTAAATGCCATTTACCGAAATGACCGGTGGTGTAGCCGTGTCTTTTTAAGAGCTCAGCCAAGGTCAATTCCTCCGGCTTCATATGCCCGGTATTGGCAAAGTAAATGCCATAACGAAACGGATGCCGACCGGTGATACAACTTCCACGCGTGGGACTGCAAACAGGGGCAGCGGCGTAGAACCGCTCGAATCGAAGGCCGGCCTTAGCCATCGCATCCAAATGCGGTGTGTGAATATCCTCCCCTCCGTTAAACCCCACATCACCCCATCCCAAATCATCGCACATCACCAGCACGATGTTAGGGCGTTCAGCTGCCTGAACAATGTAACCAGACCAGAGTATTAAGGCCGCCTTGGCAAGAATTCGCATACGAGGAAAATACCCTCGTTTTGATTGCTGGTCACGCTGCTACCGCCATAGCGCCTCAAAAAATATTAACAAATTATGGATCCCAACGCATTTGTCTTAATTCAAAAGGATTACTCACCTGCCGCACCGTCCCATCTACAGTGGATACGGCGATCGCTTGCCCATCAAAGAACTCCAAAAACTCAAGCGCATCCTCCAATCCACCTGAGCCATTCCAACCCAAATCAGTTTCAAATATCATTACGGTATTCGGATTCACTTCAGCTTCCTTCTTTCCGCTCAAGGCTTTATTGAACGCGTAAGAGCTAACCTTTATACCTTTATCAACCTGAGACATTGCAAAGGAATCTTGCGGCGAAGCATACACTTTAAGAGTTCCTACTTCTTTAAAAATCGAATCACACCACCTGTCAGAATCAGGTAGGTTACCATCATTATCCAAAGCAGTAAAAATCATGGTTTTAGTTAGTTGCCCAGCGTTATTCATAGACTTAAGTGCGTTAGCTTTCGCTTTTGCTTTCGCCAAAGCAGGCAGCAACATGGAAGCAGCTATTCCGCCGCCACCCACCAGCAATAAGGGAACCGTTGCCCCAATTGGGTCACCCGTGCTTTGACTTTTCATCACCATTCCTTCAGCTGCCACCTGCATCACGGTTAACTGCCCAGAAGCCTTGGAGCCATCCACATCCATGAACTTTTTCGCTAAATCTAAAACCTGCTTGGCTTGGGGATCAGGATCATTAGCTGCCTGCATTTCGGCCATGGCTAAGCCAAACTTGTTAAGCTTACTGTATTCCTTGCCTAACCGGCTGCTCATGAAGTGCAACTGGTTGCCCTGCAGATTGAGCCCATTGGCTAATCGCTTAAATTCTTCAGTGCCGGCCAGCCCTTCGCTTTTGCCTGATTGCACAGCAAGGATATCCTTTGCGAGTTTCTGGCTGCTAGTCAGCACAATGTAATCACCCGCTTGCATTAAGGTCGGGGTTAGATCAATTGGGACGGGCAATTCTTCCGGAGGGGTGAGCGTGTGCATAGTGATCCCGTTTTCAACTGATTGCTTCAGCATCGGAGCCATTTCAGGGTTCTGCATTAATTGACTGATCATGGTCATCAACTGCTGATCTTTCACCTTCAACACCAACGCCAGACCAGGCTCAGAGAAAGTCAACTGCAAGCCTTGGAGTGCATCTGGAGGGAGAGGCAACGGAACTGGTATTTGATTTTGCTCATTGAGTGTAACGAAGAAACCCAGTTCTCCACCGGTTGAACGCAAGAGATCCTCAAACTTTATCGCCTGATTCATCTGAGCCAGCCCCTTGGCCATCTCCGCTACAGCTTCAGGCGGGGCTGTGTCGGTGATGAATTTGCGCATCCAGTCAAAGGCAGCTACTGCGTCCAGATCAGCCTGAATTGAAAGCACCGTATCGGCCGGCAACATTTTCAGAATTTGCTGCTCGTGAGGTTGTGCTCCCATCACCTTCCAAATCAAACCATCTTTACGATCCGGATAATGGTGAACCACCATGCTGGTGCGGTGAAAATCTTTTTCCGCCTCAAAACTGCTCATACCCATTCCGCTAATATCACGAATACCGCTTTGCTCGAAGAAGGTGCGAACCATATCCATGCCAGCCGTTGCCATTTGTTGCTCTTCCTCACCAAGCTCCTGGCCGGCGGCGTCTACCAGCCCTCCCATTGTCTCCATGAAGTTGTCCATCTTGGACATCAACTGTTCGCTGCTTAGGTAAAGGTAGAAAGTGCCTCCTTGGTCCAGATGCTGGTTCACGGCCCAGAAACTATTTTGGGTCGCTGCCTGTTGCTGGCCAACTGGAGTGGATACCGAAGGAGTAGGTAGAAGTGGCGATGCTACTGGGGTAGGGTCCACCGATGCAGTTGGTGGAGTGGTGATTGAGGCACTCTCCTCCTCTGTCGTTGTGGTTTCTCCGCCACAGCCAAGCAAGCTGAGTAGAAGTGGAAATACAAAAAGATCACTATATTTTTTCATGGCAATATCCGAAGCGCGAAGGGGTAGTGCCACCCTGAGGGAAACTCAGAACTCGGGCAACTATAAAATGTGCATCAATATAGCTTAAGGCGTCCACTTGAGCCGGGCCGCCTCCTGTGGACCAATTTGTTCCACATGCCCATCAGCAAAGACCGTGGTGACCTTGAAATCTGCATCCGGAAAAAACTCTTCTTTACCGGCTGCTCCATTCCAATCCAACCCTCCATCATAGATAAGTACGGTATTGGCCGGATCCTTAATATCCTCCATTTTCACTCCACTAAGGTTTCGATTAAAAAGCCAGATACAAACTTTTTCATCCGGCGACTCCTTGGTCTCCTCAAAAATGGGGTCGGAAAACATGCTGGGTTCAATATCGAATTTTATCAGTTCATCACACCAAGTTTCAGCTTTTGGCAATTGCCCTTTAACGTCGTTATACTCAAAAAATCCGATGGCCAGCTGTTTGGCATTATTCATCTTCACAACTTCCTGAGCCGAATCACTTGCTGAGGAGATGGCCGGCAACACCATGCCCGCCATACTCATCCCGAACCCAGCTAAAGGAACTGCCGCTGCGCCCATCATCGCCATTGTATCATAGCCCATTCCCGTTGTGTGAGATTGAATCATCATTCCATCAGACCCCATCTTACCAATGGTGACCGAGGCAGAAACTCCCATCGTCAGAATTTTAAGCACCATTTTTTCCACCGGCGGCGGCATATCATTACCCGGTCCGCTGGAAAGCATTCGCTTCATCACTTGTTCGTACATCTTACCCATTCGGTCACTCATGAAGATGAACTGGTTCCCTTTAAGATCCATACCTCGTGCAAGCTTTTGAAACTCCGGCGTTCCCTGCAGCCCAGAATCTTGACCACTATGGACGGCGATTACTTTCTTCGCTAACTCCGGCGAAGTTGCCACGATTAGGTATTCTCCCACTTGGCACATAGCCGGCTGCACCGAAACAGGAAAAGGTAATGGTAATGGAGCGGGTGCCTGCTTAATGGTCACCTCACCCTCGGTCAATTCCTGTAGAGGCACTTGCGTACCGACCGCACCTTCGATCATTTTTTCTATCGAATCATCTTTCACCTTAAGTACGAGCACCAAACCCGGCTCTGGAATATTGACCATACCTGCCCCACCCTCCAAGTCGCCGTTCGGCAAAGGCAAAGGAACTGCCGTACCTCCAGGCAATGGGGGCACCGGAATTCCTGCAGGCGGAGGCACTACCCCTGGTTCAGGCAATCCTGGCACTGGCGATATACCCGGCAATGGGATTGGGATTGTATCCTCTACGGGATCAATCTCGGTGACTTCTCCCAGCTCCTTCAGGTGGTCCTGAGCGACTGCTGCCGGAAAATCCTCTTCGCCCAGGGCAACGCCTCCCAAAGGTACGGGTACCGTTTTTTCAACATCTAATGTCAAATACACGCCCATCTCGCCGGCATAACCGTTAAGCACGGCCTGCAACAAAGGATTTTGCAATTGGCCGTTCAATTCGGCAGCCATATCTGGCGGGGCATGTTGAGTGGTCATTTGCTGCACCCATTGCAACACCGTGGTGACATCCATATCCCCGTGCATTGCGTAGGCTGTATCGGACGGCATTAGTTTCAGGGCACCCAATTCATGCGAAGCAGTTCCAAAAGCCTTCCAGATCAACCCCTCGCCATTAGCTGGGTCACGATGTACCACTGCCACATTACGTTTCAAACCGTCACCAAAATCCTTAGTGCTGGCGCCCATTCCATCAATACTGTCCAAACCCAGACCGCTGTAAACGGCTTGGCCGATCCCCAGCGCCATCTCCGCCTGTGCCGGCTCAGAAATCATCGGGCCCATTTGCTGAAGCAAGCTACCGCCCTCGGTAAATACAGATTGCACCCAATCCTGAGCCTGACCTGTACTTAAATAAAAATACAAACTACCACCCGAATCGAGTTTTTGAGTCACGGCCGCGAAGGAAGTTGACCCGCCGCCAGCCGGAGCCGGAGCCGG
>CAJWMQ010000105.1 GCA_913042895.1 uncultured Verrucomicrobiales bacterium | reverse complement strand
CGATCCCATCCGGTCGACTAAGCCCGCCTCTTCCAGCGTCTTTGAGTTCCCTTTGCGATTGAATTGAGCGGGGTGGAGCGTAGGGTTCGGGCATGCAGTTTTTCAACGATGTTTCTCGACGACAGTTTTTGACGCAAACCGGCTTGACGGTCGGTACTTTGACAGCGGGTGCGGCTTGGACGAAGGATGCGGCGCCGCTGCAGATTTCGCTCGCGCAATGGACGATCAATCGGGAGCTGCGCTCGGGCAAGATTGATAATCTCGATTTCGCCAAGGTCGCCGCGGAACACGGCATCCACGCAGTGGAGTACGTGAACCAGTTCTTTATGGACAAGGCGAAGGACGCGAAATATCTCGGCGAGATGAAAAAGCGTGCGGCCGATCAGGGCGTAAAGAGCCTGCTGATCATGTGCGATCGCGAGGGCAACATTGGCGATCCGGATGCGGCCAAGCGCAAGCAGACGGTGGACAACCACCGCAAGTGGCTCGATGCAGCCAAGTTTCTCGGGTGCCATTCCATTCGCGTGAATGCCGGCAGTAGCGGCACGTGGGACGATCAGGTGAAGTTGGCGGCCGACGGTCTCAGCCGGCTTACGGCGATCGGGGCGAAGATGGGGTTGAATGTGATCGTGGAAAACCATGGTGGCCTCTCGAGTAACGCCGACTGGTTGGTGGAGGTGATTAAGAAGGTTGACCACAAACGTTGCGGCACCTTGCCGGACTTCGGCAACTTCCGCATCAAGCCGGGAGAGAGCTATGATTCCTATCGCGGGATGCAAAAGCTGCTGCCGTTTGCTAAGGGCGTGTCGGTGAAAGACCGCGTGTGGGACGACAAGGGTAAGCAATCCGCGCTCGACTATGACCGCATGCTTAAGCTCGTGCACGCCTCCGGCTTCCGCGGCTACTGCGGTATCGAATTCGGCGGCTACGCCAACCTTACGGCCAGTCGCAAAAAACTTCAGACCGCTATCAGTAAACTGTAAAGCTACCATGCGAACAATACTTCTGACCCTGTTCGGTGTGTGGGCGATGCACGCGGCTGCGGCCGCACCCAATTATGTGCTGATCTTTTGTGACGATTTGGGGTACGGCGACTTGGGGTGTTATGGGTCGACGAAGAATCGCACGCCGCGGATTGATGCGATGGCGAAGGAGGGGATGCGGTTCACGAGTTTCATGTCGTCTAGCCCGGTGTGCACGCCTTCGCGGGCGAGCCTGTTGACGGGCTGCTACGCTCGGCGCGTGGGGATGCATGAGGATTTCACCGGGCACTGGGTATTGATCCCTCGGAGTCGACGTGGGATGCATGCCCGCGAATTGACATTGCCTGAAATGCTCAAGGCCAAGGGCTACGCGACGGCGTGTATCGGCAAATGGCATTTGGGCGATCAGCTGCCGCATCTGCCTACTGCGCACGGGTTTGATGAGTACTATGGCATTCCGTACTCGAACGACATGGCCAGCGCGCGCCGGGGCGATCCGCCGTTACCGCTGGTTCAGGACACAAAGGTGATTGAGGCACCGGCTAATCAGGCCACGCTCACGCAACGGTACACGCGCGAGGCCGTGAGTTTTATTGAGCGCAATAAATCGAAGCCGTTCTTTCTGTATCTGCCGCACACCTTTCCGCATCTGCCGATTTTTGCTTCGAAGGAGTTTCACGGCAAGAGTGCGAATGGGCGGTACGGTGATTCGGTGGAGGAGATTGATTGGTCCACCGGCAAGATTCTGGACGCGCTCAAGCAACACGGCTTGGACAAGAACACGCTGGTGATTTTCACCTCGGACAATGGCTCCAACGGCCGTAACGGCGGTTCCAACGCGCCTTTGTCCGGTGCGAAGGGCGGTACGATGGAGGGCGGCATGCGGGTGCCGATGATCGCCCGCTGGCCTGGTCGCATTCCCGCCGGCAGTACGTGCAATGAGTTGTCCAGCACGATGGATTTTCTACCGACATTTGCGGCCCTGAGCGGCGGATTGTTATCCGCCAATAATATTGACGGACACGACATCACGCCGCTGCTCACCGGCACGAAAGGGGCGGCCTCGCCGTATGAGGTATTTTATTATTACCGTCGTCGCCAATTGCAGGCGGTGCGATGGGGAGATTGGAAATGGCATTTGCCTTTGGCGAACACGTTCCCCAACTGGACCACTGCCGATCAAAAAGGCCGTGGGCGGCCGGGTAAGTTGGTGAATTTGAAAACGGATTTGGCGGAGAAAGTGGATGTGACCGCTGCCAACCCTAAGGTGATGGCCAAGATGCGCGAATTGGTTGCGCAGGCGGAAGCGACGCTGGGCAACGAGGATCATCAGGGGAAAGAGCAACGATCGGCCACGACGCTGGAGAGTTCGAAGCCGATGGTGTTGGTGAAATAATCCGTAGGCTCGACAAACGGTGGCGGTTTGTCCGTAATTTGTGCGTCTTATGCGTTTGAAGGATCGGATAATTTTGGTGACCGGCAGTACGACCGGGATTGGCGAGCACATGGCGCGGCGTTTTGTGGCGGAGGGGGCCAAGGTGATTTTGCACGGACGCAACGCTGAGCGTGGCGCGGCGTTGGTGGCGGAACTGGGGGCGGACAACGCGGCCTTTTGTCAGGGCGACCTCGGGGATGTGACCTATCCGGAGCAGTTGGCTCAGGATGCGCTGGCGGTGCACGGACGCATTGATGGGCTGGTAAACAATGCGGGGCTGGTGACGCGCAATAAGATTGAGGAGACGGACGCGGAGTTTTTCGATCGCATCATTGGGGTGAACGCGCGTGCGCCGCTGTTGCTGATCCGCGCGTTGTTGCCAGCGCTCAAGAAGAGCGAAGGGTCAGTGCTGAATATTGGCTCCATTCTGGCCTGGTGCGGTCAGGAGAATCTAGTGGCGTACTCAATGAGCAAGGGGGCGCTGATGACGATGACGCGCAACCTCGCCGACTCGCAGGCGCGGCACAAGGTGCGATTCAATCAACTCAATGTCGGCTGGACGCTGACGGAGAATGAGTATCACGTGAAGATTGCCGACGGTCTGCCGGAGAATTGGCCGGACAAGTTGCCGGAACACGCGGCGCCCTCGGGGAAATTGATGGGACCGGAAGATATTGCGACGGCCGCGGTGTACTGGGTGAGCCCGGAGAGTGCTCCGGTAAGCGGGTCGGTGCTGGAGATTGAGCAATACCCGGTGATCGGCCGGTTCCCGAATTTTGAGGGCGAGGACGCCGTGTAATTTTTTATCCTGATGATCATGAAACGAATTATCCTTTTCCTGATCGCCTTGCTGCCGGTGTTGTTGTCGGCGGAGACGTACGATCCCAGCCGGTTTGAGCGCGAGGTGCTGGTGAGCAGCAGCCGCGATGCGATCCAGTTTGAAGTGCTGGCCAATGGTGACATTGTGTTTGTGGAATTTGCCGGCGGCGTGAAACGCTGGACTGCCCAGACCGGCTCGGTGACCACGTTGGGTCGTGTGCCGACTTATGCCAAGGGCGAGGTGGGTCTGCTGGGGTTTGCGGTGAGCCCGAACTTCCTGAAGAACGGCCATCTCTTCACGCTACATTGTCCCTTGGCCAAACAGGACACGATGCGCGTGAGCCGTTTTGTGGTGAAGGAAGACGTGATGGATGTGAAGGGCGAGGAGGTGTTGCTCGAGTGGCCGTATGATGATGAACACATTTTTCACATGGGCGGCGCGGTGTTCATGGACGGCCGCGGCCACCTGTACATTGGCAATGGCGACAACTGCCACTGGAAGCCGGGGCTGCCGATCGATTATCGGCCGGGTAAAAAGAGTTGGGACGCCATGCGTTCAGCAGGCAACTCGCAGGATTTGCGCGGCAAGATTCTGCGCATCCAGCCGAAGGATGAGGGCGGGTACGTGATTCCGAAGGGGAATTTGTTTACCGACCAAAAACAGGGTCGACCGGAAGTGTACGCAATGGGCGTGCGCAATCCGTTTCGCATGACAGTCGATGACTCCGACGGCACGCTGTACTTCGGCGATGTGGGACCGAATGTGTTTCCGGAGCTGAAGATTAACCCGCTCGGGTATGATGAAATCAATGCCGCGCCCAAGGCAGGCAACTTCGGATGGCCACTGTTTATTGGCCCGAATGAGCCGTATCCAGTTTATGATTTTGAAAACAATAAGGTAGTGGCCACCTTCAAGCCGGGAGCGTCGGAGAATCATTCGCCGAACAACACGGGCATCAAGAAACTGCCGCCTGCGCAGCCGGCGTTGATCTGGTACGGCAACGTGAAAAGCGAACGCTTTCCCAGCCTCGGCTCGGGAGGACGCTCGATCATGGCTGGGCCGGTGTATCGGTATGATCCGAAAAGTAAATCGTCCATTCGTCTGCCTAAGGAATTCGACGGGCACTTGTTCATTTACGAGTGGATGCGCAACTGGATCCAGACGACCAAGCTCGGCACCGAAGGCCCGGCGGTCACGCCGTTTTTGCCGGACTGGAATTTTCGTCGGCCGGTGGATATGAAACTCGGCCCGGACGGCGCATTATACATTATCGAGTACGGCGATAAATGGTGGGAAAACACCGACAGCCGCATCGCGCGCATCGTGTATCGCCGCGGCAATCGCGCTCCGAAGGCAGTGTTGGCGGCGGATGTCTCGGCCGGCAAGGCACCGTTGAAAGTGGCGATCAGCGCCGCGCAATCGTTTGATCCGGACGGTGATGCATTGAAATACAAATGGAGTGACGGCAGCATGGAATCGACCTGGAATCAGGCCATTAATAAACCCGGCGTGCATCAGATTTCAGTGACCGTTACCGATCCCAACGGAGCGAAGAGCACGGCCACACAAACGATCCATGTGGGCAACGCGCGTCCGGAAGTGACGTTTCAATCGCCGGCTCACGGCTCGTTTTTCGACTGGCAGCAGAAGCTCGCCTACAAACTGGCGGTCTCCGATGCCGAGACGAAACAGATCGACGGCAACCTCGTGGCCCTGCAGGGCGAGTTTCGAAACCGACGTTATCTCACTGATGAAGATACCGAGCTGTCCACGCCCGGTTTGGCGTTGATGCACAAGAGCACCTGCTTTGCCTGCCACATTTCCGATACGCCCTCGGCTGGGCCGTCCTACGAATTGGTCGCCGAGAAATATGCTGATGAGGACGGTGCGGCCGCGCGCCTGGCCGAGAAGGTGCTCAAAGGCGGCGTGGGCGCGTGGGGGCAGCAACCGATGCCACCGCACCCGCAGCATACTCTCGAGCAAACGCGCTTGATGGTGGACTGGATTTTGTCGCTGAACGACAACACCGCCAGCACACCGCATCGCGGTTTGTCCGGCGTGTACGCGGCACCGGCACAGCCGAAGATTCGCGTGAACGAGGGCGTTCTTGTGCTCACTGCCGGCTACACCGATGCAGGCGCCGAAGACATGCCGCCGTTACGCGGAGAGAAAACAATCGTGCTTCATTCGCGCCGCAAAAAAGCGGCGCTCTACGACGCCAACTACGGTATGCAATACGTGGAACAGGTCGAGGGTGAGAAGGGCATCATCGGCCATTTCCAAAATGGCGATGCGATTGTGTTCCGCGAACTGAATTTGGCTGAGGTGTCGAAAATCCTCGTGCGTGCCGGTGGCATTGATGGAACGGGTCGCCTTGAGCTGCGCGCCGGATCGGCTAAGGGAAAGCTATTGGCCGCGGTGAAAGTGAAATTCACCGGCGACGGTGAATTTGTAGAACTGCCCGCCAAGCTGAAGCCCAGTGATCTTACCGATGTGTGGGTGATCGCCAAAACCAAAGGCGTGCTGGGCCTGAACTGGATTGAGTTTCAGAAGTAGCGCGTTCGCTCATCTGTTTTCCTTGCCCGAAACCGCACTGTACGGGACGATTGGGGCATGAATTTTTGGGCGATTTTTCTGCTGGTCGGCCTGCCGCTGGCGTCGCTTGCCGCAGACACGGTACAGTACAACCGCGATGTGAGGAAAATATTGGCGGCGAATTGTTTTTCCTGCCACGGGCAGGATGCGGCGACGCGAAAGGGCAAGCTGCGGTTGGATGAAGCGGCTGGCGCATTGAAACCGAGGAATGGGGCGGCGGCGATTGTGGCGGGCAACCTCGAGGAGAGCGAGGCGTGGCAGCGGATTATTACGGACGATGCCGATGACCTTATGCCGCCGCCGGACTCGAAGAAAATCCTGAGCGTGGAGGAGAAGGCCATCCTCAAGGCGTGGATCGAGCAGGGGGCCAAGTACGAGGAGCATTGGGCGTTTATCGCGCCGAAGAAACCGGCCGTGCCCAAGGCTGCCAAGGAGGCGGCGAATCCGATTGATGCATTTCTACGACGGCGCCTCACTAGGGAAGACCTGAAGCCCGCGGCGTTGGCCAAGCCAGAGATGTTGGTGCGCCGCGTGTATCTGGATCTTACTGGCCTGCCGCCGACGCTCGCCGAGGTGGATAGCTTTCTACTAGATAAATCGCCCGAGAAACTGGAGCGCCTGATCGCCGACTTGATGAGGCGACCGGCGTATGGCGAGCACATGGCGCGCTATTGGCTGGATCTCGCGCGCTACGCAGACACGCACGGGCTGCACTTGGATAATGAGCGGTCCATGTGGCCGTACCGCGATTGGGTGGTGCGGGCGTTCAATCAGAACATCAAGTTCGATGAATTCACGCGCTGGCAGTTGGCCGGAGATTTGTTGTCGGAACCGACGATGGATCAACGGATCGCCTCCGGCTTCAATCGCTGCAACGTGAGCACCAGCGAGGGCGGTAGTATCGGTGAGGAATGGATTTATCGGTACGCAGTCGATCGCACCTCGACGGCGGTGGAGGTGTGGATGGGCCTTACGGCGGGCTGCGCGGTATGCCACGATCACAAATTTGATCCGCTTTCCACGAAAGAGTTTTACTCGATGTACTCCTTCTTTCACAGCGCGGCTGATCCGGCGATGGACGGTAACAAGAAGGACACGCCACCGATCCTGCGCGTACCACGTCCGGGCGATAAGGAAAAACTTGTGGCCTTGGAGAAGCAAATTGCGGCGGTGGAAGAACGCGTCAGCGAGGCGGCGACTAAGGTGGCATATATTGATCCTGCCGAACTCGACGTGGCGCCAGAGCCTACCTCGAAGGAGACGGTTTGGATTGAGGACGGTTTCCCTGCCAAAGCAACCCGTCAAGGCAATAAGGAATGGAAAACTGTGGGTAAGCCCGAGCCTGTGTTCAGCGGCGGCAAGGCGTTCGTGCTGGAAGCGAACGGGCTGGAGCAGCTTGTGATTGGCGGCGCCAACCCGCCGTTGGTCATTAAGAAAGGCATGAAACTGTTCACGTACGTTTACCTCGACACGCTGAATCCGCCCAAGCAGATCATGCTGCAGTTCAATGACGGCACGTGGGAACACCGCGCCTATTGGGGCGAAAACAAAATTAATTGGGGTAAAGATAATACTACAAGCCGACAGCGGTTGGGAGATTTGCCCGAAACCGGTAAATGGGTGCGACTGGAAGTGGACGCGTCCAAGGTCGGACTCAAACCGGGGGCGAAAATCAATGGCTGGGCGTTCACTCATTTTGACGGCAAGGCGTACTGGGACAAATCCGGTGCGGAAGTGACCAGCGATCCGGCGAAGGATCCCGCGCTCTCGTTCACCGTGTGGAAGGCACAGCCGGAAAACGTGCGCAAAAAGGATTTACCGGATGTCGTCTGGCGTCGTCTGCGTGGTAAGACGCCGGACAAATGGACGGACGCCGAGCATAAGGAAGCTTTTGTGCTGTGGATTGAACGTGTGTACGCTCAGCCGCCCAAGGCGCTGGCCGATCTTAAGGTCGAGAAGACGAAGCTCGCCGGTGAGTTGGATGTTATTAGCAAAAACACCGCGATCACCTTCGTGATGGCCGACCTGCCCAAGCCACGCCAAAGCTATGTAATGATTCGCGGCCAGTATAATCAGCCCGGCGAAAAGGTCAGCCGTAACGTACCGAGCTTCCTGCCGCCTTTGCCGGCCAAGCCGAAGGATCGCGATTATAACCGCCTGGATTTCGCCAACTGGCTGGTCAGCGGTCAGCATCCGCTCACCGCGCGTGTTATGGTTAACCGCATGTGGCAACAGTTCTTCGGCACGGGCTTGGTAAAAACCAGTTCGGATTTCGGCACGCAGGGCGATCTCCCGAGCCATCCCGAGCTCCTTGACTGGTTGGCCGTGCAGTTCGTGGAAGACGGCTGGGACATGCAGCGGCTGATTGAGCGCCTGCTCACCAGTCACGCCTATCGCCAAAGCTCCGCCGTCACGCCGGCGTTGCTGGAGAAGGATCCGGAAAATCGTCTACTGGCCCGTGGCCCGCGCTATCGGCTGGATGCCGAGGTGTTGCGCGATCAGGTGCTGAGCCTCAGTGGATTGATAGTGCCCACGCTCGGCGGGCGCGGCGTGAATCCGTATCAACCGCCTAACATCTGGGAACCGGTCGGGTTTGCTAACAGTAACACGCGCAATTACAAGCAGGGGTTGGGCGACGATCTCTATCGCCGCAGCATTTACACCTTCCTCAAGCGCACCGCGCCGCCACCCTTTATGTCGAGCTTCGATGGGCCAAACCGCGAGCAAAGCTGTGCCGCCCGCGGTCGGAGCAACACGCCGATGCAGGCGTTACAACTGATGAACGACGTCCAGCATGTGGAAGCCGCCCGCAATCTAGCCCAGCGCATTATCAAGGAAGGCGGTGTAGACGCCAACACGCGTGTCCGTTGGGCGTGGCGCGTGGTGACCGCGCGCCATCCGGAAGCGGCTGAGACCCAGATCATCACAAATGTGCTGGCTGGCCATCGCGCGCGTTTTGCCACGGACGTCGAAGGGGCGAAGCAACTCATTGCCTTTGGTGAAAGCAAGGCCGATCCTGAACTCGCGCCTGTGGATCTCGCGGCGTGGACGCTGGTGGCTAATCTCCTTTTAAACCTCGACGAGGTCGTGAACAAAAACTGACATGAATCCCGCAAACGAATTTTTCCAACTGCAGAACCGCCGACAATTTTTCCAGGGCGCCGGCCTCAAGGTGGGCGGCATCGCGTTGGCCTCCATGCTCGGCCAACGCGCGTGGGGCGCTCAGACCGGGGCCGGGGCCGGTGAGGACATGCATCCGGCCCTGCCCGACCTGCCGCATTTTGCGCCCAAGGCTAAGCGGCTGATTTACCTGCACATGAACGGCGCGCCGTCGCAGATTGATCTCTTCGATTATAAACCACGACTGACCGATCATTTCGATCAGGACCTGCCGGACTCTATCCGCAACGGCCAGCGCATCACCACGATGACTAGTGGCCAAAAGCGGTTTCCGGTGGCACCGAGTAAATTCAAGTTCGAGCGGTGCGGCCAGTCGGGCATTGAGATGAGCGAGCTGTTACCGCACATGAAAACCATTGCGGACGACATCACGATGATTCGTTCCGTGCATACCGAGGCGATCAATCACGATCCAGCTTGCACCTTTGCGATGACTGGCAGCGAGGTGCCCGGCAAACCCAGCCTCGGTTCCTGGCTCAGCTATGGGCTCGGCAGTGATTGCCAAAATCTACCGGCGTTCGTGGTGTTTACGCCCACCGTCAAGAATCCCAGTCAGGCGCTTTTCACGCGCATGTGGTCCAGCGGGTTTTTGGCGTCCAAGTACGACGGCGTGAAACTTCGCGGTAGCGGCGATCCGGTGTTATACGTAAAGAATCCACCCGGCGTGAATCCCGGCGACCGACGCACGATGCTGGATGCGCTCGGTAAGTTGAACCAAAAAACCTTCGAACGTTTTGGCGATCCCGAGACACAAACACGCATTGCGCAATACGAGATGGCCTTTCGTATGCAGTCAAGCGTGCCAGACCTCACCGATCTTAGCGGCGAGAGTAAGGCCACTTTGGAAAATTACGGCCCGAACGTCACCAAGCCCGGCACCTACGCCCATTCGGCGCTGCTCACGCGGCGTTTGATGGAGCGCGGTGTGCGCGTGGTGCAAATTCTCCATCGCGGTTGGGATCAGCACGGCTCGTTACCCGCGCAGATCAAGAACCAGTGCATGGATACTGATCAACCCACTGCTGCGTTGATGAAAGATCTGAAGCAACGCGGTTTGCTGGATGAAACGCTCGTGGTTTTCGGTGGCGAATTCGGTCGCACTGTCTACTGCCAGGGTAAACTCACGCGCGAGAATTATGGGCGGGACCATCACCCACGTAATTTCTGCATGTGGGTTGCCGGTGCTGGCATCAAGACCGGGATCACGCACGGTGCCACCGATGATTTTAGCTACAATATTACCCATGATCCCGTGCATCTCAATGAGTTGAACGCTACCATCCTCGATCGTATGGGTATTGATCACTCACGATTCACTTTTCCATTTCAAGGTCTTGATCAGCGGCTAACGGGTGTGGAAGAAGTACATCCGATAAAAGCGCTAATGGTATAAGTATGAGCCCATCATATGAGTGATCGTTTTGTCTTAGGGCCTTTTTGAGTAAAACCAAGCGGAATCTAAAGATAATCCTTCATTACCGATCGTTTCCTAGTGTATTAATCGCGCGAGCACATTTTTAAAATGAAAACTGAGACACTTTGTTTAC
>CAJWMQ010000104.1 GCA_913042895.1 uncultured Verrucomicrobiales bacterium | reverse complement strand
AAGGAAAAGATGTAAGCGACCAAACTGTCCGTTCGATAAAACCGTGACTTTGCCCCGATTACTAATGCCATCCAACCTACTAGAAAAACAGTAATGCTCGTTGAATGCTGATCAGTTTCGAGGCCCATTTTTTCAAAAAAAACATTTTTATCTACGAGCTCGATCTCCTTTTCAGGGATATCCACCGTGCCCCCAGCTTCTTCAGACGACAAAGACTCAGGAATGGAAATAGATGTATCTTCTACCGGGGTCGCCACCTTGAAAGCCCCAATCTCCGGATCCGTCACGGCCAAGCCCCCCATCGCTAACCCTAACACCAATACAACAATACCTCGATTACGCCCATGCATAGCTGACGCCAAAACTATTAAAATCACACCGACTACCACAGGTCCAATGATACTGTACATCGCCTGCCATTCAGCTAATTCCCAGAATTTCCAAGCAGGAACTTTCCATTCTCCGTCACCGAATACGGGCATCAAACCAGCCATTAAGAGACCCCACCCCACAGAATTCACAAATGAAGATCGATCGGCCAATTCATCTTCGTAAGTTAATGAAGGTGGTATCTTCCGCTTCTCTTGCGGTACATTTGCTTCTTCCGCAACCTCCACAACCGGTTCATCCAAATTATGTCCACAGGCCAAACAGACGACTTGATCCGCCTCCAAGCCAGCTCCACATTTAGGGCAGGTGATCCCGAGAATGGCAGGTGGCGGTGCTGCGCCGCCGCTTACTAATTGCGGCAGAGGCACCCAGTCAACCGTCCCTTCCACCCAGCCCAGATCAGTAGTTAGAAGACTGCCGTCAGCCAAATAGGCCTGCACATCCTCGGGGGTATACGGGCCGAATTGTTGGCCGTCTCTGGATACGTGGATCAACATCACCGGGCGGGTCGCGCCGTGGTGAGAGGACACGAAATGGCCCGTTTTTTCAAGAACGGAGTCCAGCCGGCCACCAACGCATCACGCGGTGTACGCCGATTTCCGGCAGTTCAAAGAAGTCGCCCAGCGGCTCAAACCCGAGTCGTTCGTAAATCGGGATAGCCTTTACACGTACATCGGCCCAGAGCGATTGGCCAATGGCGCTGGCGTGTTGCTGGGCGGCGATCACGAGTTTCGCGCCCACGCCCTGCCCGCGCTCGTTCTCAAGCACGCCAAACCAACGGATTCTTGCGGCGCAGTCATGTTTTGACTCGGGTAATACCGCGATGCAGCCTATCGGTTTATCACCACGAAAGGCACCACCAAAAACGCCCCCCGAATTGGCTGTCATCTCTGCGTCTAAGTCTGTACTGGCTGACTTGAAAGGGTATAGTGACAAACGACGCACCTTAGCCAACTTGGCAGGTAGCACATCCCACCGGATGGTCACCACGCCGGTCACGTTAGCCACTAATCACACTTATTTCCACCGGCTCAACTTTAACACCTTGGCGATCAAGCCATTGGGAGGCTTTCTTGAGGGATGTGCGTAAACCTTCGAGCTCGAGGCAAACAATGCCAATTTCATCACGCACTTCAGCCTGACGAATATTGGCCTTCAACTCAAACCGAGTGATTAACTCCCAAACTATCGGTGAGGTGATGTGCTTGGGCGGGTACATCAGCCATAAACGAAGACGCTCTTGCTCTTTTTTCGCACTCTTTTTAGGCGCCTTTTTCTTGGCTGTTTTCTTAGCTGGCATGCGCTCAACCACCTGCAATGGCGGGAATGATACTTACCTCATCGCCATCTTTAATCGCAGTTTCTTTGTTATCGAGAAAACGAATATCTTCCTCGTTAACGTATACGTTGACAAAGCGCCGTACTTCACCGGACTCATCAAGCAACCGCTCCTGAATACCCGGATAGCGGGTTTCAAGGTCGGCGATAGCCTGACCGATGTTTTCGGCACTGGTTTCCACCACTTCTTCATCATGTGTGAGCTTACGAAGCGGCGTAGGGATACGAATATTTACTGGCATAATAATTTTTATTGAGTAGCTGCTGCGAGCTCTTTATCGCTATCTAGCAGCGACTCAAACTCCCGCAAACTGGGAGCAATTTCACGAGCGCTACCCGCATGGTTTTCCACGGCATCGAGCGTTTTCAGACCGTTGCCGGTGATGCAAAGCACGGCCGAATCATCGGCAGGGATAGCGCCGCTGGCAATGAGTTTTTTAGCGACGCCCACGGTTACGCCTCCGGCGGTTTCAGCAAAGATACCCTCGGTTTCGGCAAGCAGCTTAATACCTTCGCGAATCTCTTCATCAGTCACGTCATCCGAGGCCGCACCGGTTTCTTTGAAAACTTTTAACGCATAAAATCCATCGGCCGGCGTCCCTATCGCCAAGCTTTTAGCAATCGTGTCAGGTTTAACTGGCTTGAAGAAATCCTGCCCTTCCTTGAACGCCTGACTGATTGGCGAACAACCCGTAGCTTGTGCACCATGTACACTGTATTCGGCCTCGTCCACTAAACCAACCTTCACAGCTTCCTGATAACTCTTATGGATTTTGGTAAGTAATGAACCAGAAGCCATCGGAACAACTGTGTGTCGCGGGATCTTCCATCCAAGTTGTTCCATAATCTCAAAACCTTGGGTCTTGGAGCCTTCCGCGTAGTAAGGCCGCATATTCACGTTTACAAATGCCCAATCATGTTTGCCGGCAATCTCGGCGCAGAGACGGTTTACTTCATCATAGTGGCCCTTAATACCGATCACGTTGGCATTATAAATCAGCGAATTCACCACTTTACCCTTTTCAAGGTCGTTTGGAATGAAAACAAATGCCGTAAGGCCTGCAGACGCCGCGTTGGCTGCTACGCTATTGGCAAGGTTGCCGGTTGAAGCGCAGGCCACCACTTCATAGCCCAGCTCACGTGCCCGGCTCAAAGCCACGCTCACCACGCGGTCCTTGAATGAAAGTGTCGGATAATTCACTGCATCGTTCTTAATCCAAAGCTCGCGAACCCCCAGTCGCTTGGCGAGACGATCAGCCTTTATCAGCGGTGTGAAGCCGACCTCACGACCAACGGTTGGCTCTCCGGCCACCGGCAATAGTTCGGCGTACCGCCACATACTTTGAGGACGTTGCTCGATCGTCTGTCGAGTCATTTTGCTCTTGGCCGCCTCATAGTCATAAACCACCTCTAACGGTCCAAAACATAACTCGCAAACATGCCGTGCCTCGAGCGGGTATTCCTCCCCACACTCACGACAACATAACGCCTTCATGTATCCCTGTTGTTCAACCATTGTTCTGTCCTTTTCTTCAATATGTTCGCCGACAACAGGCTACAAAAAAGCCCGCTCACAGCGATGAGCGGGCGAAAATTTTGCGCCGGGGCTCATCTTTCCCGGCTTTCGCCGGCTGGATTTGGCACCTGGTCATCGAAACGCGCTGTTTCAACCGGTTGCCGTGACATCATCGGGCCAGTCCCTCCGTCACTCTTTATGAGCGCCCCCCTTTCAGGGAGCGGGGCAAACATAGAGCAAACGCTGGTCAGGTCAACCCCAAATTCCGCATCATTCGCCCAGTTCCCCTGTAAACCCCTGCTGCCGCAAGGCTTCGTACAGCACCAGCGAAACGCAATTGGCCAGATTCAGCGAGCGCGCTTCCGCGTTGAACATCGGAATCCGCAGCCACGAATCAGCATGCGCCTCCAGCAGCGCCGGCGGCAGACCCGCTGTTTCCCGACCGAACACCAGAAAATCTTCGGAGCCAAAACCCGCCTCATCGTACCGCTTCGCCCCACCCTGCTCCACCATCCAATATCGGGCCGCAGCCGGTTGTTCGGCGGTGAAGCTCGCCCAATCCTCCCACAGATACCAATCCACCTGCTGCCAGTAATCCATCCCCGCCCGCTTCAATTCACGGTCGCCCAGCCGAAACCCCAATGGCCCGATCAAGTGCAACCGCGCACCCGTCGCCGCACACAACCGTGCCACATTCCCGGTGTTTGGCGGTATCTCCGGTTCAACAAGGACGACATTCATCAACCTTCCCCTTTAATAAACCACCTTCAACAACGTCAACCCGCAGGCCGGGGCGTTCATGCCAGCGACGCGACGATCACGCTCGCGGAAAATTTGGCGAATGTCCTTTTGCGTTAGCTTCCCCTGCCCTACCTGCACCAATGTACCGACAATACCCCGGCACATCTTGTAGAGAAACCCCTCGCCCGCGATAACCACGCCCAGTTCCGGCCCGCGCCGGCGCACCTCACACTTCGTCACGCGGCGCACAGTAGTTTCCATCTCATACTCGCGCGTGGTGGCGAACGATTTGAAATCCTTGCGGCCCGCGAACAATTTTGCCGCCCCCTTCATCCGCGCCACATCCAGCTCGGCCGGCACATGCCACGCCCGGCCGTTGAGCAGCGGGTTCATGGATGGCCCGTTCCAGATGCAGTAATGGTACTGCTTACCCTTCGCATCAAAGCGCGCATGAAAATCCGCCCGCGCCCGCACGGCTCGCATCACACGGATGTCCGACGGCAAAAAAGCGTTTAACGCCCGGCGTAGTTGATGCCCGTCCATCGGGCGCTCTTCCACCGGCAAATCCACGTGCGCCACCATCCCTTGCGCATGCACGCCGGTATCCGTGCGGCTGGAACTATGCACGCGTTTCACCGCTGGAAACAACTGCTTAACCGACTCCTCCACGCGCTGCTGGACGGTCACCTGCCGCGGCTGCACCTGCCAGCCATAATACGCCGAGCCGTCATAGGCGATGGTGAGCTTGAAGCGCTTCATCCGGCAAAGCTGTCCATGTAATCCTGCAACAACACCGCCGCCGCCGAGGCGTCCACCTTCTGCTTCGCATCACGCGCGCTCACCCCAGCCTCGCGGAGGCGATCCTCCGCCATCACGCTCGTCAGTCGCTCATCCCACGTCACGATCGGCACGGTTACGGACTTTTTCAGCACCGCAACAAAATCCTGCACCTTCAACGCCTGCGGCCCGATACTCCCGTCCATGTTGCGCGGCATGCCCACCACAATTTGTTCGGTCTCCCGTTCGGTTAGGAGTTCTTTGAGCCGTTTCAAAAACGCATCGAATGGTTGGGCTGGAATAAACTCCAACGGATGAGCCATCATCCCCAGCGCATCGCTCGCCGCAATCCCCATCCGCTTCGTCCCGTGATCAATAGCCAGAATTCTCATAAGATCAAAGCGTTGCCATCACCTTTTCGGCCGCCGCGATGGTGGCATCGATGTCAGCCTCGGTGTGGGCATCCGATAAAAAGGCGGCCTCGAAGGCGCTCGGGGCAAGATACACACCCTCGGCTAGCATGCCGTGGAAATATTTTTTGAACCGCTCACGATCGGTCTGCATGGCCTCGGCCAGATTGTGTACCGGTTGTTCGGCAAAGAACAGACAGCTCATCGAACCAGCACGTTGAGTGATCACCGGGATGCCCGCCTTTTTAGCCACCGCATTCAGCCCTGCCTCCAATCGCGCGCCCATTCTTTCAAGTCTCTCATGGACAGCGCCGTCTTTCAATTCCTTCAAGACAGCCAAGCCTGCAGCCATGGCCAGTGGGTTACCGCTCAGCGTCCCGGCCTGATACACCGGACCATCCGGCGCAAGCACATCCATCACCTCTGCGCGCCCACCAAAGGCACCTACCGGCAGGCCCCCGCCGATGATTTTACCGAAGCAACTGAGATCAGGCTTGATGCCAAACCGTTCCTGTGCCCCGCCCAAACTCACGCGGAAACCGGTCATCACTTCATCAAAAATCAACAGACTCCCGTGCTTCGCGGTAATCGCGCGCAGAAACTCCAAATACCCTTCGCGCGGTAGGTACACGCCCGCATTACCCGCCACCGGCTCAAGGATAATGCCAGCCACCTGACCTTCATTCGCCGCAAACGCCTGTTCGATGGCCTCGCGATCATTGAACGGCAACACGATGGTGTGCGCGGTAAATTCCGCGGGCACGCCGCCGCTATCGGGATTGCCGCAAGTGAGCGCGCCGGAGCCGGCCTTCACCAGCAGCGAATCGGCATGGCCATGATAACAGCCATCGAACTTGATGATCTTCGGCCGGTCCGTAAACCCGCGCGCCACGCGGATAGCGCTCATGCACGCTTCGGTGCCAGAATTCGTCATGCGCACCTTCTCAACACTCGGCACACAGTCTTTAACCAACTGCGCCATACGGACCTCCGGTTCGCTGGGGATGCCAAAACTCGTGCCGCGCTCGGCGGCCGCCTGCACCGCCTGCACAATGGCCGGATGCGCGTGGCCGAGAATCGCCGGGCCCCACGTACCAACGTAATCGATGTATTCGTTACCGTCCACATCCCAGACGTGCGCGCCTGCGGCGCGTTCGGCAAAGAACGGTTGCCCGCCTACCCCACGAAAGGCCCGCACCGGCGAATTCACACCGCCGGGAATATGGTTGAGGGATTCGGCAAACAGTTGTTCGGATTTTCCCATGATTTATCCTTTGTATCGCTGCGCCACCGGAATGCGTCGACCCACGCCAAAGGCCTTGCTGGTGACCTTCAAGCCGGGCGCCGCCTGGCGGCGTTTGTATTCGTTTAAATCAATCAAACGTACCACGCGCTGCACGGTCGCCTCATCAAACCCGCCGGCCACGATCTCCGCCACCGATTGGCTCTCCACCACGTACCGATCCAAAATAGCGTCCAGCACCCCGTACGGGGGCAGGGAATCTTCGTCCTTTTGATCCGGCCTCAACTCTGCCGAAGGCGGCTTGGTGATAGTCGTCTCTGGGATGATTTCACCGTCACGATTAATCCAGCGCGCCAACTCGAACACTTTTGTTTTCGGCACATCACTGATCACCGCCAACCCGCCGCACATGTCGCCGTACAACGTGCAGTATCCGACCGCCAGCTCGCTCTTGTTGCCGGTGGTGAGCACGAGGGAACCGAATTTGTTGGAGGCCGCCATCAAAATCAATCCACGCAAACGCGCCTGCATGTTTTCCTCGGTCACATCCTCCGGCCGATCGCCAAAGATCGGCTCGAGACTCGCCTTCATCATTTCAAAGCCCGCGTGAATGCCGATCACGTCGTATTGAATGCCGAGATTCGCCGCTAGCGCCTCGGAGTCATCGAGACTGCCCTGCGAGGAATACGGCGAGGGCATGGAGACGCCACGCACATTCTCCGCGCCAAGCGCCCTGACAGCGAGCGCCGCCGTGACTGCCGAGTCAATGCCGCCACTCAGGCCGATTACCGCGCTGCGAAACCCGCATTTGCCAAGGTAATCCCGCACGCCCAACACCAGCGCATCATGCAACAGCGCCATCTCGTCCGGCTCAACTACCGGCTGCACCGACCCTTCCAAATCCACCTCCACCAAGGCCTCGGCAAACTGCGCGCCGGCAGCCAGCACCTCCCCTTGCGCGTTCAGCGCCAGACTGCCGCCATCAAACACCAGCTCATCATTGCCGCCTACCGCGTTACAATACACCACCGGCCGCTGCGCTTTGGCCGCGAGACTGGCCAGCATCTCGCGCCGCATGCCTTCCTTGCCAAGATTCCATGGCGATGCGGACACATTCACAATCACCTCCGCGCCTTGCTCCACCAAGCCATCCACCGGATTCGCCCGATACCGTGGATCGGACCAGAACGCGTCGTCGTTCCACACATCCTCACAAATCGTCAATCCCAATTGCCGGCCATTGAAGATCACCGGCGCATTATCCGTCGCCGGCTCGAAATAACGATCCTCATCAAATACATCATAAGTGGGCAGTAAAGTCTTCGTGCGTGTAGCCGCCACTCTCCCGTGCTGCAGTAGCGACACCGCATTCACCGCCGGCCGACCCGGCTGTCGTTCATTAATGCCCACGTGCCCCACCACCAGGCCCACCTCGCCCACCGATTGCGCCAGCTCCGTCAACGCCGCCAGATTGCCCTCGATGAATCCGCTCTTTAATAACAGATCACGTGGCGGGTATCCCGTGATCGCCAGTTCCGGTGCCACCACCAGCTCCGCGCCAACCGCCACCCCACGTTCATACGCCGTGCGAATCACCGCAAGATTCCCCGCGAAATCCCCCACCGTAGTGTTAACCTGCGCCAACCCCAGTTTCATCAACGCTTCGGAAAATATGTTTGAGGCAAGGTGCCCTGCTCAGTCATCACCATCGCTCCCGGTCGAACGCCCTTGCGACCAAACCACCCCTGTGGCACTTCCAGTGCATACTGAATGTTTTGACTTAAAGAAAACACGCCATTAGTGCGAAACGGTTCCATATCGTGAATCTCCAACAATCGCCCGGTCGGATCGATGTAGCCGATAGATAAAGGAACCGACACATTTTTCATCCAGTAACTCCTGGCCGAAGGTTTTCGATGCACAAACAACATCGCATCATCATCAGTCATTGTCTTGCGAAACATCATCCCTGTTTGAATCTGCCGTTCCGTCTGACATTGTTCCGCCGCCAATTCCACTGTTCCCACAAAGAGCTTGATCGTTGGTAACTTCGGCTGAGCCTCGGCCGGTTCCCAAGGTTTGATTGTCTCGGGAGAAGGAACGGGCATCGTGGGCACAGAATCACCCCCAGGCTTCTTGCAGCCGCCCCCGCAAAACAATACGATCAACAACCACCGCACGCGCACACCATGCCTGAGCCTCGCTAGAATTCCAAGGCCCCAGAAACAACTCCGACTCCACCCACTAAATTTCTACCGGATCGACCAACAGTTGATCCACGAAATTGCCCGATACCAAATCGCCCCGCTCCAGCCACGCCGCACCATCCGCCGGCTCCAGCATCACCGGCATTCGATCATGATACGCTTCCACCAAAGCATTGGGCGGCTGAGTCAAAATGGTAAAGGTTTCCAACATCGGCGGAAGCGCCTCAAAGGAATCCGCAAATAACTCACCCTGCCGGGCCGGCGGCCGCTCCCAACGTTCCCAGAGACCGGCAAAACAAAACAACCCTCGATCCGGTCGTTGAAAATGAAACGGCTGCGCTCGCTCCCCGTTACCTTCCGCACTTTGCCGTCGACGCCATTCATAAAACCCCGTACTCGGCACCAGACAACGCCGTTGCCGCCATGCCTCCCGAAAAGCCGGCTTTTGATCCGCGGTCTCGCAACGGGCGTTAAAGAGCTTGGCCCCGATCCTTTCATCATCCGCCCAGTGAGGAATCAACCCCCAACGCATTTCTTTCAGCACATTTCCCTCACGCGCCTGAACCACCACTGGAGCTCTCTGACTCGGCGCCACCGTCGTTCGGGGAGTAAACGTGCACAGTGAATCCGCCAAAGCCAGCACATCCCCCAGCACCATTGGATCTACTAATTCAGAAAACCGTCCGCACATGCTCCGCCTCTAGCCCAACACCACAGTGGGTTCAAGCCGATTCCATCCCTTTCCTCCCACCCAATCATCCACCATATTATTCCGGTTTCGGCGGGAGCCGATATTCCACCACCACAGCCCGATGATCGGTGGGCCACGGTTTCACGACAATCTTCGCACGCGCTTTTGATTCACCCACTACCGCGGCCTGTTGAATGGTCTTGGAGGGTAAATTGCTAAACACATAATCGATCCGATCATGGCGGTCTTTGGGGTCAGAGGGAAGCGTGGTGGGGGTCCAAGTCCAGCCAGGGTGTTTGACGGGATCAGGGAACGCACTCCGGTACCCATCCAACATACCTGCAGCGACGATTGATCGAGTGGTGGGATAGGCCACGGGAATCGGAATGCGGCCGGCCGTCACGACCGGGGCGGTCCAATCCTGATGCGAGGGTTCGTTCAAATCGCCTGTCAGAAAGCAGATGTGACCTGCCTTCAGGCTAGTTTTTAACTCGCTCAGCAACCGCTCGACCTGATCGCCGCGCGCGGACTTGGCCCAACGGACCGCTTCCGCCTCGGTCTTGATGAAGGGGTAATCCCCGTAGGGAATACTCGCCAGTTGATAAGGTTGATAGGGCGCGGGGCGCAGATGAGCATTATAAGCATGGATGATCCGGCCGGATGGTAGCTTGATATGAACACCCCATTTGCGTGAGGTATGGCCCACGATTGGGTGTCGGGAAATGATGGAAGTGCGGCCACCCTGATCGAAATGATGCCAATTGAGTGTTTCGGCAATGATAGCGGCATTGTTAACCGTGCCGGCATGTGTTTCCTGAACCCCCACGAGGTCAGCCTTGGCTTCGTTAATGACCTTCACAGATTGGGAAAGAGGTTGCCCCAGCCGCACGCCACCGTGAAGCAGGTTCAAGGTCATTACCCGCAGAGAAGTTGAATCAGCAGCGTGTGTTTCAGAGACGAGGTACGCTATGGCTAAAAGGAAAGGCTTCAAAAGTTGGTTCATCGATCGTGCGCGCATATAGGTAATTAAGATTCGGTACCATGAGTGAATTGCAAACCCACTTCCAGTGACAGGGTCGGCCGTTTCATAGCTACCAGGCCCCTTCATTCTAGCAATCACCCTGTCGTTCTGGCAATGGGTTCCCTTCACTAAAAAATGGCCAATCTTGACAAATGGCTTCAGCTTTCGTTCATTTGCGGGAAGCCCTAATTACTGGGTGGATGGGCGAATGGCGCAGCGGTAGCGCAGCGGCTTTACACGCCGTTGGTCGGGGGTTCGAATCCCTCTTCGCCTAC
>CAJWMQ010000103.1 GCA_913042895.1 uncultured Verrucomicrobiales bacterium | reverse complement strand
AGGGCTTGAATCTGGGGTAAACACTCCAAATTCAAGTGTCATCCCTGCAAATCATAAGCAATTTATACAATCGCTCATTCTTAAAATTCGGACGAACACACCCACTGAAATCAATATAAGTCTCACTTTTTACCAATGTCAATCAATTACTGTTAATCTGGGTAATCTATAAATTGAGATAAACCTGCTAGCTTTTGCTAAAGACGAGGGTGTGGTGGGGGTAATCAGTTACCGCAACTCATGCAATAAAACCCTAGGAATTGAGTTAATTACGTTGGTTTCCGAGTCTGTGACGCTAGCGATTTTCCAAGAGAAGCAAGTGCAATTAGCCCGCAGAGAATCGCAAATAAATCACCATTGTTTAAATAAAAACTATCTGTAACCGACCGTCCCACCTTGGCGATTACAAATCCAGCCTCTTTCTTTTCGACGGAACTCAATATTTCACCGGTCGTCGAGATCCAGGCAGAAATTCCAGTGTTCGCAGCCACTAGATTGGGACGCCTCATTTCGACTGCTCGCATTACATTACTCCGCAGATGCAGATCGAGCATAGAGGAGCCCCAAAACCAGCCATCATTAGTTAAGTTTAACATGACATCGGGTCGTCTCTGATTGGCATCAACGGTATTCATCATCTTGCGGATGCGATGGGGGACAGTACTTTCAAAACAGATGTTCGGGCTGAATTGGACGCCATCAATTTCAAAGCGGATATCGGACGTGCCCGGAGCTAACGCACTGATTGGCAGCAGGCCATAGAGTGCCGGAAAGACTTCACCAAGAGGTATGTACTCGCCAAACATCACCAGATGGCGCTTGGCGTAGTTCGGCCATTTCATCTCCTTCAACCCTCCGAGAAAAGAATCTTCCGGCGGCACCAACACGGCGCTGTTGTACGGCACATTATTGGTCGCCGTATCCGCGCCCCACACCCGCCACACGCCCTGCTCGGCAATCGCTTGCTCCAGCTGCCCCATGCGTTGGATGACATTAGTGGGATTCAGCACCCAAAACGGCGGCAGCGATGCCTCCGGCCAAACCAACAAATCCGGTTCCTTCGCCACGGCCCGATCGGATAAATTCATCATATGCTCAAACCGGTCCGCCTGACTCACCGGATCGTTTATGTTCCACAGCACCGTTTGCGGTATAGCTGGCTGCACCAGTGCGATCTTGAGTGAACCGCGTCGTTCGGCCAACGGTTGTGAAAGCGCCCACTGACCCAAACCCAAGGCCACCAGCAACAGTGCAGCCGGCCCGGCCAGATCCTTTAACACCGCCGGCTCAAAACGATCCTGTTCACGCCAGCGCCAGAACACCAACAAGCCACCCACTGACCCCCAAGCCACCACCAGAGAAACCCCCAAGACCCCGGTGAACTGCGCTAGCATGGCGAGTGATGTCCAGTCCAGCTGCGAGCCGCCCAGATAATTCCAGGGAAACCCGGTGATTACCCAGCCGCGCAGGCATTCCATCGCCACCCACGCGACGGCGCAACTCGCCCCCCAACCGAGCCGTTGACGCCAATCCATAGCCGCCACTTGCGACCCAGCCGATTCCGGCTTACCGGGAAACAGCCACCAACAAAACGCTGCCCATAACGCTGGGTACAACGAGCAATATCCGCTGAGGGCGACCCAGCCCACAATATTACTGCCGGCCACCGGGATGTAGAGCACCCAGCATAGTGAGGTAAAAAAATGAGCTGCCCCGGCCGCTAGGCCCAATCGAAACGCGCGCTTCGGTGCCGCCGCCGTAGCCCACAACAGCAGCGCCGGCGTAAGCCATGCCGCCGGCTCGCATTGAAACGGCGCAAAGGCGCAAGACCACACTAAGCCGACCACGCCAGCCTTAATCCAGTCGCTGCTGTTGCGCTTGCTGCCGTCCACGCGCGCAGTGTGCCCATTAGCGCTGGCAAGGCAAGTGCGCCCTGTTCACGCGCATTTTGCTTTGCCCGATTTTCATCCTGCCGTAACGTGACCGCCCCCCGACTCACATGAAACAAGTTCGCATTGGCAGAAGTACGTTGAAAGGATCCCGGCTCGCCTTCGGTTGCTGGCGCATTGCCGGCACGTGGGAAGGGCGCAAGGTTACCGCCAAAGCGCGCGAAGCCGGGCTCAAGGCTATCCTTACCGCCCATGAAGCGGGCTACACGCTGTTCGATCATGCGGATATTTATTGCGAAGGCGTTTCCGAAGAATTGTTCGGGCTGGCGCTTAAGCAATCCAAGGCGCTAAAAAAATCCGCCGTCATTGCCACCAAATGCGGCATCCGCATTCCGGTAGGCAACGAGCCGTACCGTTACGATTTCTCGGCCGATTACATCATTCAATCCTGTGAAAAATCGCTGCAGCGCATGGATGTCGATTGCGTGGATATTTATCAACTGCACCGTCCCGATTGGTTGATGGATCCCGACGAGGTTGCCAAGGCCTTCACCACACTCAAGAAGGCCGGCAAGGTGAGGCACTTTGGCGTGAGTAATTTTCGCCCCTCACAGGTGAGCCTACTGCAAAGCGCTCTGAAGGATCCGCTACTGGTAAACCAAGTTGAGCTGAGCCTGCTACAGCTCACTCCGTTTGAAGACGGCACCTTGGATCAATGTCAGGAACACAAGATTACCCCCATGGCTTGGAGCCCATTGGCCGGAGGCTTTTTGGGCAATGGCAAAAGCGCAGTCCTGCCGTCCCAGGAAAAATATAAGCCCACCAAGATCCGCCGACGGCTCGATGCCATGGCTCGCGAACTGGGTGCCAGCCGGGCAGCCGTGGCCCTGGCGTGGCTGATGCGGCATCCATCCGGCATCATCCCGATCGTGGGCAGCACGAAATCCGAACGCATCCGCGAACTGGCCGGGGCAGACGAATTACAGCTCACGCACGAGCAATGGTACACCCTGCTCACCTCCGCCTTGAAGGAGGATCTTCCCTGAGCACACCCGCCCAGCTCGGCTATCGCATGCCGGCTGAGTGGGAACCCCATGCCGGCACGTGGCTCTCGTGGCCGCGCCGCGAAGGCATCAGCTTCCCGGACCTCTACGACCGCATCCCGCCCGTGCTCGCCGCCATGGTCCGCGCCTTAGCTGAAGATGAAGGCGTGTTCATCAATGTTTGGGATGCCGCCATGGAAACCGAGGTGCGCACGGTGCTGTCTGAACACGATGCGTTGAACGATCGGGTTGAATTTCATCATCACCCCGCCTACGAACCGTGGTGCCGCGATCATGGTCCGGTCTTCATCGTCAACGATTCCGAACGCGCCGTGGTCAACTACGGATACAATGCGTGGGGCGAAAAATATCCGCCGTACGATCTGGACAACGCCATCCCCAAGCGCATTGCAACCGCGCGCGCCCTGCCCTGTTTGACGCCGGACATGATCCTCGAAGGCGGCTCGATCGAGGTAAACGGTCAGGGCACACTCATCACCACCGAGAGTTGTTTATTAAACCCCAACCGCAACCCCGCGCTGAATCGCGCCGCGATCGAACAACAGCTGCGCGATTATCTCGGTGCACGAAACATCCTGTGGCTCGGCGACGGGATTGTTGGCGACGACACCGATGGGCATGTGGATGATCTCACGCGCTTTGTGGATGCGCAGACTGTCGTCACCGCCGTGGAGCCCGACCCGCAGGACGCCAATCACGTCTCGCTGCAGGCGAACCTCGAGCGCCTGCAAGCCATGCACACCGAAGACGGCACCCCGTTGCGCGTGATTGAGCTGCCCATGCCTGAACCGGTGTGGCATCAGGGCGAACGTATGCCGGCCAGTTACGCGAATTTTTACATCGGCAACCGCACGGTATTGATGCCTGCCTACGGCCAGCCACGCGATGCCGTCGCACAGATCATCCTGCAACAATGTTTCCCGGACCGCCGTGTACTGGCTCTGGATTCCTCCGATCTCATCTGGGGTCTGGGCTCGTTCCATTGCCTCACTCAACAGGAACCGCGGAGCTGACTATAATTCCGGCTGCATTTTAGAATCGTTTTCCCTTGCCCTGCAGGGTCTTGCTTCGGTTCAATTCCTAATATGAGTACGGTGGACCAATTCGCCAGCGTCTTCAACGCCGCCTCCCTGACGGCGTTTCAACATCAACCGCCCGCGCTGGAAAACGCCCTTGTGGTGACGGATCTGGAGCCGGACGCCGCTGAGAAATATGCCGGGAGCGTCCGAACATTTTTCGGGGCTGTCACCGGCAAATGGGAAACCGTGCACGGCGGAGAATTTGCCACGGTCAAGGAACTGCTCAACCTCGTGGAATCCCGCAAGCCGGGTTTGATCGTGACCTATCGGCACCTGCACAGCGAGGCATGGCGCTGGCCGTACAGTTTGGGCGAGCATTTGGATGTGTTGATTCAGGAAAGCGCTCCGCCCGTAGGCATCCTGCCGCATCCTGATCGCGAAGGCGTACCGGAACGCACGTTGAAAAACACCGACAGCGTGATGGTCATAAACAGTCACTTGGTCGGCGAAGATGCTCTGGTGAATCACGCCGCCAGCCTGACCGCCATTGGCGGCACCCTGCATCTCACGCACGTGGAGGATGACACCGTGTTCGAACGGTATCTCGATGTGATCAGCAAGATCCCGGAGATTAATACCGATGTCGCCCGGGAAACCATTCAGGAACAGCTTCTACGCGAACCCTCGGCCTACATTGATTCCTGCGAAACCGCCCTGCGCGGGGCCGGTGTTGACCTCAGGGTGGTTAAGCACGTCACTCACGGCCATCGTCTGGAAGAATACCGAAATGCCATTGAAGATCTTCAGGTTGACCTGGTGGTATTACAGGGCCACGACGAGGATCAACTCGCCATGAATGCCACGGCATATTCAGTCGCCGTGGAGCTGCGTACCACTCCCCTGTTAATTGTCTAAAGAGATATCATGAGCGAAGCCGCTGAATCTGCACCCGCAAAGAAGAAACTCCACAACCCCCTGCACGTCACCATTATGATCGTGCTGGTTACTGGCTTGTGCGCCTTCCTTCTGCATAACGGCACGGAGCAAAAATATGTGTTCGGCATCCTGCTTGCCGTCACCCTCGGCATGCTGGCTCTGGAGAAAATTAATAAAGCCATCCTCGTGCTGCTCGGCGCCGGTATCGCCCTGTTATTGGCCACTTGGCAAGGGATCATTAAGGGCGGGGAAATGCATGATGGGCATTACATGCCTACCTATATTCAGATGGTTGATTGGGGCACCATCGGCATCATCATTGGGTCCACCATTTTCGTGGAACTCATCTCGCGCAGCGGCCTGTTCGCGTGGATCAGCGTCAAAATTCTCAAAGTCTCCAAGGGCGATCCGTTTAAACTCTTGATCTGCTTCTCCGGCCTCACAGTTGTATTCAGCGCGTTTCTAAACAACGTCACTGCCATGATCATTGTGGGCTCGCTCACCATTGTGGCCTGCAAAAAACTCAAGCTCTCCGCCATGCCTTTCCTGTTGGCAGAGGGCATCTACACCAACATCGGCGGCCTTTTGACGCTCATCTCGTCCATCCCGAACATTATCGTCGGTACCGCAGCCAACATCGGCTACACGCAGTTTCTACTCGTCGCCGGTCCGTACTGCATCCTTGCCTTTGTGGTGACGCTTTATCTGGTGCGCTGGCTGTTCAAAATCAAACCGCTTACCGATGAAGCTTCCAAGACCGAGGCCAAGAGCATGGTTGATGCCTTCGATGAATGGGAGACGGTCAAGGATCGCAAATTCTTTTATCTCTCCGCCATGGTGCTGGGCGCCATCATCCTCGGCTTTGCCCTGCACTCCTCCATCCCTGTGCTCAAGGATATGGGACTCGAGGTAATCGCCATCCTCGGCGCCACGGTGATGTTGGTGATTTATCCCACCGATGTGGAAGGCGTGCTCAACGAGGTCGAATGGACGCTGGTTCTGTTTTTCGTCGGTCTCTTCGCCCTGTTGGGCGTCATGGGGAAAGCCGACGTCCTGTCCATGATCGGCGAATGGCTTAAATCCCCACTCAGTTCCGGCTCCTATTCCGGCCCCATGGCCATGATGTGGAGTAGCGCGTTCTTCAGCGGCCTCACCGACAACATCCCACTGGCCGCGGTGTTGGCCAAGGTGCTCAGCGGTTTTCAGTCCCAGATTGGCGATCTTGCATGGTTCGCCGAATACGGCCATCTCCTTTGGTGGGGCCTCATCTTCGGAGCCGGGTTAGGTGGCAATTTTACGCCGATCGGCAGTGCCTCCACCGTGGTGGCAATCGGGATTCTTAAAAAAGAAGGCCATAACATCACCTTTATGCAATACGTGAAAATCGGGGCCATCGTAGTACTGGTCCAGCTCACACTAGCCACGGCCTATCTCTTTGGTGCCGAGAAAATTGGGCTCATCCAGAAGCTCGATCCCAAAGCCGCGGCTGCCGCCGGGCATGTGACCGATGACAATGGCACCCATGGACATGGTTCGGATGGCCATTGACCCGATCGGCGTTTCCTGCTAGAGGTTGTTCCTAACATGTTGAATTTACCCGTACAAACCCTTGGCGTAACGGTAGTACCCGTAGTACTTGCCGGTGCCGCTGAGGCTTGTCGAGGCTAGATGACTTTCGACAAAGACCCGCGGCTGGAAACGGTCGTGGGTCTTTTTCTTTCGCCCAAACCGACCGCTTCCCCAGCCGACCAACCCAGAGAACCATGAGCAAACCCACCCGCAAGAGCAGCAAGAGCAAACCCAAGACCACCACCCGTCGCAAACTCGGCCGCCCCATGAAAGGTTGCGAGATTCTCGTGGCCGCGCTGGAGCGCGAGAATGTGGACACCATTTTTGCCTACCCCGGCGGTGCCAGCATGGAACTGCACCAGGCCCTCACACAGTCCGAGCAAATCCGCACTATTCTGCCACGGCACGAACAGGGCGGTTCATTTGCTGCCGAAGGCTACGCACGCGCCACCGGCAAAGCTGGCGTTTGCATGGCCACCAGCGGCCCCGGAGCCACCAACCTCGTAACCGGCATTGCTGATGCGTGGATGGACAGCACACCACTCGTCGCACTCACCGGCCAAGTCCCGCAGGCGATGATCGGCAAGGGTGCATTTCAGGAAACCGATTTCTACGGCATGACCCTCGGGGTCGTGAAACACAGCTATCTCATCACCGACATCCGCGATATCCCGCGCGTGGTGAAGGAAGCTTTTCACATTGCTCAAACCGGCCGTCCCGGCCCGGTGATCATTGATTTTCCGAAAAACATCCAGCAACAAACCGCCCAACCAGTGTGGCCCACCAAAATTGATCTGCCCGGCTACCGTCCTGACCCGAAAGCGGACGATCTGGAGCTTAACGAAATCATCGGCCTGATCGAGAAAGCCGAGCGCCCAGTGCTCTATGTCGGCGGCGGCATCATCACCGGCGAAGCCTCTAAAGAACTGCGGGCCTTTTCCGAAGCCACTAAAATCCCTGTCACCACCACCATCATGGGAGTGGGCGCGTTCCCGGAGGATCACAAACTCTCCCTGCGCTGGCTCGGCATGCACGGCGCCGCCTACGCCAACTGGGCCGTGAGCGGCGAACTCCGTAAAGACGCCAGGGGCAATACCCGAAAAATCGCCGATGGCGCCGATCTCCTCCTCGCTTTTGGCGTGCGATTTGATGACCGCGTCACCGGCAAGGTGGAGAAATTCTGTGAAACCGGCACCATTGTGCATGTGGATCTCGACCGCTCGGAGCACAACAAAAACAGGCACGTGCAGCTGCCCATTCACAGCGATGTGAAATACGCCCTCGGCAAATTGGTCAAGATGGTCAAGACCCGCCCGATCAAGGCCCGCTACACCAAATGGCACAAGCAGATCGCCGAATGGAAACAACGCGCCCCACTCGGCTACAAAGTCACCGACGAGGTGATGAATTCCATGCACATGAAGGATCACCTCAAGGGGAAGGAAGACCAGGTGATCCTGCCGCAACACGCCATTGCCACCCTGTTCAAGGAAAGCAAAGGCGACGCCCTTATAACCACCGGCGTGGGCCAGCACCAGATGTGGGCCGGCCAACATTACGTGTACAAACACCCGCGCCAACTCATCACCAGTGCCGGCCTCGGCGCCATGGGCTTCGGCTACCCGGCCGCCCTCGGCGTGAAGGTCGCCCACCCAAACAAGGAAGTGATCGACATCGACGGTGACGGCTCTTTCCTGATGAACATTCAGGAACTTGCCACTGCCAAGATTGAGAAGATCAACGCCAAGGCGTTGGTGTTAAACAACCAGCACCTCGGCATGGTAGTGCAATGGGAGGATCGCTTCTACAAAGGCAACCGCGGCCACACCTATCTGGGCGATCCGGATAACACCAAGGCCATTTACCCTGATTACCCCGCCATGTGTGCCGGCTTCGGCGTGAAATGCGAGCGGGTGATGTACAAAAAAGATCTCCCTGCCGCCATGCGCCGCATGCTCGCGGCCAAGGAACCCTACGTATTGGAAGTCATTACCCCCTACACCGAACACGTGCTCCCCTTCATCCCCGCTGGCCATACGGTGGCGGATATGATTTACTAGCGCGCGATGAGGTCGCTCCTGTGGATTCTGTTTGTCGGCTTGATACAAGCCGACGCCAACCCGCTGTTGCTGAATCAATTGGCCGAAGGTAAACTGCCCGCCAACCTGAAGGTCATTAAGGTCGGCCCCGGTGCCCTCGGAAAAGTGCGTGTCACCACGGAAAACGTCCCCCATCCCACCACTGGTGTTACCGAAAAACAACGCGTCCTAGAGATCACCGGCGGCGATGCCGCAGCCAGCCATTACACACTGGTATTCCTGAACCAACCGGTTTACAGCAACCTCTCCATTTTCACTCGCTTCCGCATCGTGGACGGCGAAGGCGTCCGGGCTGCCGGCGTAATCTTCCGCATGCAGCCCAACCAAAAAGACTATTACCTACTCGCCGTGAAACCCGAGACCAAGGAGGCTTTCTGGACGGTGTTTCAGGATGGACTTCCGGTAAAAGGATTCAAGTACGACGAGGACCAGTTCATTCCCCCCAAGGACGGCTGGCAATCCATCAAACTACAGGCTGAAGAAAACACCTCCCGCTGGACCCTGAACCACCGCCGAGATTTCATTACCTACAACCCGGAAACCACTCCTGATTACCGCCGCGGCATGGTTGGTTTTTGGGTACGCAGCGATTCACGCGTGCAATTCGCTGCCCCCGTCATTCGCACCCTAAAGGAGGAAAAGCAGCATCAACTAGTCGACCTGCTCAAACAAATCGCCCGCGAAAACAACCGCGTCCTTTCCCTCAAACTCTCCGCCCGGCCTGCCGCCCAAACCCCCCCTGTGGTGATTGCCAGCCTCGAGCCAAAGGATATTGGCCAGCCAGCCCATGAAGTGGTGACCAAGGTTTTGGAAACGGAGGAAAATTTCCACGGACAAAAAGACGGGATTAGTACCGTCACCGTACCGGTGAAGGATCGAAACAACAACATCATTGGCGTTGCCCGAATGCGCCTGAGCAGCCGCGTGAAATCCACCCAGCGCAAGGATCTTGCCTACGGCAACGGCATTGCCAAACAAATCTTGGCAGCGGCCCCGGAAGGCGCCTTATTTAATAAAGGACGCGAGAAAAAGTCTCCTTAAGAATCCGGCCGCCCCAATTCCTTGGCCGGCAAACCGCGTGGTCGTTTCAGGGGCGCGGGAAAATCCCAACCACTCGGAACACGCTGTCCGCCATTCACCACAAAACGCCCGCGCACATCGCGCCCCAATGCCGGTGCCCCCTTGAAGGGATCAGTCATATACATCTGGCGGCGCAACAATTCCCCCCGTGTATTCAGCGTGCAGTACAAAAAATGCCGCACATGGCATTGAAAAAAAACATGGACCACCCCGGCGGCATCCACTTGAAAACCAAATTCGCCACGCGCGCGGTGGATCAAGGTTCCCAAGGGTAAAACATTGAATACCTTGAAGCTCGGCGAATTATTGTCCGACGTGCGCAGATACATGAAATGTCGGCCGGCCACGGTGGCCTTTTGCAAAGTGTAGCGGCGCACTTCCGGGGTGGCTCCGCTCTGGGCCGTCGATACACCCCGCTCAATCGAAACCAAATCATGCCCGCGCATCACCTGCAATTTTGATTGGCGGCTGGGGATCACGACCCCGTCCCAATTTGGAACGCGAACCATTGCTCGCACCCCGTATTCACCCGGCTCCGAAAAATCATAAAACGGATCCAAGCGGAACTCGCGTTCCACTGTTTCACCAGCCTTCAAAATATACACCCCCCCTTCGGGAGGTCGCCCACGTTTCGCCACGGGCACACCGCGACCGCGGCTAACCGAAAACTGAATCCACTCCTTATCCGTCGCCAACAACGCCCGTTTGTCCGTGTTGTTACGGATCACGACATTCACCACGATGGGTTCATCGAGCAGAAAGTTGCTTCGGCCGGCTTCCAAGCGCACGTCCAGCAAGTTTGCCCATGCCGTTGGGGTACAGCACAAGCCGATCCAAGCCATTTGACCAATACGAAAAACCCTCCTCACTGGCAAAAGAATCGCACAAAAACACCCATTTCGCGAGGGCAAAGCCCAGTAACCCTCGGCGGAGTTATTCACACGCTGCCACGGCTTCCGCAACCGTGGTTGGAGCGATC
>CAJWMQ010000102.1 GCA_913042895.1 uncultured Verrucomicrobiales bacterium | reverse complement strand
TTTGCCATTCTTAGTGTGATCTGCTGGTAGGTCGCCATTCGAAAGGTAGCAAAGAACGGCCATGCCAGTGTGGGCTACTCGCCCATGAGTGTGTTCCCAGTATCCGTCTTCTTTTTGTTGTTTGGTGAGCCAGCTCATGGCGCGTTCACGGCTGGCTTCCTGCATGCGCATCATCTCGGCTGAGGACATGACTGCTTTACCGGCATCACCCCGATCTCCGAAAGAGAAACGCAGAGAACGGCGGTTTCGCGAGAGATGTTCGTTTTGGCCGACGATCCCTCCAGTGACACTGGCGAGTCCTCCACTGGGTCTAGGGGCCGGTCCTCCACCACGGCGTTGGGCGTTCAGATCATTGCAAAATAGACCAAGTGCCAGAATCCATATAGCGGTGGCCGGATAGTTGTGTGACTTTTTCATAATTGGGCTCCGATTAAAAAAGCTCGAATATTCAAGCAATCCTAAACCAAGACGTTAGATTGTCGAGCCCCGTTACAAAGAAAATGACAGGTTGCCGGGTTGCTTTGTGCATCAGACATCGGTAGCTTCAGTTCATGCGAGTTGCTGTAGTATTGGCGTTGGCCTTGGGGATGGGGTGTTCGAAATCGACAACGCCCAAAGAAGACTCCGGATCGGGGACGCAACGGGTGGTGCCTGCTCTGAGTGGGCTGATTTTTGACGATAAAAGTGGATTATGCTTCGTGGTCGGTGAATCCATCCCCTTCACGGGAAAGGCCACTTGGCACTATGCCAATGGGCAAACGATGCAGGAAACTGAATTTGTGGATGGCAAAGAACACGGTCAGGAACGGTGGTGGTACGAGGATGGGGCCCGCGCTGGCCAATGTTCGTATCGGGATGGATTGTTGGATGGGCCGTGCCTGCATTGGCATCCGGATGGGGATACGAAGGAATTGCAGGTGGTCTATCGCGGGGGGAGAAGGGATGGCGTGGAATTGGTGTGGTTTACCAATGGCAAAGAGAAAAGTTCGGCCCGTTTTGAGCAAGGGAAACAGGAGGGCGAATCCAGGGGGTGGTTTGAAGACGGAACCACGGCATGGGTTTCCAACTGGAAAGATGGCGAGGAAGACGGCCCGAATACGGAGTTTTATCGCAATGGCAACAAGAAATCCGAACGCCAATTCAAGGCCGGGCAAATGACCGGCATCGAGAAACATTGGTTTGAAAACGGCGCCAAAGGCTGGGAATCCACCTGGAACGAAAACCGGCGTGAAGGGGTTCGTGTGGAATGGTTTGATAACGGCCAAAAAATGGCAGAAACCACCTATCGCCAAGGGCAACGCCAAGGCCCCTCCAATGGCTGGTACTTGGATGGCAACAAGGCCTATGAGGAAGTTTATCAGGCCGATGAATTGGTGCGCGGCACCTACTGGGATCGGAATGGAACCGTTCAACCGCCAGATGCTGTTCCAGCCGGTTTATTGCGCCGATGGGTTTCCGGCGAGATCGAGCAGTACTATATGGGGGCAACCGTGGAGATTATCCTAATCGCATTTGGCGAGCCGGATACGGGCGGGAACGGGGCTTGGATTTATGAAAAAGTGATGGTGGGCGGCCTAAGTCAGCAATTGATGCTGGTCTTCAAGGAGGGCAAGGTCACATCCATCAAGGTGGGTAAATAAAAAACCGGCTTAGATCCAGCCGGTTCAAGGGATTTGAATTATTTGTCTGTTTATTCTTGGCCCTTTGATTCGGGCTTCTCTTTTTTCTTTTGAGTCCTGTTGGCTTGCCCGGTTTGTCCGAGGGCGAGGCGTGATTGAGGGGAGCCGGAGCTGTGCTTGCCTGCCTTCTCGTTATCAGTTTTGCGGGATTCGGCGATTTTCTCGCGCAGCTCATCCAGTTTCGCCAATTGCTCATCGGTCAGGATCTCGCGCCGGAGTTTGAGAAATTGTTTGTTCAACTCCTTCAAAGCCGTTTTCTTCGCTTCCTTGGTGGTTTCTTTATTGGCAAGTACGGCCCGCTTGCGCACGGAAGTTTTGTGGCGAAGGGCGTGCAGCTGCTTGATTTGATCGGGAGTTAGTTGAAGGAGTTTCTGAATCGCCAGATGGGTTTTTTTAGGACGCGAATTCTGGTGCCAGATGGCGTGCAACTGCGCCAGTTGTTTTTCGTTCAAGATGGCCCGGATTTGCTCCATTTTATCCTCGTGCGCTTTCTTAAGGGCGCCAATTTTATCGTCCTTGGGCAGTTCTTTGTCGTTGTGAACGGCCTTGACCGCTTCGTGATACGACTTCATAGCAGCTTTAAACGCCTCCGCAGTTTCCCCAGTTAACCCAAGGATTTCAGAGAGCGGCTTGCGCTGCATGCCGGCTTTTATGTTGGACTTGGAGGCGTTTTCTCCGCCGCCTTTTTGCGGTTGCTCGGTGCCGTTCCCTTTTTCCAGATTCAGGGGTTTACGAATCGATTGCCGACTGGAGCTGTTGGATTGGCCTTTGCCAATTTTATTTGGGGCACCTTTGCGGTTTTGGTCTTCAGCAACGGCGTTCCCGACCATGAGGCTGGCGGTGAGGATGAATTGTAAAAACTTAGTCATATTTATCCCTTTCGTACTTCTGAGACGGCCCATAACTACAGGGAGTTACAGACGATTTGAAGAAAAAATGTGCGGGTTGCAATCGACTCTCCGTAGGGCTAGGTTCCTGCATGCGTTTAACTTTGGCAATCCTGTGGGCGGGGTTGTGCATGGGTTGTGGTCAATCGGATGATTCAGTTTCCGGTGCGATAATAGCACCAAATACCTCTCAAGAACGTTCTGTGTTTGCCGACGCCTTGGTGTATGACGAAACCGCAGAGCGGGCTTATCAGGTGGGGGAAGCCATCCCGTATACAGGCAAAGTGGTGTGGTTTCATGAAAACGCCCTTTTGCATCAAGAAACTTCTTACCAAGACGGTCGTGAACACGGCTCCACTATTTGGTGGCATGAGGATGGTTCCCGAGCGGGACAGTCCATGCACGTCAATGGCGTGTTGAATGGCCCCCTAATTCAATGGCATCCGGGCGGGACGGTGAAGGAGTTGCAGGTGATGTACGAAAATGGCCGGCAAGTAGGGAGTGAGATTTGGTGGCATGCCAACGGGCGGGAACAAAGCATTACTCCGTACGTCGCAGGCAACCGGGAAGGTAAAGCCATGGGGTGGTTTGAGGATGGTACCAAATCATGGGAGGCGAAATGGGTTAAGGATGAACCGCAGGGTCAGTATTTGGAGTGGTATCCCAGTGGCCAGATTAAAAGTCTGAAAACCTACGCCCAAGGTATTCAGCACGGAATTGAAACTTGGTTTTATGAGTCGGGCGGCAAATCATACGAAGTCAATTGGGTGGAAGGAAAAAAAGAGGGGGGCCTGACCGAATGGTATGAGAGCGGGGCAAAAATGTCCGAGACGATCTACCGGGAGGATCTGAAGAACGAAACCGCAATCGGCTGGTATGAGAGCGGCCTGAAGGCATATGAAACGCAATACTTTATGGATGAGGAGGTTGCCGTGCAGGAATGGGCGGAAGACGGTGAGGTCGTTCCCGCACCCCCTGTGCCGCTCGGGTTGGTGCGAACCTGGAAGGTGGGAGAGATCGAGCAGTTCTACAGAGACCGCGCTCAAAACTTTGTATTTATCGCATTTGGGCAGCCTAATAAGGTGGAAGGCGATACTTGGCTTTACAATAACATCGCTGTAGGGAAAAAATTTTGTTCGGTTCTTTTTACCTTTGCCAACAACATGGTGGCCGCAATTTCAGTTACAGCGCCGGATGAATCATGACTCTCCGTTCTTTAAATAGTCTCCCGCAGATAACACTGGCAGCTTGCGTGGCGTGGTCGATGGCTTGCGGCAAGCCGGAGGTGGGGCCGGAGGGCGCGACGGATGAGGTGGACGCGCCTTCGGTGGATCAGCCCGCAGAGGAAAACCCGCCGGAGATCGCGGCGCCCGCTACGCTGGAAGGGCGTTTGCGGTTGGATGATCCGGGGGCTCGGCCGGTGTTGGCGGAGATGAATGGCCTTTACTATCAGGCTTTTGAGATTGCCGAACGTCCGTATAACGGCAAGCGAATGGAGTATCATCCGGGTGGGATTGAGAAAAAGGAAACGCTCTTTGTGGAGGGCGCGCTCAGCCGCATTACCGAATGGGATGAGAGCGGGCAGAAGCGTTCGGAGGTAAATGTCTCTCCCACGGGAGTGCGTCGTGAGCAATACTGGGATGCAACGGGGAAACCGATTGCCAAGCCCGCCGCGCCGCAGGGGCCTTTGGGGCGAACGATGAACTGGACGTTCGGTGCGGGGCGCGCCTCGATTGAGTTCGTGTATCGCGGCAAATCATCCGATATAATTCGCAAGGCGTTTGGTGAGCCGGATGAGGAGCTGAATGGGGTTTGGATTTACCGCGGTATGAAGGTGCAGGCCGCCCAGCAACTCATGACTACCGTCCGGTTCGTCATGCAAAACGACACGGTGCTGCAGGTTTCAGTCGAGCCTTGATATGCCGTTACCTTCAGATCATTTGCGCAATTAGCAAAACGAGTGTACGTTAAACTAAGCTCCTCGGGCTGGCTTCTGGAAAGGAAAACCAGCCAATGAAATCATATAATCGTTACTCGAGCCGAACGCTTCGCGCGCATCACATTGTTAAACTTAGCCTGATTCTTACTCTGTTCGTTTTTGTCCTGATAAGCCGCAGAGAATCACTAAGCAAAAACACAGCTGAACCTCATTCGGAAACGCTGCGAACTGCTGCAGAACGAATGGCATCTTTTCGGGCCGGGAGAATGCCTGAAGTGAGTCCGGATGCCGCGCAATTAAGCGGTTGGTCGGGCTTGCCACATGAAGGTCAAATCTCGAATACAATTAGGCCACAAATCCGGTATGCCCAACGGCTGGGTGAAAAGCGAAGAGAAAATGCTCTTGTGCAACTCGACCGGCCGTTAGCACCTTCAGGCACGGTAAGTTTTCGGGGGCATCCTGCGCATCCTTCCCGGGTCATTGTTCAGCTGAAAGCGGGTTTAAGCCGGGATTCCTTGGAAACCGCTTTGGATTCGTTGGGTGCCCGATTGGATTCTTTACCAACCGCTCAAGGCTGGGCGACTATCGAACTGCCTGCCCCCGGTGAAGCCGAGGCCGGACTTGAGGGCGAGGCTTTGTTAATGGCCGGCATGAAGGCACTTCAGGTTGCTGGGGTGACTGAGGTTGTGGAGCCAGATTATCTTCTGAGCCATTCAGTAACTCCGGTAGATCAAGCCTTTGCGGAGGGATGGTTATGGGGTTTGCATAACACGGGTCAAAACGGCGGTGTTGCCGGTGTGGATCTGGGAGCGCCGGCCGCATGGGATACCACAACCGGATCCGCTGACTTGATCGTGGCAGTCATTGATACGGGCATTCGCTATACCCATCAGGATTTAGTCGGCCAAATGTGGGTGAACCCCGGCGAGGTTCCCGGAAATGGAGTGGATGATGACGGGGATGGATACGTGGATAATATCTACGGTATCGACGCCGTAAACGGTGATGGTGACCCCATGGATGACAACAGCCACGGGACTCACTGTGCTGGCACGATAGGTGCCGCTGCCAATGACGGTTACGCCACCGTGGGAGTTGCATGGGAAGTACAGCTCATGGCCTGTAAATTCCTCAGTGCCGATGGCTGGGGATATGTGAGCGGGGCGGTGAGTTGCATAGACTTCGCTGTGGCCAAAGGCGCCCGCGTACTGAGTAACAGCTGGGGCGGTGGCGGTCATAGTCAGGCGTTGTATGATGCCATTGCCCGGGCGCGGGATACCGGCGTGTTGTTTGTGGCCGCGGCCGGCAACAGCGCAACGGATACCGACAGCCAGCCGCATTATCCCAGTGGCTACGATTTGGACAATATCATATCAGTGGCGGCGGTGGATCGCCGGGGAGATATGGCAAGCTGGTCTAATTACGGACGGAACACAGTCGATTTGGGTGCGCCCGGCGTGGATATATTTTCCACGGTGGCAGATTCGGATAGTAGCTATGCTTATTATAGCGGTACGAGCATGGCCGCGCCGCATGTGTCCGGCGTGGCGGCCTTGGTTTTGGCGACCTCCGAAAATCTTGGGTTCGCCGAAGTGCGTGCGCGTTTACTGAATACCACCATTCCCTTGAGCGCACTCGATGGCCGCACGACCACCGGCGGAATGGTTCACGCGGCTCAAGCTGTGGGCGGAGGGAATGATGATATGTTGGAGCTGTCTCTCAGCGTGTCGGAAAACCCTTTGCGCGCCGGGGCTGTGGCGGCATTGTATGCGCGTGTGACTGATGATGGACCGGTATTACAGGCGGCTGTTTCCGGCACGCTAAATGGCGAATTGCTTACCTTTGCTGATGACGGGAATGCCCCGGATGAAATGGCTGGTGACGGAGTTTATTCGGCGGAGGTATCCGTGACGGTCGATACCTCAGTATTGGAGGCCGTCTTTGAAGTGAATGCTGAGGCGGCCGGCAAATCACCGGCATCCGCGCGCATGGTTGTGCCAGTGACGCATGCGCCGCCCAATGATCACTTCAATGAACGTGCCGGTTTGAGTGGTCGACGCATTGTGTTGGCGGATTACACGAACCGTGGGGCCACCGCCGAGGAGGGCGAACGTCGGCACTATTACGTGCGCCCTCAAAAAACCGTGTGGTTTACTTGGACAGCTCCACGCAATGGTCGGGCTGATCTGTGGTTGCGAGGGAGCGACTTCGATACCGTACTCGCCGTCTATCGGGGCAGTTCCTTAAACTCGCTCCGACGTGTCGCACGCAACGATGACTATGGCCAGAACTTGACCAGTCGCGTTCGGTTTAATGTGCGACGGGGTCGCACCTATCAATTCGTGGTCGATGGCTGGGGCGGTGATGAGGGTGATATCACCGGGCGTTTGGTGGTGAAAAAACGCAAGCCATTCACTCGCGGCCGCAAATGGTGGCAATGGTAAATTCTGTTGGGTTGGGTTGCGCCTCGTCGGCCTTAGGGCCGGCGGGGCTTTCCCGTCGACAAGACTCACCGTTTCAGTTAGTTTGTACAGAAGTGCAAAACGGATTTCGTTATCGGGCCTTTACGCTGATCGAACTTCTAGTGGTGGTGGCCATTATTGGGATTCTGGCAGCCATGCTGTTGCCGGTATTAGCCAAAGCCAAGAACAAGGCGGGGCGTGTGAAATGCGCCAATAATCTGCGGCAGTTGTCGATGGCATTGCTGGGGTTTGCCAATGACAACAACGCGAAGTTTCCGTGGTTATGTACGTTGGAGGAACAACAGCAGATTACCAATGGCCTGGGAGGGGGAGCGGCTTTGCCCGGGCAGGATCCGGCCAATCGGAGGGCGCGTCATGTGACCACGCTGTTTTGTATTCCTTCCATTCGCTCGGAATTCAACTCGGTGGATATGCTGCTCTCGCCGCTGGACGCCGAGGCGCAACAGTACAATGACGGCATGGCGCTGAACTTTACCGGCTTGAAGGAGCTGGATGAGCGCGGCCTGAGTTATTCGATTTGCCACGGCGGAGATCAACTTTCTCCCTCAACGATCCTGGGCCTGACGCGCAATACCGAGCATCCGAATTTAAAGCCATTCGGGAGTGGCTTTGCGGTGATGCAGGGCAGGGTGATTATCCAGCAAAACCGTACGCCGGCAGGAGACACTACTCGTTTTGCCGGGCCAGATGACATTACCGAGACCACCCCGCCTGATGTCGCGCAGCGGATGGCAACCTACACGATGACAGGGCTTTTCAAGGGGCAAGGTCAGCTGACTCTGGCCGATGGGAGCGTGAATCAAGCAAGTGACGGCGATTTGCATGCCGCCACCGAAGATCATCTCAAGGTAACGGGTGGGAATATTACCAGCAAACCACAGACGAGCATTAGTCGACCGTTACAACCGGCTCCACCGCTGGTGGCTCCGCCGCCCGGCGGTGGGCCTTGAGCTCAACGCGGTTTCAAAACCAGAAGGATAATCACCAAGGCGGCCAGGCCGATGGCGATGTAGACGAATTCGGAGAGGTCGACTTTGGCAAAGATTGGGAGCATCACGCTCATTGGGGCACTGTAGCAGTTCACGGGGCTCTGGCAATTGGAGAGTCGTGGAAAAAGGGATTTGCAAGGGGGGCGCACCCCCTCAAATCAACGGCGAACTGCTCTGACGGATTACCCCGGACAGATTAGTTTTCACAATCGCGTGAGTGCTGCCAGCGGCCAGCCGTTGGCTAATTGGATGTGTGGCGGTCAGTTACTTGTCTCGTTTACGGTACCAAACCCGAGCTTTACCGCCTTTGTCCATTGTCACCGCAAAAGGTTCCTTGCCTCTAACTCTCTGTGTTTTTTTGCGAATCCAGTTTGCGGTTTCTTTAGCGTTCTTTGGTTCGCTGGCATCAAAAGGTGGTTTGTTCTCAACTGATATAACTTGCCACGACTGTTCATCATTCCATTTTCCGGATTTTCTACCTTTAGGTTCAGCTTCAGGGTGAGCACCGTCCACAACGCCGCCCCCAACGCCATCCTGCGCTCCGGTAGCAAAGAAAATAGTTGAAGCTAACAAGCCGCCAATCAGTAAGCTCTTACCGTCGATTGATTTGAGTGTTTTCATGATGCCCCAACCCTACGCCGCCTCGCCCGAATTTCCAGCACAAGCTCCTTGGCCTTTTTTATCCACCACCATCACCACCGCCACCTCCATGGCCGTCCCAAAATCTCTTCCGCTGCTCTGGAGTGGCATTTAGGTATTTCCTTACAACACGATATATAATCCACCCCCAAAACAGTGCGCCGCCGATCACGATTAGAAAATCTATCACTTTCCCAACCCTACGCCGCCTCACCCGAATTTCCAGCAGAAGCTCCTCGGTCTTTTATTCTCGAGGTGAGTTTGCGAAAAAATGTTCGAGGCGATCGCGAATCTCTATGAACTCCTTAGAGTGAGGATCGTACCCCAGCTGAATTACTAAAACGCCAAGCCAATATGCGACTGCTTCCGGGCGATCTCTCAAAATCTCCCCAACTGCCTCGGCCAAACCACAGTGCACCTGATACTCGTATAGTTCAGAATCCGTATCTCCTTCATCCATCTCGTAACTTTGCCCAAGCTTGCCAACTAGGTGTTCGATTTGGCGGATTATCTCTTTTACTTCATCAGAGGTCATAGGGCCATCGTAGGACGCCTCCGCTGAATTTCCAGCCTTTGGTAGCCCTCATTGATGCAGGCATATCCTGAGTCGGTATCAGGTTTTAAACGCCTTAGAAACGATCCTCAGGCTAACACGATAGCGTGCTTCATCGGGGTGAGGGGAGGGGGGTTAAGGTAGGTATCTCCATTGTTTATATGCTTGGACTGAAACAATAATCGGTAAAATTGTGGAGACTAATGTAAGTGAAATCCAAAAGCACATCACAAGCCAGTACCTAACTGGTTTCTGGTGTTTAACAAAATGCCACTTAATTAGTTCTCTTCCCCTATTATCACTCAAACTGAATTCAATAGTTCCTTTTCGATATGCCCTTCTCAGCACCCAAATTCCAACAAACGTAAATATAGGTCCGACGATTAGGCTTACAATTACTTTTTGTTTGGCATCGCTTCTGTTTTTGAACCAGAGATTTTCTCTAATTGATTCAGATGTATGGGTTTTTAAATTCCGATCATTCGCCATTTGGCTCATGCTGCTATAAGTAGTCAGGCAATGGAGTAAAAATGCAGCAAATAATATTCTCAGGTAATACGATTTACTAAAATGAAGTCCCATTTGGATTTAAGCCTAGCGCTCTATATTTGTTTTTCTAGCCTAAACTGACTACTTGTGTGAGGTGAAAGGAGTGGATAAGATTGGGTAATGGTTGATCCTCAAGAGCCCGATATATTGGCGAACTGGTGTCCTCAGTGTTGCGCGCATACAGACTACGATACGATCGAAAGAAAATATACTGACTCAAAAGGAAGACGTAACCGTACGGAAGTTGATATTTGCAAAAAATGTGGGTCAGAAGATCTTTGGTGCCCCTCTGAGCAGAAAGGGAAGCTTGAAAAGAAAGGTTGTTTGGGAGTTATTCTCATAATTTCCGCATCGCTTGTGGTGGCAACTTTAATATCAAATTCAAAAGAAGTGGGTGACCTCATTTACTTCTTGGCGTCATTGTTACTTATTTCACTATTTGGTGCGGTATTATTGTACGTTCCCTCTTATTTTAGATTTAAAAAATGGAAGAAGTGGGCTAAGGAACGAGGATGGGAAGATGTTGAAGAGGATTCTTAACCACGCCAGAACCCAGTTCGACTATCGCACACAGCCGCTTCCCGTTCCTCTTCAGCTTGCGCCACCGCCCTCAACCGTCCAGCCCTTTTGGTTTCTCCCCATTCACTTTTCCAAACCGGCGCTGCAATCCTTTATGCCCAGTTTGTTAAGACTGTGTGGCCACAGTTTGAAGCTTCGTTCTTATTGGCCTGCTTGATGAGAAAACCTCTGATTTTCCGAAGGGAAAAATGGTAGGCGAAGAGGGATTCAAACCCCCCGAATCGATCACGGCGCCGAGCATGAAAAACAGGTAAATGTCCCCAGGGTGCAGGCTGTGCGCCGTACACAAACTGTGCGGGGAGTTCGGGTTAAGACAGTTTAGTGGCGCGGTTTCGGGTTTCGTGATTGGGTTTGGGTGTGGAATGGCTAAAGCGATCCCGCATAGAAACTGCAAACTTGGGAACCGCTAAGGGTACCCTACCTTAGCGGTTCTTTGATTTTTGTGCCTGAGGCAATCGACGAGT
>CAJWMQ010000101.1 GCA_913042895.1 uncultured Verrucomicrobiales bacterium | reverse complement strand
TTGAGCGTCACCTAATATATTGTAATAATAATTGATGAACTGTCAAAAAAAGCTCTCCCATGGCGTTGGACGAGGTAGGGCTAGGACAGGCAGCCCTCGTGACGGCGTGTGAGCAACTTAATTTAAGAAATAATTTATCGATAATGCCCCATCCTACAAAAATATCTCACTCATAAGATTCAGCCTAACGGTTGCGCGCAGGCAACTAATGCGCCAGCAGTAGTAGCTAGGAAGTGCAACGAGACCATTTAGCACTCTGCTCTCTGTTTTGCTGATTTGAATCAAACCGCATAGATCTTCAGGCTCCCCCCGCAGATGTCCCACCTCTTTGCTACGGTCGCCCCATGGTAATGCACCCAAACACAATGAAGAATGTCCTGAGCGCCTACACTTCACCCACGCCGAAAGAGAAGCCAAACAGAGAACCAGTGAAGCGAATCGGTGGCTGTGGATTAACCGACCGATATGCTCACGTTACGAGACGGCCAGCCGGGTGCGTGTCAGCCTTGCCCCTGAAACTCCTTGAGCGCGTTAGCGAGCCTCCAAACAGGATCAGCGATTGAGACAATAGCCTTCCCATAGGCAAAAAAAAATTTCCGGGGATAAACAGCTTGTCCATGTAAATCATCTCGTTTCCCCCAAATACAGTTTCGTGGCTAATTTGAAACAAGCGCAGTCTGCGTGGGAACGCTGCGCTTGAGTAAAAAGACAAATGCGTAAAATGCCTCCCTAGTGAACGGGGAGGCTTTTTGACAACCGGATCCTGATCGGCATGCTTGAAATGAGAAGGAACCACGACCCCATTACAGTATTCAGGGGTCTCTCAAAAGCCTTCCTGCGATCTGTGACGCGTGGGGAGGCTTTTTCGGTTACTCGTAGATCATCTCCACACTAGCTATAAAGTAGCATTGGAGATTTCTTTTGAAGTTAGCCTTTTGATGAAATATTGGATTAGGCAGTAATAAAATCCGACACCCAACCCTCAGGTGTTCTCTTTGCACGAACACGAATGTGCCCACTGTGATGAAGACAAAGTATATCGCATTTATCCGGTACAATTCGGACTACTACAAAGTTGTCTTTAGCTGTTGAAAGCTGACCAGATGTAAGTGGCGATTGGATATCCGGCTGGAGTTCCTCTTTTGTCTTACTGTGTAAGATCGAACCGGGTCGGGCCCCATAAGCGTAACATTTTTGGGCGTCCTCGCTGGAATTCTCGAATTGATACTGAGTTATTTCTGGATTCTTCTCGATATATGCCACTCCATTGAACGAAACCTGTAACCGTAATTTGTAACCGTAAGACAGCAAAGATACTTGAGGGCATTTTTGCAAATGATCTATTTTTGCTGACCGTATATCAGTATGAAACAATATATTTACGCACTCCCTTTCAAACTTACGCAAAACGACCGTTCGTAAATAGGGAAACCCCCGGTGAACTGTCCCGAGAGTAAAAGTGTGAAATTCGTGTTTAGCAGTACCTGTAGCTTTAGCCATTTCCTCAAGAGCTAAAACAAACAGATCATCTGGTTTAGAAATTTTCTCAATCATCCTAAAGGCTTCGCCTGAATTTAATGGTTAATTCAATGTCGTGAGAGTCAAAAACTTATCCTTAAAAGAAACGAGACAAAATATTTCGCCCAATTTATAAAAACCCGAGGTGATTCAGACCGCACCCTATGCCTCCATTCTCAAGCTTTCAACCCATTTAACTGACCGCTTAAACATTCTATTTAATATGGAATGTTAAACCCTGAACAACTCGAAATTGATTTACCTAAACAACCCAAAAGCCTAAATTAGCGTCCATGAACCTTTCCCTTGAGCAAATCGATGCCTCCATTGAGGAGCTTGAAACCATCCTTCCGCAACTAGAGAAAGCATCCTCAAAAAAACATACCCATGCGGATGCCGGCTGGTGGCTCACCATGGCTGGCAGTTCAGGAGGAACGGCCTTGGCTGTATCCGCCGGCAATCAAGCACATGAACTAGACCTGATGATTTCAAAGGTGGAGCGAAAACTAGTGTTGCTTCAGGCCACAAAAATTTGCCTACAGCAGAATCTGCTATCTCTAGAAAATGAGTAACCGGTTGGCTATTTTTCTGGGAGTATTTCTCTTGCATATTTTAGTTGTAGGTCAAGCTGCCAACGAGGTTCCGGTTGCTTCAGTATCTACCGCGGTTCCAGGAAGCCCTTCATGGTCGGCAACGGCACCGTTTAATACACTGGTTACTAGGAATATTGACCCGATCACCGGACAGTTAGGGGCTGCAATACCAAGAAATTTTACCCATAACATTTCTGCCTTTGGCAGTGGAGGAGCAAATCAATATGCTGAACCTGTCGGCAGTTACACACATTCAATAACTCCGGCGAACTCAGATATCACCGTAGTCGGAACCTTTTCACTGGGCAGGCATTACAGGATTGATTTCACTATTCCGGAACAAGCTTTTCCACCAGCTTTGGGTGCCGAGGTAACATATACTATCGAGGTAACATTTACTCACGCCCCAGCCGGGCAGTCGATAACGCGTACTGACCGTGTGGGTAGCATAACCCTCCGAAATGGAGCAGCACCCCCGACACCCACAAATCCTCCGACACCCACAAATCCTCCGACAGCTTCGCCACCATCAATACCAAAACCAAATTCCATTGTTGGTTGGTCACGTTGGCCAATCGGATTAAGGGGAAACAAACCGCCGCCACCTATAGTTCCAATCTCGGTGTCTAACAACATACTGGTTTTAAAAAACCGGAATACGCTCCGCAGAATGCTTCGAAGCGGCCTACGCCCTTTCTAATCCAACCCGCAAAACTTCCTCATCGCGTTGGCGAGCCTCCAAAGAGAGTAGAAATCTTAATGCGGGGACAAAGCGGAGAAGATTTGGGTTAATTAAAAGTTCCCATTAATGATCGGCATCGAGGAAATACCCATCCTGCCGTATCGGATAGAAAATGGCTCCAGAGGTAGGACTCGTAATCTAACTCCTAGTTATTTAAGCCAATTCGATGAAACTTTTCCGCATACTCGAACCTAACCCCACTTGCTATCTCCCTAGGTAAGCATACAACTTAAGGCGTGCGGATCAGGCTAATTCTACCGACAACAATTCTGGCATACCACCTCTGCCATCTAGCGCTAATTAACGGTTTGCCCGCCGCCTCTTAAAGGGGCAGCATTCGGCATGCAAATCACTGCAGCCCTTCTTTTATCGTTCAGTTCGATTTCAATTTTAGCCAGTGAATGGCCGCAGTGGCTAGGGCCGCAGCGTGATGGAATCTGGCGCGAGGATGGGATTGTTGAAAAATTTGACGGTACGCCAAAGCTAAAATGGAAAGTAAATGTAGGTGGTGGATACTCCGGACCCGCGGTCGCTGATGGCCGTGTGTTCGTAACGGATCGGCAATTAGCGAAGGGGGTAACTAATCCGGCGAACAAGTTTACCCGCGGCCGCTTGGCGGGTTCCGAGCGGATTCTTTGTTTGCAGGAGAGCGACGGAAAGTTGCTTTGGAAACATGAGTACGATTGTCCGTATGAACTGAGTTATCCTGCGGGACCACGCTGCACCCCCACGGTGGACGGCGAGAGGGTTTATGTGTTGGGGGCAATGGGTGATTTGTTTTGCTTGTCGGCGGCAGATGGTAAAGTCATTTGGCAGCGGAATTTCGAGAAAGAGTTTGGCACGAAAGTGCCGATATGGGGATTTGCGGCGCATCCATTGGTGGATGGGAAGAAGTTGATTTGCCTTGGTGGCGGAGAGAAAGGAACGACTATTGCTTTTGACAAACATACGGGCAAGTTGTTGTGGCGGGCGCTGCCCGGACCAGATCTAGGCTATTGTCCGCCGATGATTTATGAGGCGGGCGGCAAGCGGCAGCTGATCATCTGGCATCCCCGCGCATTGAACTCGATTGACCCGGAAACGGGCAAGGTATTCTGGAGCGAACCATTCCGCGTACGCGCAGGGTTAACCATCCCGACGCCACGACTGGATGATGATCTACTTTTCGTGACGTCATTTTACAACGGGCCGTTAATGATGCGGCTGGATAAGGCCGCACCGGAGGCTTCCGTGGCATGGCGGGCGACCGGACGTAGTGAGCGTAACACGGAGCAGCTGCATGCCATCATGTGCACGCCCTTCATTGAGGGTGGGTACATTTATGGGGTTTGCAGCTACGGACAGTTTCGGTGCCTGAAGGTAGATACAGGCGAGCGCGTGTGGGAAAGTTTTGCGCCGGTCACAAAGAAGTCGGGCCGATGGGCGAACGCATTTATTGTGAAGAATGGGAACCGCTTTTTCATCCACAACGAGGCAGGCGATCTGATCATCGCCAAGTTAAGCCCGAAGGGGTATGAGGAAATTAGCCGCACTCGTCTTATTGAGCCGACCAACACGGCGCAAGGCCGACAAATTGTGTGGAGTCACCCGGCATTTGCAAACAAGAGCATCTATCTGCGGAATGATCGGGAAGTGCGGTGTTATTCCTTAGCCGAATGATTTAAGTCGATTTGCAAGGCGGCTATTTTTTTTCAGCAATTGCTGCTTTTACCGCGGCTAATGCATTTAGCAGCCCAGCGCCGGTATCATTGTCTTTACCTTTCGAGCCAAGATCAGTTGCTGTTACCTCAAGAATCTCCTTCACGCGCCATGCAGTAAGTTCTGGATTTGCCGAGAACATCAGCGCAACTGTTCCAGCGACGTGAGGGCCGCTGAATGAATTGCCTCTAACTCTATTGTTAGGATCAAGATAACCACGTTTGTTGGCAAGCACAGGGTAGTTTGGCCCAGGGAAGGCGCTCACGTCTGGCTTGATCAAACCCTTAGGCATTGGGTGATCCTCATAAAATTTAACACTACCCCACTCCACTGGACCAAGGCTCACGAAATTTGGGATTTTCAAATTCCGATCCACTCCACCGGCAGCAATAACACACGGGATACCCTCTGGAATACGCAACTGCACTGGCCTTGAAAGGCTTTGAAAATTACCCGCCCCACTCACGAGCACCAGCCCTGCAGCCGTCGCGTGCTCACTCATCAGCCGCCACAATCCGCGCGTGTGGCCTAAGTTAGGAATGGAGAAACTCATGTTCATTACATCCGCACCGTTCTCCAGTGCGTACTCGTGCACGCGCGCTGCTCCGTATGGCCCACCCCAACCAAGAAGCGGCATCAGCTTTGCGCGCGGAGCCACACCAGTGATTGTCCCCCCAGTACCATCACCCGCTACAATCCCTGAAGTGAGTGTTCCGTGCTGCAGCCGTCCTGCTTGAACCGAATTAGGCTTCACTTCCGGTGAACCAAACCGAAAGTTAAACCCATAAATATCATCAACCCAACCGTTACCGTCATCGTCCTTGCCGTTGTTGGCTCTTTCACCAGGGTTACGCCAAATGTTTTCGCGCAAATCCTCGTGATTGTAATCCACTCCCGCATCGTACATGGCCACCACCGAACCGCCACCAGTGATTCCCAATTGACTCCAAACCTGATCCGCCTTTAACGCCTTCAGGTTCCACGGGATTGTTTTGCCCTTCGTACTAAAAGGCCGCACCGCACGCTTGCCCAGTACAGTTCCTACGCGACCACGACCTTGGCCCTGCGGAATAGGCCCAGCCGGATATATGTACTTCACCCGCTCACTCTTTGCCGCCGCACGAATAGCCTCCGGCGTGAGCGTTGCCGCCACCGCATTCACCAGCCACAACCCCTGAGTTTCCCTTGGCAGCTTCAGTTCTTTCCGCAATGCCACCTGCTCAGCTTTCGCGATTTTTTTTAGCTGCACGATCAACTGCGCTCGCAGCTCCCGCCTCTTGGATCCAGAATTTTTTTGGCAAAACTCCGAAAATCCCTTTGGGCCTTGCAGTAATTGCTTTTCCCCAAGTAACAACACCGACACTGATCGCCCACCACTTATGGCCTTTGACACCTGCGGGTCTATTTTAGACTCCTGCGCCTGCAACGAAAATACTGCCGCCAACGCCAGTAAAGTGATGTGAATCATAAAGTAATTCTATCGTTTCTAATTACCCGAAACAATCTTTGTCACTTTTGAAAAACACGTCGAATCAGTAAAGGTTTAGAACAGTGCAATCCAGCCATTAAGCTCGAAGACTTGGGAACTACAAAACCTATTTTCAGCGAAGGTGCGTCTCGAAGAACTTTTCCATGGCAGGGTATGTTTTATTCGACGATTTGTGGAACACGCCATGACCGTCACCTTCAATCCGTATGTATTCCAGATTCTTAGCTCCAGCCTTTTTAAGGGCTGCGTGGAAAGTGTCGCCATGCTTGATATTTACTGTTGTATCAGCTGTACCATGAACCAGCAGAAAAGGTGGAGCATCAGCGGCCACATAAGTTGAGGGAGAGGCTTTCCTAGCCCGTTCCTCAAGAGTTTCGACCGAACCAGCGAATAGTTCACCGGGTTGCGTGCGTTGCCCTTTTCTCTGACTATCGAATAAAAGAAAATTTGTGGGAGTAGCGGAGGCACATACGGCCTGAACTAAGCTGGATTGATCCTGATAAGGGCCGTCCCCCTCCATATTAGCTTCGGCTTTAACCAGTCCCAGCATGCAAACCAAGTGTGCTCCAGCAGAGTTGCCGTAGGCACCGATCCTTTTCGTATCAACATTGTATTTCTTGGCATTAGCGCGAAGCCAACGCACCGCACACTTCACATCCTCAATACTAGCCGGCATGGGGGCCTCATGGATCAGTCGGTAGTTAACGGTGATGCAAACATATCCTTTCAAGGCGTACTCGATTGCCCCACGCATGAAATAGCCTGCACGCTTATCTCCTGAACGCCAACCGCCACCGTGCACAAACACGATAGCCGCGCGTGGTTTCTTGCTCATGACTTTAGGCATCACCAGATCCAGCTTCCATGCCTCACTCTTACCTCTCCGGTAAGCGATATCTGGCTCAATCACCACATCCTTAGGTGCGTTCTTTAAAAGATCTTGAGTAGACATTTTAGAACGATTGTTGTTCTGTCGATTTTGATTATTACGCCGGAGTCGATTAGCCAGCTGAGTGAGTTCATTTTTATCAAGCGCCCCGTCGTTATTGCCGTCAACCCTGTTGAAATTCAGTTTCATGAGGCCGGCAGCCTCGTTGAGAGTTATTTTTTCATCACCATTTTTGTCCATGATCTTGAGCCAATTTGGGACGCTAGCCTTGAGAGCAGTCGGCTTTTGTTGGTTTTGAGCAAAGCAAAGAAAGGGAATGAAGAAAGCTAATAATAGTAAACTGGATGAGTTCATCGACACGTGAGAATAATCTTTCAAGGCTAAATTGTCAGTTAAGTTTTGCTTAAGCCACAAAAAACACAAACCCATCACCCTACAATACAAAAAGCTGGGTCGTGAAAAACCAAGAGGGCTGTGCGATTGAGGGCGATTATAAAATTCCTTCCGATTTGCAGTAGGCAGACTAAAGGCAGTGGCGTAGGCTGATTGGTATGAATGAATTCCTCTTGCCCAGCTAAAGATCTTTACTCACGATGGACTCATCCTTGTGGTATCGCACAGGAACAAAGATATGAATCATAATCTCAGCAGACGTCATTTCATCAAAAGTTCCTCCTGCCTATTGATCCCAAGCTTCTCTCAGGGCAGGGAAAAAAAGCAAGCCCTCGCAATGGGCTTCGGAACCTATGGTCTGCCCGGGTATTCCGTACCGGAGGCAATTCGTCTGGTTGCCAAAACAGGTTTTGACTCGATTGAGCTTGCAGCCATGCCAGGCTATCACGGATCTCCCGAAAAACTTACAAAGCCCGTAAGAATCGAAGTTCGAAAACTGATTGAAGAATCGGGCATAAAACTTGGAGCGCTCATGGGCTTCCCTAGGCCAGATCCCGCGAAAATGAGGGAAAATATAGACAGAATGGAAAAGTTGCTGGAATTGAACTTGGATCTAAGCGGGAAGAAGGAGCCACCCTTGATTCAATCCGTTCTCGGAGGCGGACGATGGGATGAAAAGAAGACTGTTTTTCGTGATTGCCTTGGCCCGCTCGTGGAGCTCGCTTCAAAAGCAGGGACACAACTCTCCATCAAGCCTCACAGAAGCCATGCGATGTCTCGTCCTGAACAGGCAGTTTGGCTCATTGAACAACTTAACGCGAAAGGCAAGCTTAGCCTGACGTTCGATTACAGCCACTTTGCCTTCCGCGATATGGCAGTGGAAAAAACGGTAGCCATCGCACTACCTCACACAGGCTACGTCGTGGTCAAGGATGCCGTAAGGCAAAAAAACGGGGGGATTGACTTTCTTCTACCCGGAACAGCGGGCGGATTTCCTCACGCCCAAGTCCTCAAGGCTTTTTCCCAAGGGGGTTACCATGGTGAAGTCTGTTGCGAAATCAGTTCCATGGTTTGGCGTAAAGAGGGATATGATCCGCAAGCTGCGACCAGAACTTGCTTTCGAAACATGAAAAGGATGTTTGCGGAAGCAGAAATAGAAAGAAAACCATGATCCGTCTGTAGCCAGAAGCCCTGATCTTCCCGCTGGCTCCCACTAGCGTGGTTATCCACTATAAAAACACTACTGTTTTACAGTATACAGACTTCATACAGTTGGCATAGAATTGGGCGTTATGGGTTTGTTTGATTGGATTGAATTGATTCTAGATATTTTAGAAAACCCCAAAGGCTGCCTTATCATCGGCCTAATCATTATGCTGCTTTGTGCGGGGTTAATTTTTTGCTCAGATTCAGAAGATGAATCCATCGGTTCAGGGAAGGCATCTCAATCCTCCCGTGAAACACCTTAAGCGAGTAGGCGATTCTCCAAAAGGGCTGGACGGTTGAGGGTGTAGTCTGATAGGCGCGGGTTTTTATTTACTGATTTTATTCACCTCATATAAGCCGGTAGATTGGTGTGGGGCGAGTGGCCAATTGTCGGTACGGAATGGGTAGGCTGGCAGTTCACGGAAATTTAGCAGGGTGCCGTGGGGTAGATTGCTCCAAGCATAACGTACGGCTACTGGTTCCTTGATTTCTTCATGCCATACCACCAGTTGAGTGCCCTGAATGCGGGCGCGACTGTGTTTAAATTCCTTATCCTGACCGGCAATATAAAAGCCCTCTGCAATATCCTTGTTAAGTCGCAATCCACGCGCAGTTTCTCCCTCAAAATTAATATAGACCTTGCCTTCCTTAATCTCATGTGACGCATAAATTGGTCCCCGCCATTCGATCGGCTTATTGGACTTTTGAGGCATAGCCCTATACACCTGAGCTAAAGCCCAGCGCGCCAGACGTTCGCCCACCGGACGCTTGTGGCCGGGGTGAATGCTGCCATTGGAATTGGTATCGTAGGTGACAATGAGCCCGGTATTTTTAAAACGAGCCCAAGTGAGGTGCTGAATCTCACGAATAACATTGGTGTGGTGGTTCATATCATAAGTCATGGATCGACGGGTGCTCCAGCCTGCTATTTGTACCAACCCAATTGGGAGATCTTCGTCGCCAAAGACCCGTCGCCAATCAGTAATCACCGCAGGGAATGTGCGGTGAAATGGTTTCCAGCTGGTGCCAAAGGAATTGTTTTCGCCTTGATAAAAGAGGGCCCCGGCAATGGTCATTTTTGAAATAGGCAAGATCATCCCATTCATCATACCGCCGGGTTGGCGTTTATGCGCCGGGGTAGTGTAGTTATTTTGATTGGGGCGGCGCGGTTCACGCTCCCCTTTGGCCTTGGCTTCTGCGCGCGCTTTCTCCCATGCCTTTAGATCAGTAGCATAACGCTTGGCGGCCCCTTCCTTCTCGCCGCCATCAACCCATGCCTTCATTGCTGCCTCAAACTTCTCATGGTAAGGCTGCATTTCTGGAAATGGTTTCAAGGTTTCATTTAGCACCCAATGCTGAGCCATAGTGCCACCCCATGACACATCGATAAGCCCCACGGGCACCTTGAGTCGCCGACTGATACGTTGGGCAAAGTAGTAGCCCACCGCCGTGCAATTCTCTACCTGCTCCGGGATAGCCTGACGCCAGTTGCCTTGATCGCTGGTTTTGTTGGTAACCGGAAAATCCTCCTGTGCAGTGGGGCGGGCAATGTGTGGCAGGCGGATAAAACGTATATGTGGTGAATCAGCCGAAGCTACCTCCAGATCTGAATCACGCGAGGCCCGCAGGCTCCATTCCATATTGCTTTGCCCGCCGCAAACCCACACTTCACCCACAAGGATATCCGTGAGTGTGATTTTCTCTGCGCCGGATGTGACGACTAGTTGACGGCCAGTGAAACTGGTTTTTAACTTATCCAGTTGCAACGTCCATCTGCCTTTATCATTTGCCTTAGTGAATTTGTTTTGCCCGGCGAATTTTGCACTAACTTTCGCCCCCGCCTTGGCCCAGCCCCACAGAGCCACGGGTTTGTCACGTTGCAGCACCATTTTGTCCCCAAATATATTGGGCAGTCGCAGGTTCTCTTCAGCGAAAAGGTTGCAGGCAAATGATATGAAAGCCAGAAAACGGATCGTGCGCATAGCCGGAGGATAGGCAGGGCAAAGTTAATAAAAAAGCGAAATCAGGAAAAACGAGGGCGAGGCTGAATTACAGAAGGCGTCACCGAATTACAAAATCGAAGGCCCCTAATTCTCCCCGTGAAACTCTTTGAGCGCGTTGGTAAACCGCCAAAAAGGCTGGACGGTTGAGGGTGGTGGCAATGTTAGCCGGTTATCGTTTGGGAACCTTGTGGTTACCTTTCGGCAACCCGCAAATATTTCCAAACTATCCCGACCGGAGGCAATCCGCAGCTTGGTTTCATGCGGCCAATCCTACCCGAGCTCTGGTTACTCCACAAGTTGATGCTGCAGGCTTGTGTGTCGGTGAGATTGCGGCAGACTCAGGGCC
>CAJWMQ010000100.1 GCA_913042895.1 uncultured Verrucomicrobiales bacterium | reverse complement strand
CTTCATTCAGCTTTCGTTGGCGCATTCCTCCATTGACGTGCACCGGCAGTTGTTTGGGCGTGGCATCCACTACCAGAGCTCCTGCCCTCAGGGCGGCGTGGGCGTGGGATGTCAGAGAAAGGTAAATGAGAAAAGGAATGAGGGAAAACGACATTTTCATAGCGTGCCAAAATTCAACCTCGCTCCAGCTATTTGCGCAACCGCAAACCAATTATGACTGGAAAACCGTTGCGTCACGATCGTAAACGGTTTTTCATTCGGCATGCAGATGCGAGGAATTATCGGCTTGTGCTTGATACTGACGGCATTGTCGCCTTCGGCGGCGGAGAAGATTCGGATTCACATCATTTCCGGCTCCAAGGAATACAAGAGCGAGGAATCTTTGAAGGCGTTTGTGCCTTGGTTGGAGATGAATTATAACATGGTCTGCACGGTCTCGTGGGGGCAGGACGGGGTTAATAAATTGCAGGGACTGAAGCACATCAAACAGGCAAACGTGTTATTTGTCTTTGCTCGACGCATGAAGCTGGATGAAGGGCAGATGAAATTGATTCGCGCGCATTGGGAGGCAGGTAAGGCGGTGGTTGGGGTGCGCACGGCGAGTCATGCGTTTCAGGCAGTTGATAATGAGCTGTTTGACCGCAATGTAATGGGTGGTAATTATCAAGGTCACTTTGGGATTGAACCGGTGAAGGTGCTCAACGTGGCCAAGGACCATCCCGTACTGCGGAATGTGGGTGTAATTCCAACCTCTAATCGATTGTACAAGGCCGGGCCCTTGGCCCCGACATCTACTCTCTTGCAGGAGGGCGACATCGGCAAGGGTAGGAAGCACGCTGTGACTTGGGTGAACACGTGGAAGGGCGGTCGAACATTTTACACGTCGCTTGGTGTGCCGGCCGATTTTGTAGATGCTAATTTTAAGCGGTTGCTGGTCAATGCCATCTTTTGGACAGCCAAGTGGAAAGTGCCCACAACCAAATAACGAGCACATGCACTTACTATTAACCATTGCGCTTTGCCTGGGTCTTTGTTCGAACGAGTCCGTGGCGGCTAAGCGACCGAACGTAGTTTTCTTTTTGGTCGATGACTTAGGGTGGACGGATCTGGAGTGTTACGGGAGCGATTATTATGAGACGCCGAATGTGGATCGGTTGTCGAAGGAAGGCATGCTGTTCACCGACGCGTACGCGGCGGGCTGCGTGTGCTCGCCCACGCGCGTGAGCATTCTGACCGGCAAATATCCAGGCCGGCTGCACATTACGCATGCTATCCCGATTCAGGGTGCGGAACGGATCAAGCAACCGCTGCCGTTGATTGAGGCAATTTACAAAAAAAATCTGCCACTTGAAGAGTTTACTGTCGCCGAGGCACTGAAGGCGGGCGGGTACACTACGGCGACGATGGGTAAGTGGCATGTGTGCTGGGATAGTGAGTTTTACCCAAAGCATCAGGGGTTCGACCTTAATGTTGGAGGCAACAACATGGGTAATCCGGGTAATTATTTTTTCCCTTACAACGGCAAGTGGCGTATGACACGCAAGCATCCGTACACGCACTGGAACACGCTGCCCAATGGCAAGCCGGGCGAGTATCTTACGGATCGACTCACGGTGGAGGCGGAGCAGTTTATCGAGCAAAATAAAGAGAGGCCGTTTTTTTTGTACCTGTCGTATTATTCGGTGCACACGCCGTTGCAGGCGCCGAAAGAGCGCGTGGTCAAATACGAAAAAAAACCGAAAGGCGAGCGGCACAAAAATGCTACGTATGCGGCGATGGTGGAAAGCGTGGATCGCTCTGTGGGACGGGTCATGGCTCGATTGGAGAAGCTGGGGTTGGCGAAAAATACGGTGGTGATTTTTACATCGGATAACGGCGGGCACGGACGGATCACTTCGCATCAGCCATTGCGCGGCAACAAGGGCAACTTTTACGAAGGCGGCATTCGTGTGCCGTTGATTGTGAAATGGCCCAGGGTGATCAAGCCTGCCTCGACCTGCACGGTGCCGGTAATCAGCACGGATTATTATCCGACTCTGCTGGCCATGACCGGCCAACCCGCTCGGCCCAAGCAGCACATGGATGGCCGCAATCTTTTGCCGCTCCTTAAGCAAACCGGCACCGTGAAGCGCGAAGCGCTTTTCTGGCATTACCCCAACTACATCGGTGCGGGCCATCCGGGCGGTGCGCGACCGTGTAGTGTGATCCGCAGTGGCGACTGGAAACTGATTGAGTCATTCGAAACCAACCGGTTGGAACTCTTTAACCTCAAGGAAGATCTCGGCGAGCAAAATGATCTCGCGGCAAAAATGCCGGCAAAGACCAAGGCACTGCAGCAGCAACTGGCGGCTTGGCGCGCCGAAGCCAAGGTGCAAATGCCTCAGCGCAATCCGAATTACAAAGTGGGCGAATGATCCATTGGCTGTTCATTATGGTGGGGGTGCTGCTTACCCATCCCGTGGTGGCGGCGAAGCGCCCGAATGTGCTGATGATTTCGGTCGACGACATGAACGACTGGACGAGCGTATTGGGCGGTTACGCGGGCAAGGTGCACACGCCTAACCTTGAGCGACTAGCCAAACGCGCCGTGAATTTTACCAACGCTCACACTGCCTCCCCGGTGTGTTGCCCGAGCCGGACAGCGTTGCTGCTGGGTCAACGGCCTTGTACGACCGGTATTTACAACAATGGCCAATGGTGGCGACCGCACCTGCCCACGGCAATGTCATTGCCCATGTGTTTCCGGCAAAACGGCTATCGGGCGTTTGGCGCGGGAAAGGTGTTTCACCATACGGCTGGGTTTAATCCGCCCGATCAATGGGATGACTTTCAGAGATTGGTGTTTCGTGATGATCCGTGGTTTCGCGGGCACCGGCTCAACTATCCGTGGTCGAAGCCGGTGCCGTATCCAAAGGGCTATCCCTTTGGCGGACTGCGTGGCACGCCGCATGAGGGCGATTGGGGCGTGATTCCCGGTTTGGCCGAAGAGGATTATGATGACGCCAAATCGGTCGATTACGCCATCAACGTACTCGCAAAAAAACATGACCGACCGTTCTTTCTGGCGTGCGGCATCTTTCGGCCGCACCTGCCTTGGTACGCGCCGCAACGGTTTTTCGATCTCTATCCTTTGACGGATATTCGACTGCCCAAGACGCGGACAAATGATCTCGAGGACATTCCCGCCGAGGGCCGCGCCTTGTCGGCCCGGCGTCGGAATGAATTTCTTCACATTAAGAAACACGGCAAATGGAATGAAGCGATCCGCGCGTACTTGGCCAGTATCAGTTTTGCCGATGCCCAACTGGGCCGAGTGCTGGATGCGCTGGAGCAAAGCCCACATCACCGGAACACGATCATTGTCTTTTGGTCCGATCACGGCTGGCATTTGGGCGAAAAAAATCACTGGCACAAAAGCACGCTTTGGGAGGAGGCCACACGCATTCCGTTTCTTATCTCCGCCCCGGGCGTGACGCTCAGCAATACGCGCTGCTCGCGGCCGGTGGATACGCTCAGCATCTATCCCACGCTGTTGGAATTATGCGGACTCAAACCGGCGGCGGATTTGGACGGGACGAGCATCGTGCCGCTCCTGAAAAATCCGGCGGCCCAATGGACCATCCCGGCCATCACCGAATTCCAGCGCGGCCAATGCGCCGTGCGGTCGGAGCGGTATCGCTACATTCGCTACGCGGACGGTACGGAGGAATTGTACGATCACCACAAGGACCCGAACGAATGGACCAACCTCGCCGGTGACGCTGGGCACCGGTCGGTGATCGAACAACTGGCCCCATGGATCCCCCAACAATTTGCGCCCAACGCGCCCTCTAAGAACGCGTATCGGTTTGATCATAAGACATACACTTGGACCCCCAAGAATTCCAAAAAATGAGTTGTTTGAAACGTATCTTGGCCGGTTGTACGATGTGGCTGCTACCCGCCTTGGCGCATGCGGCGCCCCCAAATATTTTGTTCATTATCTCCGAGGATAACGGGCCGGAGATGGGCTGCTATGGGACGCCGATCCGTACTCCGCATCTCGATCGGTTGGCGCGGGAGGGCACGTTGTTTCGTAATGCCTACGTGCCGCAGGCGGGTTGCTCGCAATCGCGCGCGGCATTCTTGACCGGGCTGTATCCGCACCAAAACGGGCAAATCGGTTTGGCGACGTGGAAGTACGCGATGTATTCCAAAACAACGCCCAACGTCGTGACCACGCTCAGGCAGGCGGGCTACCGCACGGGCATCATTGGCAAACTGCACGTAAACCCGAAGGAGGCGTTCCCTTTTGATTTCAAGGCGATCGGTACCTCGAACTTCAGCCGTAAAGGCATGGCAAATTACTTTGAGCAGGCGCGGCGTTTTATGAACGGCAGTAAGCGGCCGTTTTATTTGCAGGTGAATTTTCCCGATGCGCACCGGCCTTTCCTGAAGCAGGTCGATGGCCTGCCGGCTAAGCCGTTGACCGGTGATGACGTGGAGGCACTGCCGTTCATGGGCATCAATCATCCCGAGCTGCGCCAGCAAACCGCTGATTATTACAACTGCATGATGCGGCTGGATACTTATATCGGCCGGTTAATGAAAGTGCTTAAGTCTACCGGCAAGGCGCAGGATACAGTGGTGGTGTACATCGGTGATCACGGGGCGGATGTGATGCGTGGTAAGCGTACGTCATACGAAGGCGGCGTGCGCATTCCGATGATCATTCGCTGGCCCGGCGCGCAGGCCGGCCAACGCCGCGCCGAACTGGTGAACACGCTGGATTTGTTTCCCACCTTTTGTGAGATTGCTGGCGCGCGCATTCCGAACACTTTGGAAGGGCGATCGCTCAAGCCACTCGTGCACGGGCAAACACCTAAATGGCGGCGTTACCTTTTCACCGAGTATCACCTGCACTCCAACCATAATCCTTGGCCGCAACGCACGGTGCGCGATGAGCGTTACAAGCTCATCCATAATCCGGTGGCCGGCGTGGTAAATCCCGGATACGACTTCACGATGGGCAAAAAGTTTTTTGCTGCGCCGGAAGCCGAGCTGATGGCCGAGGCCACGGTGGCGGTGCGGGCGGCGTATGCCTTGATGAAGAAGCCGCCGGCCTTCGAGCTGTACGATCTGCAGGCTGATCCGCACGAATTCAACAATCTCGCCGCCGATCCCACCCATGCCCCAACGCGTGACCGGTTGATCGCTGAGTTGCGGCGTTGGCAAAAGGAGACAAACGATCCGCTGATTGACCCGGCCATTGCCCGCCGATTGTTTCAGCTCATCCAAGAAGCGGGCACGGGCGAGCGTAAGCCGCTTGATTACAAGGCCTTCATGCAACCCCGATGATGCTACGGCTGCTTTTCATTTGCTTGTTGGCAACGACACTCCGAGCAGCCGAGCGGCCAAACGTGTTGTTCATTGTAGTGGACGACCTCCGGGCGAGCGTGGGGGTGTTCGGTGACAAGCTGGCGGTGACGCCGAACATCGATGCTTTGGGCACACGCGGCACGGTGTTTGCCAATGCGCATTGCCAAATCGCCATTTGTAACCCCTCCCGCGCCTCGGTGATGACGGGAATGCGGCCGGATACGATTCGGGTGTGGGGATTGAAGAAACATTTTCGCGAAGAAAAGCCCAAGGTCATCACGCTGCCGCAGTGGTTCAAGCAGCACGGGTATCATACGCACTCGATCGGCAAAATATATCACGGCTCCGGCAAACCCTCGACCGATCCGCCCTCGTGGTCGGGCCAGCCGGAATTTGATCACTGCGAAAAGATCGATCAATATTTGCTGCCCAAAAACCGCACCGGCGGCAAGGCGGCGGGCGCGGAATCGTCGCCGAGCGCGGATAGCGATCATCTCGACGGCAAGGTGGCCGAGGCTGCGATTCAGAAGCTGCGATTGCTCAAGCGTACCCGCCAGCCATTCTTCCTCGCAGTTGGTTTTCGCAAACCGCACATGCCATTTTCTGCCCCGGCTAAGTATTGGGCACTATACGATCGCGCGAAGCTGGCGCAGCCGATCAATCCGCGGATGCCCCAAGGCGCTCCGGCCATTGCCGCGCATCAATGGCCCGAAGCACGTGGCTATACGGACATCCCCAAGCAAGGCGCCATAACCGCCGCCAAGATCGCCGAACTGCGGCACGGCTATTACGCGGCTACTTCATTTACGGATGCGCAAGTGGGCCGCGTGGTGGGTGAACTGAAACGGCTCGGCTTGGATCGCAATACAGTCATCAGCCTATACAGCGATCACGGCTTTCACATCGGCGAACAAAATCTCTGGGGCAAACTCACCAACTATGACCTTGGTACGCGAGTGCCGTTACTCTTCGTGGCACCTCAGCAAAAGACTCGCGGCCGCGTGATCCGGCAGGCGGTGGAGTTGCTGGATATTTACCCCACTCTCACCGAGCTGTGCGGACTGCCCAAACCCGATGGGCTTGCCGGCCAAAGCCTTGCGCGCCAGCTCAATCAGCCCGAGCCCGTGAAGAATTTTGCCTTATCCCAATTCCCGCGGCCGGTGGCCTATAATTTCAAATCCGCTCCACCCAAATCCATGGGTTACAGTATTCGTGATGACCGTTATCGACTGACGCAATGGATCGATTTCGCCAGCGGCAAAGTGTTGGCCGAGGAGTTTTACAATTACACCCTGCCTCGGCCCGAAAGCAAAAACCTGATCGACCATCCGCAATCGACCACCCCCGTTGCGAGGCTACGCTTGAAGCTGGAAGCCTTTGTCAAGGCGCGGCCTTAAGAATGAGGTGACAATAGCTGCTGCGAGGTGAAATGCTCTCAGCCGAATCTACCTTCCGTAGCGGCCTAGCTGGCGGCACCAAGTACAACCATATCGGTTTTCGAATCATATTGAATGAGGTGAAGTGAAGGGGGTATAATCAGATGATGGAGTATTTGACCCGCCAGACCATGCAACGGCGTACGTTTCTTAAAGGAGCGGGCGTGGCGTTGTTGCTGCCGCGGCTGGAAAGCTTGGGTCAGGCGGAGGAGGCGAAGTCACCGCGGAGGTTGCTGACGATTGTCAACCACCTCAGCTTCTATCAGCCGGAACTGATTCCGCAGAACGATGGTGGGTTTGTGAAGACACCTGCTTTACTAGATCAGTTGTCCGATCACTTTGACCACCTGAAAATATTTAGCGGGTTGGACAACCCTGCTGTGCAGAACGGTTTCGGCCACACGCCTTGCGTGGGTGTTCTCTCCGGGTACTTCAACAAGCTGCACCGCAAGAACCGGCTATCCATTGACCAGGCCGTCGCCGATCTGATTGGTGGAGACACGCGTTTCAAGTCGTTGGTCTTCCAAGCGGGAGAGAATCTGAACTTTTCCCAGATCTCTTGGGACAAGCACGGCTTGCCGGTTAAACAGATCGATTCGCCCCACAAGATTTTTAACCTGCTCTTTCAGGTCAATGAAAACGAGAAGACGCAACAGCAGGTGCTCGCCGAGGACCGTAGTATTCTTGATGCGGTGTCCCGTCAGGCTAAGTCCATGGAGAAGCGGCTCAACGCCACCGACCGGGCGAAAATGGACGAGTATCTTACCTCCGTGCGCGAAGTGGAAAAGACTGTCAAACGTCGCGCCTACTGGGCCGATCGCCCCAAGCCGCAAGCGGATTACGAGATCGAGAACTTCGACCGCAAGTCGGTGGACGACTACGTCGGTACCTTGATGGATCTTGCCGTGCTGGCACTTCAAACCGATTCGACACGTGCGGTCACGGTGCAGATTCCGTTCTGGGAAGGCTTCAAGGAGCCGGATCTAAGTGGGAACTACCACGACCTTTCCCACCACGGTCAGAAGCCGGAGAAGGTCAAAAAGTTGCTCATGCTGGAGCACGCAATTCTCAAGCGGATCAATGCCTCGCTCAACACCATGAAGGAACGCACGGTGGGTAACAGCTCACTGTTCGATCAGACGACCACGCTCATCACTGCTTCTATGGGCAGCGCCAACTCTCACAATTTTGATGACCTGCCAGCTTTGGTGTTAGACAGCCGCGTGAAGACAGCTGGCCATTGGCAGAAGAAGGACGTGCCGATGAGCAATCTCTATCTCGGTCTACTCCAGCAATTCGGCGCTGAACAAGATCGCTTCGGAGAAAGCACGAGCGCTTTCGATCTGTTGTCGTGATGCGTTGGCGTTGGACAACAGCATTACTCTTTCTAGTCCTTCCTTGGGGGCTTTTCGCTGAACCCCAATTGGAAAAGTTCTTCGCGCAAAATTGTGTCAAATGCCACGGCCCTGAAAAACAAAAGGGCGAGGTGCGACTCGACAAGCCGGTTGGGGCTTTGTTCGCCGACGAGAAGTTACTGGAGATCATTGCCGCCGTGCTTGAGGCTGGTGAAATGCCGCCGGAGAGTGCGCCTCAGCCCACGGCCACAGCACGGGCCGAAGCCTTGCAAATTGTTCAGGAACAAATCCTCACCCAGCGTCCGGCCAATCCTCTCAAACGACTGACCCGTGCTGAGTACACTAACACGATGCATGATCTCTTCGGCGTGGATTTTGATCTCACCGGTCTATTACCACCCGATCACGTGGAGCACGGATTCGACAAATTTGGTGAGGCTCACCTGATGTCGCCGCCCCAAGTCATGGCTTACCTCAAGACCGCACGCTTCATCGCCGAGCGAGTGTTACCAGATGCCAAACCCGAGACGAGGACATGGGAATTCGATGCGCGACATTTTCACGGCAGCAAAAACTTTGCGACTGGCGGCGGCGGAGATTACCGCGATGGGGACGACTATGTGATCACGGGCTTTCGCCCCTACCGTAGTAATCTGCATTTCTCCATTGATCCGGAGAGCCATGACCAGTTTGTGATTCCCGCCTTTGGGGTGTACCGGCTTGCAGTGAAGGCGCATTCTGAAAAATCCAAGGAAGGCGAGGTCATCGGAATCAATCTGGGGGACGGGCGACATCCGACCAACTTTCAGCTGATCCGCCGAATCCCCATACCGCATGGCTCGAAAGGTTTTACGACCGAACTCAGCCTAAAATCCGGCGACATGTTGGCCTTCACTTTTGACAGCGCCCGGGTGCCGGGTAGAAGTCTCAGAAATAAACCACATAACGGTCCTGCCATGCGGTTCTCCCATATAAAGGTGACCGGTCCAATGACAGAACAGTGGCCGACCGCCGCAATGAAGGTCATCCTTCCTAACCCGAACATGAAGTCGGGCGAGCTGGTTGATCACATTGCATTGTTGCTTACGCAGCGTCCGTTATCTGCGGAGGACCGTTCGGCTTTCGTGAAAATTGCGGAAGAGCAGCATGCCCGTGGGGTATCACCTTCCGCCCGCGCTCGCAGCGTGCTGATCGCGCTGCTGACCTCGCCGCACTTTATCTACAAGGCCGAGTCGCCCGAGCTAACCGAGGTGGAACGAGCTCACCGACTTTCGTATTTCCTCTGGAATTCCACCCCGGACACTGCGCTTCTGAACGCGGCCAAATCCGGCGCACTGGGCAAGGATCCATCGGCTCAGGTGGAGCGGATGTTGAAGGACACCAAGGTCGACCGCTTCATCGACGACTTTACCCGTCAGTGGTTACAGCGCGACAAGGTAGATGACTTTGGTCCGGACGTGCGTGTGTACAAAAACGTACGCCGCATGACAGTTGATTCCATGGGTCGCGAAGGCCGTGAGCTCTTTCGTCATCTACTGGAGAAGAACCTGAGTATGGAACATTTTATCGACTCGGATTACGTCATGGCCAATGACCGCCTCGCGCGCTTCTACGGCCTTCCCGCTGTGAAAGGCGATGCCTTTGTGCCGGTCAAACTGCCCAAGGATAGCGAACGCGGTGGGCTCATTGCGCAGGCCGGATTCCTCAAGCTTACTTCCACCGACTTTGCCACTTCTCCCATCCATCGTGGTTCATGGATTTTGAAAAATCTCTATAACGAAAAAATTGAGCCACCCGCCGACATCTTAATTAACGAGCCGGACATTCGAGGAACTACCACGATCCGCGAAGCTATTCTCAAACATCAACAACTTGAAAGTTGCTCTCGTTGCCATTCGAAGATCGATCCCTTAGGGTTCGCTCTTGAATACTACGATCCCGTTGGTCGTAAGCGTAACGAATATCGCCATGTAGAAGAAGTCCCGGCCGAACAAGGAGCCACCGTGTTTACCAAGAAACTTAAATTCACCAAGGTCCCGATCGATGCCGCTATGAAACTATCCGATGGCCGCGAGGTGCGTGATTTACCCACGCTCAAGGCGGCTTTAATGGCCGACAAGGAGCGCATTTTAAAGGGCATCATCGGCAAACTGATCAGCTACGCCCATGGTCGCGAAGTCACCCGCGCTGACCGCCCGTATGTTGATGCAGTCTTCCAATCGGCGGCCAAACAAAACAATTCGCTCCGTGCCGCCATTCACGCCATCGTGGCGCATCCTGAATTTGGCCGGAAATAAATCACATCCCATATGAAACCGATCCACTGCATTGTTCTTGGCCTGCTTATCGCTGGTGCGCTGGAAGCACAACAGCCCACTGAAAAACAGCTGGCTAACTGGCTGAAACGCTTTCCTGCGGCGGACGCGAACAAGGACGGCAAGTTGAGCCTCGAGGAGGCGCGCGCTTTCCAAAAACAAAGACAGTCGCAACAGCGGCGGCAAGGCGGCGCGCCGCATAATTTTAAAGTCGACCCCGGCTGGGCCAAGGCACCGGCGTTTCCCAAGCATGCGCTGATGTACAAAAGCGCGGCGGAGTTGAAGGAGCTTGCGAGCATTCGCAGTTTTCCCAAGACCAAGGGCGTATTGCGCGTCGTGGGCACGGGGCACAGCTTTATGATGCCCGGCTACCGCACTCTTCCGGCCATCTGCAAGGCGGCCGGTTTCGAGCAGCCACTGCATCTGCATACCGGCGGTGGCATTACCGGTAGCACGCGTTACAAGTGGGAACAGGAAAACGGCATCT
>CAJWMQ010000099.1 GCA_913042895.1 uncultured Verrucomicrobiales bacterium | reverse complement strand
AAATCAAGAAATACCTCGGGTGGAGTGAAGGCCAAAGGCAACACCGGTGAGCAGACGTGGCAAAAGTTCGTCAAGAAGCACAAGAACATCTTCATGGTTCTCTGCGGTCACCACTCGGGAGAGGCCGTTCGGACAGACGCCGGAGATAACGGCAATCAGGTTCATCAGGTTCTGAGTGATTATCAACACTTAAACAATGGCGGAGAATCTTGGCTCCGCTACATGGTCTTTGAACCAAACGAGAACAAGATAAAGGTCTACACTTACAATCCTGCACTAAACAAATTCCGCAATTTTCCGTCTAGTCGTTTCGATTTGGACTACCCAATGAAAAAAGTAGAGTAATCCGGAAATTATTTTTCAACCTGAAAACTGATCGCGCCACTTTCTTTTTACCAACCGATGTATAGATCATATATCACCGAACAGCTTCCACGTTTACTCCTCTGAACTTCTCTGATCGATATAATGGGATGGAATTTACTTGGCCACAGGAAGCTGATCACCTTTAGTGACCTCTGACGTCTGTTTTATGGAAAATTAGTCTCTACCCAAATGATTCCATCCACTAAAGAAAACTCCCAATTGATGATGCGATTAGCCGCAATTGTTGCAGTTTTGACTGTTCTTGGGGCTGCCTGGCCGGTGTTGTTTAACGAAGGTAGTGCGGCGGGCAAGTTTTTGGTGAGAACGCATCAGATCGAGGCAGCTGGTGACGATGACTTCGAGGCGGCGATGGGGGCTCATCTTTATGGGGAGACCGTGGAAGCAGCAACAACTCGGACTGAAAGCGACCCAGCATCCACAACTGCATATATTTGGAAAATTCGACAACTTGACCGTGTGATGTGCATGCTGTGTTTATTACTGGCTGTGGCATTACCCTTCGCTTGCCAAAAGTGGCCTAAACTCTCTTGGCTCTACTTATTGCCAGCGATATGGCTTCTGGTGAATGCGCTTGCCATCGCGATTAACGGCGGCAAGGCCTTCTCTGAACTGGCAGTACCGGCTCATGCAACACGATGGGGAATGTTTCTGGCGCTCGTATTTTTGAGTCTACGGAATGCTCAAAGCGATCATATTGCAAACTGGATATTACGTATCGGATGTGCTCTGACTTTTATCATCCATGGTTGGGAGGCATTCCAACTAAATCCTGCATTTCAGGATTTACTCTATGTTACGTGCGGCCACATCGATATTGCTCTAACCGAGTCGGTTTGCCATGGCCTCCTTCGCATCATTGGGGTCATGGACCTAGTTCTTGCCATAAGTGTTGTCGCAGTTCACTCCCGCCCCTTGTTGCTATGGATGGCCTGCTGGGGATTGATCACCGCAGCGAGTCGGCCCATTGCCCTAGGCCTCGATGCCTGGCCAGAGTTTGCCATGCGCCTGCCGAATAGTGCCGCGCCTCTGTTGGTCCTATTTATTGGACTACCAGCAGCCTTTTCACTTTTTTCATCAAAAAATACCAACCAACCGGAATCCAATACCTCATGAACAACCATCGAATAGGCTTGTTAAGCGCGAGCCTGATCCTCTCAACTATCCTCGCAGTTTCTGCTAGCGAAATCGATCTATCGAAACTAGACGTCAAAACTCTGGTGACAAAGATGACTCCCCTTAAGGGGACTACCCCGGCTCAATGGCGTGTGGTATGGACAGGTGACGCCAGTCGCGAAGCAACTATCTCCTGGACCACCGCTGAACCTGGTAAAAAGCACGTCGTTTACTACGGACCCGAGTCCGGTGGAAAAGACGGTGAACTCGCCCTGAGCCAGGAATGTCAATCTAATGGCGTTTACTCCATCAAGCAGCCTGAGCCGCCGGCAAAAATCGCACCGGCGTATTATCATCACGCCCGGATCAAAAACTTGAAGCCGAATACGCGCTATTATTTCGTCATGGAAAGCGACGGTGAAAGGTCCCGAGAATTCTACTTCCGAACAGCTCCTATTGAAGGGACTGACTTTACCCTGATTCATGGTGGTGATTCGCGTAGTGGCCACGCCGATCGTTGCCGGATGAATTTGCGCATTGCCGAGCAGGCAACGTCGAACCCCAAGGTCCTCGCATTCGCCCATGGAGGAGACTACATCGTCTCCGGCTCCAAGTGGGAGCAGTGGCGTTCGTGGCTGAGCCAGCATGAGTTGATGACCTTAGAGGATGGGCGGGTATTGCCGATTATTCCCACGAAAGGCAATCATGATGGAGGTAACATATACTTCGAAGTATTCGATCTGGAGATGGAGACCGAACGGTGGCACACAACTATGCTCGGCAAGGACGTCGCACTGGTAACCCTGGATACCAACTCGCCGGGAGGTGGCCCGCAAGCGGAATGGTTGGAGGCCGAATTGAAACGTCTGCGGCCTGCGGTTCGTTGGTTGCTCGTGCAATATCACCGCCCCATGTATCCCGCTGTGAAGGGGCCTGCGAAGCATGCCCCCATTTTTTGTCCGCTATTCGATAAGTATAATATTGATATTTCTTTGGAGTCCGACGGTCACTGCATGAAGCGGACGGTACCGATTCGCGATGGCAAAAAGGATCCTACCGGAATCGTCTACGTGGGTGAAGGAGGTCTCGGAGTCGGTCAGCGAAAACCCGATGGCAATCGCTGGTACATTAAAGATGGGGGAAAGACGGGTAGCGCACACCACGTTGTGCGTCTCGACTTCACCACTGAAAACCTGCGTGTCCGGTTTGTTCTCATGGACGCATCCGCTTGGGACGATCACACAATCAAGGCCCGAAAATTCTGAGAGCCCCAATTCTCCCCATGTTTTACCTATGTCTGAGTGGTGATGGTGTATAGGATTCTTCGTTTCTGTGAATCTTTAGTGTTGCTCGGGGGAATTGAGGAGAAAAGTGGAATTGATGTGAAGTTCCTCCGAACTTCTCTGAATCAGTTTTATTTAGTAAGCTTTTCTCAGCGATGAAATCCAGAAGAAACTTTATCAAGTTAAGCAGTCTGGCAGCACTTGGTTTTGAGAGTATTGCCCAAGCTGCTGCTAAGAAAAAAACCCCCTTTATTCATGGTTTCAACTTTAAATTCAAAAGAGGTGTTCCGGAAAATGAAATCGCTTTCTTGATGAAGGAATTGGCCGCGTTAAAAAGTAAAATCCCTGTCCTCAAGGAGTTCTTTATAGGAAAAAATATCGCAAAAAGAACACATGGATTCCAGTATGGGGAGATTGCCGTCTTTAATAAGAAAGAAGATCTGATGACCTATGAGAAACATCCCGAGCATCAGAAACTGGTAAGAAAAATCCTTCCAAGGTTAGAGATCGGAAATGGAATGGATTTTTTCCCGATTGGTGAGCCCAATACGAAACTTGGCGATGCGAATTACAAGGGCAATTTCGTTCATGCCTTCAATTTCAAATTCAAGGCCGGGGTTTCTAATGACGAAATCGCAGAGTTGATGAATGAGCTTGCCGAACTTAAAGGAAAAATTCCTGTTCTCAAAGAATTGGTGGTTGGAAAAAATGAGGCGCATTGGCATCGAGGTTTTCAATATGGTCAGATTTCTATTTTTGAAAAAAAAGAGGATCTTATGACCTATGATAAACATCCCGAGCACCAGAAGTTGGTTCGCAAGATTATTCCTAAGCTCGCTGGCGGAAATTCCATGGACTTTATACCCATAGGTACATGAATTTACTACTGACTAGTATCGTATAGATTGGATCGATACAGAAAGGTCTGGGATCTTATTTCCCAAGAACTGAACAACACATTACTGCCCCAATTTATTGTCTCGTGCATCTCAACGAAAATGAATGCAACCTTTTACTTGTTTCGTTTGCCCCTTATTCTTTTTTTCGTCGGTTTCATTTCTCAGGCGTCGGCCCAATATGACAAGTGGAAACACTCGGGCTCGATGTATCTTATCACAACCTCCGCTGGCGCGGACCTGCCGTCCTCGGCCGTGGAGAAAAACTTTCCGCTACTGGTTCGGATTCATCAGGACTTTTTTGATTTCAGCCAAGCAGAATCCCGGGGCGAGGACATTCGCTTCTCGGCCAATGGCAAGCCGCTGGCATACCAGATCGAGCACTGGAATGCCGTGGTAGGCCATGCCGCGATTTGGGTGCGGATTCCCACGATCAAAGGGAATGATCAGCAGGCAATCCGGATGCATTGGGGCCATGATCAGGCGTCCAGCGAGAGCAATGGCGAAAGGGTGTTCCAAACCACCGAAGGGTTTGCCGGTGTCTGGCATTTGGGCGACACCCTCAAGGATGCCACTTCCAATAATCTCGACGGATTCAACAAGCCCGATAAGCCCACCACCAATACATCCGGGATGATCGGCGACGCTCAGGAGTTTGGGGCGAACAAAATTCTTGTCATCCGGCCGCCTGGCGTCGGGCCGGATCGGCGGGTGACCTGCATGCCTTCGGGCAATGCCGACCGCACAATATCAGCCTGGGTCAAGCCCACCAGTTTCGAGGGCCTCAACTGGGCTCAGGCGTCGATCGGCGGATGGGGTGAGCCGGAACGTGGCCAGAAGCCGGGTATGGGCTTGTCCTACATGACCATGACTGGAAGAGGCCAGCCCCGCTTTCATCTCTATGGTTTTGATCCCCGATGCGCCAGTTCCTTGCCCCGTGATAAATGGCGGCATATCGCCCTAAGCGTTTCCGGGGACATGGTCCGATTTTACGTGGATGGCATTCAGGACAGGACGATCAACAACAATGGTGAAGCGGTGACGCGGCTCGGCACGTTGAGGACGCCTAAGTCAACGCCCGTTGATCTGGGTGATCATGGAAACGGACGCGGACCATTCAACGGCGCGCTCGACGAGGTGCGTTTCGAATCCGTGGCGCGCTCGGACGACTGGCTAAGGCTCTGTCATGAAAACCAAAAACCGTTGCAGACGCTGGTCGGGCCATTGGTCCAGGACGGCGGCGGCTTTTCGGTTTCGAAGTCCCGCTTGACCATGAAGGAGGGGGCCTCGATCGCTCTGTCAGCCAACGCCGGAGGGGCCAGGAAGGTCTATTGGGTTTTGCAGGATGGCGACCAGGAACAGGTCCTCGCCGTAGACCGTTTCCACTACACCTTTAACGCCGGACGGGTTGCCGAGAACAAAACAGTCGCGCTGCAATTCAGGGCTTTGTTTGCATCCGGGATGAAAACGAAAACCATTCCCATCGCTATTCAGGAAAGCATTCCAAATCCTGCTTACACACTCAATGTACCCAAACACTGGAATGGCCGAGACGATCTGGAAATTTCGCCCTCGATCAACAATCTTGGGGAATTGAAGTCCACAGGCGGCGGCGAGCTAAACTACTCATGGAAACTCTCGGGCATGGCCACGACCAGCGAAGCCAGCGGGAAATCTCTAATCTTAAAGCGAGCCCAGAACAGCGGAACCCTGACTGTCAAACTCACCCTCGATAATGGTGGCACGACCGTGACGCGCGCCGCCAAGATTACCGTTGCCGAACCGGCGCAAGATGCTTGGGTGGAACGGATCCCTTCTGCCGAGGAGAAGCCGGTGGACCACCAGTTCTACGCACGCGGCGAAAACGGTCAGGGCACACTTTACTATAGAGGCGCGCTGACGGAATCGGCGGATTTGGTCTTCCTCAGACTCTATACCGGCGACAAGTTGCTGGAAACGAAACGGCAGAAGATCGCGGCCGACAACAAATACGCCTTGTCCGTAAACCTGCAGGCGGGATTGATCCCCTATCGCACGGAGTTTGGCGTCCAACGTGGCGCTACAGAAACAGTTCTCGAAAAGGCCAACGATTTAGTCTGCGGCGACGTCTTTATAATTCAGGGCCAGTCCAATGCCGAAGCCTGGACAGACCAACGCGTTGTCCATCCATATCGAAGCCCTTGGCTGCGCAGCTTTGGCACGCCGACCACAAACAAAGACCGGGCCCGGGACGCGGTCTGGGGCAACGCCCTTTCCTTCAACGGCGGCCCGAATCATCATCATTTCCAGATTGGTTATTGGGGTGTTGAACTGGGCAAGCTACTCATTGAAACGCACAAGGTTCCCATCTGCATCATCAATGGCGCACAAGGCGGAACCCGGGTTGACCAGCACCAACGCAATGAAACGGACCCCACGGACGTGAACACCATCTACGGCAGACTGTTATGGCGCTTGCAACAGGCGAAACTCACGCACGGAGTCCGTGCCGTGCTTTGGCATCAGGGGGAAAACGATCAGGGCGAGTCCGGGGCGACCGGCACGTTTGGCTGGGTCAATTATCAGGACTATTTCATTCGCATGACGGCGGCTTGGAAAAAGGACTATCCGAATATCAAGCACTACTATATCCACCAGATCTGGCCGGGGGCCTGTGGCGCACGATCCGTGGAGAATGACCGGTTGCGGGAGCAACAACGCCAGTTGCCAGAGCAGTTCTCCAACATGAGCATCATGTCCACCCTCGGCATCCGACCGGGTGGCGGCTGCCATCATCCACCGGAAGGCTACGCGGCAATGGCTCGGCAGTTGTTTCCGCTGGTGAACCAATACAACTACGGGATGAAATCCAAGGCGCCCGTCACCGCGCCAAATATAGAAAGCATTTCGTACGCCGACGCCGGCAAAGATGAAATCAAACTGGTGTTCGATCAGGACGTGAAATGGGGTGAGGAAATAATCGGTCGGTTTTATTTTGATGATGATTCCACAGAGGTCACCGCTATTGGCGGCGCCGGAAGATTCATCACCCTGAAACTGGCCGGGCCTTCTGCAGCAAAAAACCTATCCTACGTCAGAGGCGGCAAATGGAGGCAGGAGCAAGCCATCATTTGGGGCACAAACGACTTTGCTGCTCTAACTTTCTGTGAAGTTCCGATACACCCTCACAAAGAGTGATGTCAGACGGTACTTACGAACAACTGGAAAAGAAATAATATGAATCCATTCATATCCCTCATCCCCTTATTTCTTTGTGCCTTGATCACACCTTCTAGCGGAGCTGATTATTACATTGATTCGGTCGATGGATCAGATAGCAATGACGGCCTCTCAATACGCACGCCATGGAAGTCGCATCAGAAAGCGGAGGCAGCATCACTGGCGGCTGGAGATGTAGTCCACTTTAAGAGGGGTTCCGCCTTCTCCGGCAATATTCGGATCAGTGAATCTGGCACAGCGGCCAAGCCAATACGGCTGACTTCCTATGGGAAGGGCGAACTGCCCAAGTTTACCAATCCCACAACCCGCGATGCCAGTGGCAACGCGATTACCCTTGGTGGAGACTACATCATTGTAGAAAACCTGCACTTTCATGATACCCCGGGGGAGCGCGTATCGGGAATGCTCATCATGACGAGACTGGCCGCGCTCCGTATTGAACGCGGTGCGGATCATTGCATTATCCGGAATAATGAATTCATCAAGACGGGCCAGGGCATCATGTCAGCTGGTGAGCATACCTTGATCACGCGGAATTATCTCGATGGCCCGAGTTATGCACTGTGGCGAACGTCAAAAAGCAGCTGGGGTCCGATGGGGATACACTTAAATATCGGAAACCAAGAAGTATCATACAACACCATTAAGAACTTTGGGACCAAAGACAGCCCATGGGGCTCAGACGGCGGCGCTATCGAAATTGATTGCGGTAGATACCATAAGAAAAACATCTACATTCACCATAACTATTCGGAAGGAAATGCTGGATTCATTGAATCTAGCTGGGACTATGATTGGCCGCGATATCGACAGGAAATCTATGACTGGAGAGTGTCCTTCAATGTGTGCTACGATGGGCAATCATGGCTGTTCATGTTGGCACCATGCACTGGCATCTATTTCGATAACAATACGATAGCCCGATATAATGGATTCGGTAGGGCCCAAAATGCCGGCGCCCGAATTGACGTTCGGGGCGGTAACCCTGTTGGCAAACCTTCGGGAGCCCATTTCAGGAACAATCTGTTTATCTATTCTTCCTCTCCATATACCGGCAATCGATCTAGTGGCGCCTTAAAAACAGCCAACTGGTATTCAAAGTACAAATCCCCCGGCACTAAATATAAGGGTGACAGCAAACAGGCAGGTAGCGGTGATCCGGGCCTGGCCGATCTTGAGAAACAGGATTATCGCCTCAAGGCAGATAGCCCATTACGCGGAAAAGCGATCAACCTGAGTGAACTATACAAAACAGACTTCTACGGTCGCCCATTGCCTAAGACTGGAAACTGGGATATCGGAGCAATTCAATATAATGCGGCCAAGCCTACCAAAGCATTGCAACCGAACCGGCTTCGCGCTCATCCTTGAGCCTCTTATCAATGCGATCATCTCAGGTAAATCATCAATCACGATAGACTCCAAGCCTCCCAGGAGATCTCACATATATCGATACAGATTACCCAGTTGTCTTTACGATTAATTCTCTAAACTTTTCTGAATCAGGATGGTGGGATAGAATTCTCTCAGCAGTGAGAACTCTGATTCCAATTTTGATAGGTTTGGTGGTGTTGGGGTTCGGGAAGAAACGCCTTCTACTCTTCAGCTTTTCGGCCCTCTTTGCTCCAAATGTTTGGGGGGTGGGACTTGCACCCGTCAACGTTGTGTGGATCGTTATCGAGGATGCTTCTCCTCATATCGGTTGCTATGGTGAAACCCTCATCAAGACACCGCATCTCGACCGGATGGCGCGGGAAGGTATTCGCTGCAGCAGCGCCTTCGTTACGGCCCCGGTTTGCTCATCCAGTCGCTCGGCCATGGTCAGTGGCATGTACCAGACCACCCTCGGTGTCCACAACCACCGTAGTCAGGTCTCGTCGGGAAAAGGCGGAGGCAACGTGGCCTATTACGACAGCTACAAGGTGCCCAAGTCGGTAAAGTTAATCCCTGAGCTCTTCCGCGATGCCGGGTACTACGTCACAAACAAGAGCAAGACGGACTACAATTTCATCCCGACGAGCAAGCTCTATCACGGAAGCGACTGGAAAAAAGCGCCTGCGAATCAACCCATATTCGCACAATTTCAGTTGAAAGGTGGCAAGAACCGAAAAGCGCAAAGCCATGCGGATCCCGGTAAGGTGATTCTGCCGCCATACTACCCAGATCACCCGGAGCTTCGTCAGGACTGGGCGAAGTATTTGGATTCCTGGGTCGAGACCGACAAAGAGGTTGGTAGGATACTGGCTGACCTTAAGATTGCTGGGCGTCTGGATTCAACCGCGATCTTCCTCTGGACCGACCACGGTGTCAGCCACCTACGCGGCAAGCAGTTCCTTTATGAAGAGGGCATTCGCATTCCCATGATCATACGGTTGCCGGGGAAGCAACGCGCCGGAACGGTGCGGGACGATCTCATCGAGCACATCGACGTCGCCGCCTGTTCGCTCAAGCTTGCCGGAATCAGGATCCCCGATAACGTTCAGGGTCGCGATTTTCTGGCCCCGGACTACAAGTTCCGAGAATTTATTTTTGCGGGCCGGGACCGCTGTGACGAAACGGTCGACATCCTGCGTTGCGTGCGCGACTCCCGTTATAAGTACGTTCGCAACTTCATGTCGCACGTTCCCCATACCCAGCCCAACCAGTACAAAGATGGCAAGAAGATCGTGCAGGTCATTCGTGGTTTGCATAAGGAAGGGAAGCTGAACGATCAGCAGGCCCTCCCGTTTGCCCTCCGTCGGCCGCCGGAAGAACTCTACGATCTGCAAAACGATCCGCACGAACTGGTTAACCTGGCTATAACGCCAACGCATCAGAAAAATTTGGCTACCATGCGGAAGGTCCTCTACCAACGCATGATCGAGACGCGTGATGTCGGCCTAATCCCCGAGCCGATCCTCGAGGACGTTGGGCGGGAGGCCGGAAACAAGTACCTGGCTTTCCTCGACAACGACCACAGCGGGCAGACACGCCGCTTGATCGATGTAATCACTGCCGGAGAAGTGAACGATGGCGCCAAGCTGTTGGAATATACAAAGTCTCCGGATCCATCGACGCGTTACTGGGCGGCCGTCTGGCTGGGCGTCAATAAGACGGCTGATAGCAAAGCCACGCTGTTAAAACTGACCGCCGATCCCGTGCCCGCCATCCGCGTCGTGGCAGCTCAGGCCTTGTGCAAGCTCGGCGATCTAAGCCAGCTAAAACGGCTGATCGATCATATCAACGATCCCAACCTGCTGGTCGGTATGTTCGCCTTGCGAGCAATTGAGGAACTCGGCGACGCCGGCAAAGTTCACCGAGCCGACATCGCTGCGGCCCAGAAGTCGAAATACGAATTCTCCCGCCGCATCGCCAAACGCTTGACCGCCAAGTAGCACTGAGATTGAAATGGAGATTCTCTGAACTTCTCTGAAACAGGATGGGGGGGTAGGATTTCCTCAGAAATGAAATTTTTGATTGGTTCGCTAATTTTAGGACTTGTTTTGCTGGTGATACAGGCTCAATTCCTAGATGAAGGCTCGCTAAAAGAAATATTTTCCGGAATCGGGGTCTTTCTTTTTCTCTTTCCATTGATGTTGATCGTTGCATGGTTTTTTTGCGAAGGAACGTTTAGGATGTTTAGGCGCGAAATGCGTTGGGTCCCAATAGAGGGCAAAATCAATAATATAGATGTAACTGTTAACAAAAGTTCTGAAGGCAATCACAAGAGTTACAGATGGAGCATTGAGTACAGGTTGTTTGGTTCAATTAAGCGAAAATCATTTTCATGTAGTCACGATGTATTGAGTGGAAACTTAAAGGGTAAGCATGAGGGGGACAGAGTCCAATTATATGTAAACCCAGATAACATCGAAGAAATAGAGTACAAACGCGGTTTGATACAAAAGGTTCTTTTGGTATGTGTCTCATTGTTCTGCGGCTTTTTTTTAATTTCGTTTCTGTATATGATGGTTGAAGGAATAATTAAAAAAATAGCAAACTAGATTTTAAATTCTTCCATATTTTAGTTTGGAATTATTAATTCTGATTCGCCAAGCTGATCATCTCAGGTAAATCATCAATCACGGTGAGATCCAAGTCTCCCGAAAAATCTCACATATCTCGTCACAGGTTGCACAATTGTATTCAACACTGATCCTTTGAGCGTCCCGCAATCGATGGATTTTTCAAATCCTATTTGATGTGCTATTTTTAGCGGTGTCTAATTTTGAAGAAAAAACAACAAACCCAAGTGAGCAATCCTTTTTAATTATAGGAGGCAGCAGCGACATAGGCCTAAATCTGGGCGAATTAATTCTAGGGTCGGGCCGAAAACTAACAGTTTTGGCTCGGGA
>CAJWMQ010000098.1 GCA_913042895.1 uncultured Verrucomicrobiales bacterium | reverse complement strand
GCTCAAGTGTTGCTGCGACGGTAACCGGTAAGGTTGTTGACGGCAAATTCAACGCCGAGAAGATTGTTGCCAAGAAGAAATAATTTCTTCTGATATTGATCACACCAACCCGCTGGATATTTTCAGCGGGTTTTTTCGTGCCCTCATCCGGTCACTACCCTAGTCTCCCTCGCCATGGCCAAGGCCTCCCGCGAATACGTATATGGCACCAATCCTGCCTTCGAAATCTTACGCGCCAAGCGACGCACGGTGTACGGAGCATGCCTAAACCAATCCGCACGCGACAAGCCGCGCATGCAAAAGCTGGTGAAGTTGCTAGAGCAGCACGACGTCCCTATGGAGTGGGTGGAAAAAGGTCGACTCATTCAGCTCTCGAAGTCCACCGAACATCAGGGTGTGGTTTTAAAAACTTCACTCTACCCATATTCACCTAAGGAGGATTTATTTGAAAACCGAAGACTTCTCCTCCTCGATAATATCGAAGATCCCCACAATGTCGGTGCCGTTTTGCGTAGTGCGGAGGTGTTCGGCTTCCGAGGCGTATGCCTGCCAACGCGGGGTGTACCCGAAGTATACCCCTCGGTGGTGAAAGTCTCCGCCGGTGCTACGGAGTTCATGCAAATCGCCCGTGACGCGTCGGCCAATCAATACGCCCGCAAGGCGCAGGAGGCTGGTTACCAAATCGCCGCGCTGGACATGAACGGCAATACCACACTCAACACCGTGCAAGCCGCCGCACCGGAAAAGCTGCTGCTTGTGATCGGCGGCGAAGACAAATCCGTCGGCCAATTCATCCTCAACATGGCCGACCACATCATCGGTATCCCGCAATTTGGCCGGGTAAATTCATTAAACGCCAGCGTCGCCGCCGGCATTGCCATGCACGCATTGGGCAGGGATTAGATTTCGGAAATAAAATTTAAGCCAACACCGGCGTAATCAGTTTCCCGTGCACATCAGTGAGGCGGAAGTCCCGACCTTGGAAGCGGTAAGTCAGCTTTTCGTGGTCGATGCCGAGCAAGTGCAGGAGCGTGGCGTGGAGGTCGTTTACGTGGGTGCGGTTTTCCTCGGCGTTGTAACCAAGCGGATCGGTTGTGCCATGGGTCACTCCGCCCTTGATACCACCGCCTGCAAGCCAAAGATTAAAACCCTTCATGTGATGGTCACGACCCACGGCGCCCTTGTTGCGCTGGGCCATGGGCGTGCGACCGAATTCGCCGCCCCACACGATCAAAGTGTCTTCAAACATGCCTTTGCGCTTGAGATCGGTGAGCAGTCCGGCAATGGCACGGTCCACGGACGGGCCACAGTGGTTTTGCATGTAATCCACGAGACCATTGTGATGATCCCAACCGCGGTGATAGAGCTGAATGAAACGCACACCGCGCTCGGCCAAGCGGCGCGCCAACAGGCAGTTGCTGGCAAAGGAACCGTCGCCAGATTTGCAGCCGTAGAGGTCGAGTGCCTCGACCGGTTCGTTCGTGAGATCCATCAGGTCCGGCACGCTCGACTGCATTTTAAACGCCATCTCGTACTGCGCAATGCGCGTGGCAATCTCCGGATCCCGCGTGAGCGGTGCCTGCAGATCGTTGAGTGCCTGCACGGCATCCACCACATCCCTTTGACGCGTGGCATCCACGCCGCCGGGCCGCCGCACGTACATCACCGGATCGCCAGTGGACCGCAGTTGAATTCCCTGAAACTGGCTCGGCAAAAAACCCGCGTGCCACATGCGTACGGAGATCGGCTGCGGACTTCGCCCCGCATGCGAACTGAGCACCACGAACCCCGGCAGATCCTCCGCCTCGCTGCCAAGTCCGTACTGGATCCACGAGCCCATACTCGGCCGACCGCTAATGGTGGTGCCGGTGTTCATGAGGGTGTTAGCCGGATCATGGTTAATCGCATCGGTGTGCATCGAACGAATCACCGCGAGATCATCAATGTGCTTGGCAAGATGCGGAAAGAGCGTAGTCATCTCCGTGCCGCTTTGGCCGAATTTTTTAAACGGAAACTGCGGCCGCAGACAGGCGAGCTTCTGGTTCTGCAGCTGCGCGATCGATTGCCCCTGAGTGTACGATGTCGGCATCGGCTGGCCATCTAGCTTCACCAGCTCCGGTTTGTTAGCATCAAACGTCTCCAAATGCGATGGACCGCCGGACATGTACAAATAAATGACCCGCTTCACTTTCGCCGCATGATGCAACGGCCGCACCACACCTGGCCAACGCTCCGTCTTGCGGCCCGCACCCAGAGCGGCGAGCGCCACGCTGCCCAAACTCAAGCCCGTCCGGCCAAGGAAAGCGCGGCGATTTAAGTCGGTTGTCATGATGAATGATTCACCACAGAGACACAGAGAGCAGAAAGTTTTCTCCAATCATCTTCTCTATGCCTCTTCGGTTAAAAATCAGGCCAAGATCGGCTTGAGCACTTTCCCGTGCACATCGGTCAGCCGGAAGTCGCGACCCTGAAAGCGATAGGTAAGCTTTTCGTGGTCGACACCCATGAGGTGCAGAATGGTGGCGTGGAGATCGTTGACGTGCACGACGTTTTCCACGGCGTTATAGCCGAAATCGTCGGTGTTGCCGTAGCTCATGCCGCCCTTGATACCGCCGCCGGCGAACCAGCAACTGAAGCCTTTGATGTGGTGATCGCGCCCGCTACCTTGCGCCATCGGCGTGCGGCCAAATTCGGCGCCCCACAGGATGAGAGTGTCTTCCCACAGACCGGAACCCTTAAGATCCTTGATCAGCGCCGCGACGCCTTGATCGACGATCTTCGCGGTATTTTGCATGGCACCCTTGATGTTGCCGTGATGATCCCAACCGCGGTGATAGAGTTGGATGAACCGCACGCCGCGCTCGGCCAAGCGCCGGGCGAGCAGGCAGTTGCTGGCAAACGAGCCATCGCCGGGTTGCGCACCGTACAGGTCGAGAACGCCCTTGGGTTCCTTGGAAATATCGACCAGCTCCGGCACGCTCATCTGCATGCGGAAAGCCATCTCGTACTGCGAAATGCGCGTGGTAATTTCCGGATCCTGCACGGCGGCGTTCTGCAGTTGATTGAGCTGTTGCACAGCATCAACAACATCGCGCTGGCGATCGGCATCCACGCCATCGGGGCGCTTCACATAGAGAACTGGATCGCCCTTCCCCCGTAACTGCACGCCCTGAAAGCGGCTGGGCAAAAAGCCCGCGTGCCATTGCCGGGCGGCCACGGGCTGGTCCTGTCCGCCGCCGCGTGAGATGAGCACGCAATAGCCGGGCAGGTTTTCGGTTTCCGCGCCGAGCCCGTAAAGCATCCACGAGCCCATGCTCGGCCGACCACTGATGGTGGTGCCGGTGTTCATGAGGGTGTGGGCGGGATCGTGATTGATGGCATCGGTGGTCAACGAACGGATAACCGCAATATCATCGGCGACACTTCCGATGTGCGGGAAGAGATTGCAAATGTGTTGGCCGGATTGGCCAAACTTCTGGAAATCATGTTGCGGACCGAGGCAAGTAAGGTTGTTACGCTTGCCCTGCAACTGCGCAATCGGCTGGCCCTCGGTAATGCTTTTGGGCATCGGTTTGCCGTCCATCTCGCGCAGCTTCGGCTTGTAATCGAGCGTCTCCAAATGACTCGCGCCGCCGGCCATGCACAAGTGGATCACCCGCTTCACCCTCGGTTTGTGATGCGGCTTGGCAAGGATGCCCGGCCACTTGTCAATCTGCGGCCGATCCGCGGACAGCAGCGAGGGATTCAACAGCGAGGCAAGGCCTAGGCTGCCTAAGCCGGCCTTGCCCAGAAAGGCGCGGCGGCTGACATCGGAGGGAAAAAGATCGAATTGGCTCACGGCTAGTTGCGGGTGATGTTTTCGTGAAGGTTTAAGACCACGCGCGCAATGGAGGTCCAGGCGGCTAGTTTGGATTTATCCAATGCCTCATCGGCCATCTTGGCGCCGTTCTTTAACAGCGCGTCCGCGGCGCCCGCATCGGTTTGATAATGCTTAAGATGTTTGTCGGCCAGGCCAACGAGGATCTTGGCCTCGGCGGCGCTGGGCGCACGGTGCAGCGCCAGTTGGTAGGCGAAGGCGATGCGCGACTCAGGCGTTTTGCCGCCGTCCTTGAGAATACGCTCAGCAAAGATGCGGGCGGCCTCGACATAGGTGGGGTCATTGAGCAGCACCAGCGCCTGTTGCGGGGTGTTGGAGCGCACGCGCTCGACCGTGCATTCCTCGCGGCTCGGCGCGTTAAAGGCGGCGAGGCTGGGATGCAGGAAGGTGCGGCACCAGTAGGTGTACAGGCCGCGGCGGTACAGACCCTCACCGGCGTCTGCTTTCCAACTGCGTTTGGGAAAATTCAGGTGCGCCCAGTATCCGGCGGGTTGATACGGCTTGGCACTGGCGCCGCCGATGGTCTTCACGAGCAGCCCACTAACAGCGAGCGCGTTGTCACGCACCATCTCGGCCTCGAGCCGCCAACGGCCCTGCCGGGCGAGCCAGAGATTGTAGGGATCCTTGTCCGTCACAGCCTTGGGCGACACGGAGCTTTGGCGGTAGGTGCCGCTGCTGACCATGAGTTTCACCATGTGTTTTACGTCCCAACTGTTTTCCATGAACTCAATGGCCAGCCAATCGAGCAATGCGGGGTGCGTGGGCGGGGTGCCTTGCGCACCAAAATCATCCAGCGGCGTGGCCAGCCCGCGCCCGTGGAACATCGCCCACAAGCGGTTGACGAACACGCGCGCAGTCAGCGGGTTATCCTTCGCCACAATCCAGTCGGCCAGATCCATGCGACTCGCGCGGCCTTCTGGCGCTTGGCCAAACTGCAGGAATCCCGGCACGGCTGGCTGAACCTGATCGCCGGAATCATCCAGCCAGTTGCCGCGCGGCAACACGCGCACCATCCGCGGCTTGCTCATACTAGTGGAAACTAGCGTGGTGGGATAAGCATTTATAGCCGCATCACGAGCAGCAGCCTTAGCGGCGACAGCTTTGCGCATTTCGGCTAGTTCCGGAGCGATGGTGCGGTAGTGATCAGCAATCGCTTTTTGCTGTGCTGCATCGCGTTGAACGGCCGGCTGTTTCAATGCGGCAGCGACTACTGGAGGTAGATTATGCCCTCCGCGAATCGTGGGCTCAGCCGCGGTGGTAAGGGAGAGTCGGAAATGGCCGATGTTATGATTGGGATATTGCGACTGATGTTTCAGGGTAATGGTCAGGGCAGTATCATCGCCGCCGGCTAAAGGTTTCTCAAAAACAAACACCGCCGTGCGATTGGCTGCCTCCACGTGACCGTTGCCGGCCCAGCCGGTTTTGGCGTCAGGCTTGAGGGCATTGGCGACTGGATAGTTGGCCTGCGAGTAATCTGATGTCGCACTAGCAATCTTCACTGGCGATTTGCCTTTTGCCACGGAGAAATGAGTCAGGACAAAATTACCATTTCCGCGTGCGAGTGATTTCCTGGGAAAACTCTCATGCGTCAAAGCTTCCAAACGGATGCCGGTAATGTTTTTTAAGTTAGTGGCCAAAGTAATAGTATAATCATCCTTGGCCGGGTTTTTGCCAGTGGACAACACACTGTGATCTGCCTGTACCTTAAGGGTGGCACCGCCGGAGGATTTGGCGCTGGTTGGCTTAATCGCCTGCCAATCAGAGCTTTCTGTCAGAGTTTTCTGCAACCCCGCCTCCCAAGTCTTTTGCCCGGGGGATAAATTAGCCTCCGCAATTTGTTTGCGAAGCTCTGCCAGCTCCTCTTCCAACACGGCGACCTTTGCCTTGTCTTCCATGCGCGGTACCTTGGTGAATTTCTGGCCGCCCACTGGCGTTTCCTCCAGATCAGCAAAGAACGCGCCGAAGCTATAGAAATCCTTAGCCGTGAAGGGGTCGAACTTGTGATCATGACATTCGCTGCAACCGAGCGTGGAGGCCATCCACACTGTGGAAGTGTTGCGAACTCGGTCAGCAAGATACTTGGCAGTGTATTCCTTAGGCTGAGAACCGCCTTCGCGGGTGTTCATGTTCAGCCGGTTGTAGCCCGAAGCGATAAGTTGCGTCCCGGTGCGATCGTTGATGAGATCGCCGGCTAATTGTTCGCGAGTAAACTGATCGTACGGCTTATTATCATTGAAGGCATCGATGACATAGTCGCGATAAAGCGGCTTGGTCTCATGGTTATCTGAGTGATAACCAATGGTGTCGGCATAGCGCACCATATCCAGCCAGTACACCGCCATGCGCTCGCCGTATTGCGGACTGGCTAGCAGCCGATCAACCAGCTTGGCGTAGGCGTCGGGCGACTTGTCGTTTACAAACGCCTCCACCTGCCCCCAGGTTGGCGGCAACCCGGTAAGGTCAAAGGACAACCGCCGAATTAACGTGCGACGGTCCGCTTCCTTTGCCGGCACGAAGCCATTGGATTTCAGCCGGGCGAGAATGAATCGGTCAATGTCATTGTGCGTGAAACCTTTTTGCTCCGCCTTGGGCGCGGCCGTCTTCTTCGGTGCCACATAAGCCCAGTGCTTGGCGAACTCGCCGCCCTGCGCCACCCATTGTTTGAGCAAGGCCTTTTCGCGGGCGGTGAGGCTCTTGTTTGACTCGGCCGGGGGCATGAGCTCATCGGCATCGGTCGTGTGCACGCGATAGACCAACTCGCTCTCATCCGTGTCCTTCGGCACAATAGCCGTCGCCCCGCTTTTTAGTTCCTTTGTAGCTGCTTCAAACGAATCCAACCTCAGACCAGCCTTCACCGTGCCGGCATCCGGCCCGTGACAGGCATAGCAATTGTCCGAGAGAATCGGCTTGATGTCGCGGTTGAAATCCACCTTGTCCGGCAGCGGCTCGGCCGCCCACGCCAGCGTGGTGAGGCTCAATAAAATTGTAACGGTGCACTGTCTCGTCATTCGAAAACTCCGTGAAGAAATACTAGGCCCATCCGCGCGATGAGCAACCCAATTTGTTGACCCATCTGACCCAATACTCAGGCCGAATTGCCGACCATATTCAATCGAGCCCTAAACAAGGCCCAACCCGTACCCGGCCCACACTTCCGGCGGTAGGACGGGCGTAGCGCTGGGCTGGCTGGCCACGTAGGCCGCGTGGCGATTGGCCAAATCCAGCGTGGCCGGCCAATCGCGCCCCAGCAGGCGCCCCAGAAGCAGCGCCGCCGTGCAGGCATCGCCGGCGCCCACGCTGTCGGCGTTTGGCGCAGCTGGATAGCGGGCCGGTGCGCCCTCCATCCAGCCCGCAGCCGTGCACGCCGTAGTGCCCGCTTCGCCCCGGGTGAAAATGACGGCCTCCAAATCAAAGCGTTCGCGCATGGCCGCCACTCGCACCTGCGGCTGGCCGGCCGGCAACTCGAGCAGATCGGCGACGGTCTCGATTTCCTCGTCGTTCAACTTCACCAGATTCGCCGCCTGACATCCTTCCGCCAAAATCTCTGCTGTAAACAAATCCATGCGCAGGTTCACATCAAAAATCTTCAGCGCCGATTGGGCCTCCGCCAAAAATGCCTGCGTCGCTGCATGGGCCGTAGGGTGCCGCTGGCTCATGCTGCCGAAGCTCACCGCGTTGCAGGCACGCGCCAGCCCCAGCTCGTGATCCGTGTAAGCGAGATGATCCCACGCCGTATCCATCACGATCTCGTACCGCGGCGCGCCGTCCACAAAACTCACCAGCACCTGCCCGGTCGGCTTTGTATCATCCACCTGCACATACTCCAGCGGCAAAGCGCGCGCTTGAAATTCCGCCTGCAACCGTCGCCCCAAATCGTCCGCGCCAATCCGGCTGAGCAACACCCCACGCCCGCCCAGCGGATCGAGCAATTGATGCGCCTGTACCGCGACGTTCAGCGACGTGCCCCCGAGCACGGCTTGATTCGGAAACACATCAAACACTGCTTCGCCTAGGCCGACGATGGTGAGAGGGGAAGTCATTTTTTATCCCCCGCACAGACACGGAGGCGCAGAGTTAAAAATCTAATGCACCGTAGTGCCGCCGTTGACGTGGATGTTTTGGCCCGTCACAAAACCAGACGCCTCACTCGCGAGGTAAGTGATCGTGCCGTCGAGATCCTGCGGCACGCCCCAGCGGCCCATCGGGATGCTTGCGAGGTAGCCATCCTTCAGTTCCTGCGGATCGTTCTCGTGGCGCTCAACCGGGATCCAGCCGGGCGCGACCATGTTCACCGTGATGTTCCACTCCGCCAGCTCGTGCGCGAGACTCCGATTAAACCCATTCTGACCACCTTTGGCGGCGACATAGGCAGTGAAGGGTTTGACGCCCAAATGAAACACCTCCGAACCGATATTGATAATGCGCCCCCACTTCTGCTGCTTCATGTGCGGCAACACCGCGCGCGTGACGAGGAACGGGCTCTTGATGAAAAAATCCAGCATGCTCTGGTAAAACGCCCAGTCGTATTCCTCGATCGGTTTCTGCGGCTGATCCGGTGTGGCGTTGAGCACCACGATGTCGATCGGCCCCAGCTGCTCGGTCGCCTCGGCCACCAGTCGGTTCACGTCCGCCTCATCCGTCACATCCGCACGGAACATCGCCCCTTCCGCGCCGGTTTCCTGAAACTCCGCAAATGCCTGCGCTGCGCGCTCCTCGTTATGGAAATAATTCTGGGCCACCTTCGCCCCCGCGCGCCCCAACGCTCTGGCCATCACCTTGCCCAATCCGGTGGAGCTCCCCGTCACCAGTGCCACCTTACCGTTTAAAGAAAAGAGATCGTTGCTCATGAATAAGCAAAATAATAACGATCCGAACGCAATCCGTAAACCTCGGGGAAATCTGTAATTTTTACTGGCTAGACGACCAAAAGAGGGTAAAATGGAGACATGAAAAAAATGTTGGCATTCATCCTGTGCCTGAGTTGTGGATTGAGCGATATACCGGCTCAACAATCTCCAGGTGGCAGCGGGGGGGGCAGCCGGCGGATGGATGCCAATGGAGATGGGAAAATATCTCGAGAGGAATTCCCGGGACCGAAAGAGTACTTCGACCAGTTCGATAAAGATAAGGATAATTTCCTTTCTGAGGCTGAACGTAATGCCATGCGTGAGGATCGAGGTCGGAACGGGCTTGGTGGCCGAGGTAATAGAGGAGGCCCATTTCGTAGACCCGGCTCAAGTACTGAACCAAATCAGTCCGAGACAATGTTTTCGGATATCGACAGTAATGGAGATCAATCCCTTTCACCCGCAGAATGGCAAGCCTACTACAAAAAAATTCTGAGTGCAGCTGATACCAACCAAGATAAAAAAATCAGCGCCCTAGAATGGCAGGCTTGGAGAAACTCGAACCCGACCAATCCCCGACCCGCAAACCGTGGCAATAGCGGCCCGGCAGTGGGTGAAGAAGCCCCAAGTGTGAGCGCCCAATTCATGACCCAAAAGGGTGAGCTTGAATTTAATAAAATCACCCGACTCTCAGTAATCATTTTCGGGTCCTACACGTGAGGCCCTTTTTCGCGTGAGGCCGTGCGCCTCCAAAAAGCTTACGAAACCTACGGCAAAAAAGCGGACTTTTACTGGGTCTACATCCGCGAAGCGCATCCCTTAGGTTCATCACGCCCGTCACCCTTGCAGATTGCTCAGCCCAAAACCTACGGAGAACGTCAGCAAGTTGCCCTGACTTGTTCAGCTGGACTAAATCTCAAAATCCCGCTTTTGGTAGATGACATTAACGACACGGTAGCCAGTGCCTTTAGTGCATTCCCTGATCGACTATATATCATCGGCAAAGATGGAAAGATCGCTTATCAAGGTGGACGCGGCCCTCGGGAATTCAGTGTACCGGAAATGACGGCAGCCTTGGAAAAAATTATAGAGAAAACTCACTAAATTTTTCCTTGATAATCTTCCCTAAACCCCGAATTTTTGATAAATAGAGGTTATGGGGATATTTATTTCCAGAGATGGCCAACAATTTGGCCCCTATCCCATTGAACAGGTTCGAGAACTTCTAAATCAGAACGTTCTCCTACCCGATGATCTCGCTTATCACGAAGGGCTAGATAATTGGGTGTACTTAAGTGATATCGTTAGGATAACCGAAGTTCCCACAATACCTTCTCTCCCACCGCCAACGCCTCAGATTGATTTAGTCCAAACGAACGAACCAAGCTCTTCACTCGCAACCTCCACCCAAAGTTCAGTCGCACCTGCTAGTACCGGTCAAGGGCGAATGGTGCTGGCTTTTGTATCAGTCTTATTGGTTTTAGTTGGACTTGGATCCGTCGGCATCTGGCTTGCATTCTTCAATGAAAAGCAATCGGATTCAGACGCTAATAAGGCATCCCTTACCAGAGCCGCAGGGGCACTCTCACCAGCAGAAGTAGAGACACTTTTTGCTGATGACATTGGCACATGGAACGCCCGCGGCTTTTCGATGGCTACTGGAGAACCCCCTCAAGATGAGAATTTGGAATTAACCATAGAATGGGACAAACAAGGAGCATCTACCATTTGCAAGTTTGCCCCTCTAATTAACGGGGAACGCGTGCCCTTTGTTGGAAAGAAAAAATACGACCCTCAAGCCGGTGTTTTTATCTGGAAAAGTAAAGGCAGAGATTTTCCTGAAAGCACTTCCCGCGAGAGGTACGATGCTAAAACCAAAACCTATCACGGAGAAGCCACTTACCCTGACGGAGCAAAAGAGACTTCGACCCATCGGATCATCAATCAAAACCGACGTTACCAAAAGTCGCAGGTCGTTAAAGATGGGAAAGTCGTCTTAACCCGAGAAGCCGTCTTAACCCGAGTGTTGGATAACAACTCAAACAAACCCAGCCTATTGGGCAACATTCTTGCCATGGCCCTGCCAACCGGTAGTGAGGACATGCCGGCAGAAGCAGCATCTGAATCCATGGACTCGGAGGAAGCACATGATCATTCAAGTGATCATATTGGACCTGAAACCGATTTCAACGCTACGAGCTTAATTGCTCACTACCCTTTCAATGGCAATGCACGAAATGAAGCGGGCAACGATCATCACGGGCAGGTGTTCGGCGCCAAGTTAACAGCGGATCGCCATGGCAGAGCGAATAGCGCCTATCATTTCAAGCTGGGTGACCACATCAAGATTGATGGGCTAATGGGTAAACCTCGAAACCTTACCCTGAGTGCTTGGTTTAAACTCGAAGGTCCTCAAGGCCGCTTGGGTTCAGAAATTATCTCGCTTGGCGACATTGCGGTTCTACGGGCTGATAACAATTCAGCTTACGCTCAGAGAAATGGTACAGGAGGCGTCTTTTTCGGCGGAGAAAAATTTTGGATTCATACAATGGCCAAGGCCAATTACACGGGCACAG
>CAJWMQ010000097.1 GCA_913042895.1 uncultured Verrucomicrobiales bacterium | reverse complement strand
GCAAGCCCGGCCAAGAAGGAGGCAAGCCCGGCCAAGAAGGAGGCAAGCCCGGCCAAGAAGGAGGCAAGCCCGGCCAAGAAGGAGGCAAGCCTGGCCAAGAAGGCAAGGGAGACGGCGCAGGCAAATCTGGGCAGCCTTCGGAAACCGAATCTCAATGGTTGGCTCGCGCCTTGGATCGTTTGGACGCATCCATGAATCAACCGCAACGTTTTGACCGACCCGATCGCCCTGGGAACCCCTCTGGCCAGTCAGGTGAGTCAGGTGAGTCAGGCCAACCCGATCAGCAGGCTGGAAAACAACCGGGCCAACCCGGTAATCAAGCAGGGCAGCCCAGCCAACAGCCCGGCAATCAACCAGGTCAACCTGGACAAGGAGGCCAACCCGGTGGACAGGGCAGTGGCGGCCAGCCCGGGGGCGATCAACCCGACGGGCAGGGGAGTGCGGCGCAACAAGCGATGGAGGCATTGATGCAGGCGGCGGAGGCGCAGGCCCAAGCCATGGCACAATCCCGCGCCGCTGGTTTGCAGCCCGGCCAGAAGCCGGTGGATAACGGCCAACCCGCTCCTGGAGGCAGTGGCAATATGCCGCCGCAGGAGCTGGTGCAGGCGGGGGATCCTTCGAAGCTTGGGGAGTTGCCGGATCTCAAGCGCATGAGTGCCGAGGACTGGGCCAAGCTACCGCCCAAGGTGGCAGAGCAATTATTGGAAAGTCAACGCGAGGCCATGTCGCCGGAGTTTCGCCAGCAAATAAACAATTACTTCCGGATCATCGGAGAACGCGGCCGGCGCAACGCCACGCCGCCTGCGCAGGAGAAATGAGTGCTGTAATCCTGAACCGCCGCCAATGGCTGCTGGGCTTGGGCGCTGTGCCGGTCTGTGGCTGGGCCGGAGCGGGTGCACCTCCGAAGAAGGACCGCGTGGATATCGCCATGGATCGGGGGGCGGGCTTTATCCAGAAAATGCAAGAGGTCAATGGGGCCTTCAACGATCCAAAAGCCCGCGAGTCGGCCCGCAATGGATATGCCATGACGGCTCTGGGATTGCTATCGTTGGCTTCCATTGGCCACCAGCCATCGGATCCTGGAAAGATTGGAGCCTCCATGGGGCGGGCGTTGGATTTTATTTTGCGTAACGATCCGAGGCGCGGAGAGTTAGAGTATTTTGGATCGGATGGTTCGCGCATGTACGGCCACGGCATTACCACCTTGTGCCTGACGGAGATGATGGGCATGGCTGTGAGCAAACGACAGGAGGCGCGAATCCGGTCTGTGGCGCAAAAAGCAGTCACCCTGATCATGCGCTCGCAACGGGTTCGCAAGAGCAATCCCAAGTACCGAGGCGGTTGGAGATATACGCCCGATGCGCATGACTCGGATTTATCGATCTCCGTTTGGCAATTGATGGCCCTGCGCTCCGCGAAGAACGCGGGGTTGGAAGTGGGCAAGGAAGCGATCGAGGAGGCGGTACGTTATCTCAAGCGTAGTTACTTTTCCCCACGCGATGGGCGCGGCATGCCGGTGAACATGCGGAGCGGTTGCGGTTATTTGCCGGGGCAACCGCCGGAATTTGCTACGGCAGCCGCGGGCCTGTTGAGTTTGCAGGTATGTGGTGAATATGAATCCCCGGAGGTCAAAGGCAGCGCCGCTTGGCTCTCGCGCAAGGAAGTCAGCACGCGTCTCCAGTGGTTTTACTACGGCATGTACTACTACGCTCAAGGTATGCAAAAACGTGAGCCGGCCGTGGCCGGTAAGGCCAAGCAGGTGACCGAGGATGTGTTATTGAAGCTCCAGCGGGCCGACGGTTCCTGGGATGGTCACGACGGCATGGAACGCGGTGCCGGCCGCATCTATTGCACGGCTTTGGCGATGCTTAGCCTCTCAGTGAAATACCACTATCTGCCGATTTATCAGCATTGATTTTATTCCGGTATGTCCGGTTGGCTATGTTCCGGAACGGGTTCAGCATCCATTGGGGTGGATTCCGAATCTTCCTTGGAACAGGCTGCCATGAGGCTTAACAGGGCGATACTGACAGTCAGCCCTATATTCTGGATTCCAATATTTTTTTTCATGAAAATTAACGACCGGACTCGGTGGGGGGGGAAGGCAGGGTTGCCGGAGTTTTCCATTCCTTGTGCCAGTGTAGGGTCCAAAGGTTTGGTAACTCAACTTCTTCCACATGAGAGTCGTTAAAGACGACTAAAACTCGGCCTTGATGTCGGTCACCACAAAAGCGGGCCATGCTTGAGTTATTGCCTCCTTTGTATGTGGTTGGAGGGGCGTTATTTTCCATGGGCCAGCCATCCACCCAGATGCTGTCCGCCAAAATTGGAGCCATGTCTGGTTGGCCTTCCTCTGGGGTTTGATACGTCTTATACCAGTTGGCATGATTTTCATTATACATGTCAAAATGGTTCCAGCCGTTAAATCCATAGCTTCCGTCGACGCGTTTGCCACTGTTCACAGTTGCCACATTATTCCAGCCTTTCCAGCATAAGCGGTTACTACCCCATTGAACGTTGTTTCCGGAACGTGGTGCTGCGGCAGGGCTTTTGAGAATCTTGTGAGCATCACCGGAGTACTGAAATACCTTATGATACCAGAAATTTCCGTTCCAGTTGGCATTCGGGACATGCCCAGGATCGCCTGCCCGATTGCGATACCCAGGATTATAACCTTCATTGTCGCCGCTCCACATGGAGAGTGCTTTTTGTATTTGGCTCAGATTATTTTTGCTCTTCATCTTGTTGGCCTTCATTTTTGCCTTAGCCAAGGTTGGGAGCAGCATAGCCGCGAGGATGCCGATAATTGCAATGACAACCAATAGTTCAATCAGGGTGAATGCCTGTTGCTTTGAGTGAATTCTTTTCATGATCATGGATGGGGGTTGTTCTGCCTAATCCGATTCAAATAAGCAAGTTTCATACCTTTGATTATTTTGAAAAAACATGGGTTTTTGGGTGGAAAATATTTTTCGTGGCGTTCATGGAGTGAATTTTTACGCAAAATGTGTGGTTAACGCGCAGTTTTGTGGGTTGAATTAACAAGGGCTTCCTCCTACTTTCGCTGCCCATGGCAGAGGATGCTTCCCCATTGAATCCGCCGTTGGCGGGGTTGGAAATGGATCGTAAGGCGGATGAGCCCTGTACGATTGTGATTTTTGGCGCGAGTGGTGACCTGACGGTGCGCAAGTTGATTCCAGCATTGTTTCATCTGTACGAGGAGGGACAGATGCCGGAGTCGTTTCGGGTAGTGGGATTTGCCCGTCGGGAAAAGACCGATGAGAGTTGGCGCGCCGAAATGCGCGAGGGACTCGAGCGTTATTCTCGCACCAAGACGGTGGATGACGCGCAGTGGGAGCAGTTCGCTGCAAACCTGGCTTATCATCAAGGCGACCTGACGGACGCCGAAGCGTATGTGGATTTGGCCGCTCGTTTGAAGGAATACGGTGATGAACGGCTGGCCAATAATCTGGTATTTTATCTCGCGATCTCGCCGAGCCTTTTTGGGGAGGTCGTGGATCAACTGCACGCAGCCACGCTCTTGCGGCGTTGTGAAGAAGGTGATTCTTTCTGGCAGCGGATAGTGGTGGAGAAACCGTTCGGGCACGATTTGCAGAGTGCCCGCTTGCTGAATAATCATTTGCTGCGGCACGCGCGTGAGCGGCAGATCTTTCGCATTGATCATTATCTCGGCAAGGAGACGGTGCAGAACATCATGATGTTCCGGTTTTCCAACGCCATCTTCGAGCAGCTCTGGAGCCGCGAGGCAATTGAGCATGTGCAAATCACGGTCAGCGAAACCGTCGGCGTTGGTAGCCGTGGAGGATACTTTGAGGAATCGGGCACGATGCGGGACATGATGCAGAATCATTTGCTGCAAATCCTGTCGCTGGTGGCCATGGAGCCGCCACCTTCCTTGGCCGCGGAGGATGTGCGTAATGAGAAGGTAAAAGCGCTCAAATCCATTCGCGCCATGACACCTGAAAACGTAGCCCAACAGGTGGTGCGCGGCCAATACTTTGCCGGCACGGTGAATGGTAAAAACTGCAGCGGCTATCGGCAGGAGGAGAAGGTGAACCCGGAGAGCAACGTGGAAACCTATGTGGCACTGAAGCTCTTCATTGATAACTGGCGTTGGAGCGGTGTGCCGTTTTATTTGCGCACGGGCAAGAATCTTCCGCTGCGCGCGAGCGAGGTGCGCGTTCAGTTTCGGCCCACGCCCAATGTGCTGTTTGCTGCGCAGGGAGATTTGGATTTGATGCCCAACGCACTGACGCTTCGGCTGCAACCGGATGAAGGCATCTCGCTGCGGTTTAACGGCAAGGTGCCCGGCAACAGCATCAGCTCGCGGCCCGTACGGATGCATTTCGGGTACGACTCGGAATTCGGCGCTTACACCCCGGAGGCATACGAACGGTTGTTGCTCGAAGCGATGGCTGGCGATGCCACGCTCTTTATTCGGCGCGATGAAGTGGAAACGGCCTGGCAGATTGTGGATGATATTCGCGCGGCCTGGGGCGGGCAGCCTTTGACCAACCACGAGTTTTATGCGGCTGGCACATGGGGGCCGGTGGCTGCTGAGGATCTTTTGGCGCAGGATGGCTATACGTGGCATGACCCGCAACCCGCATTATGAGCTATACCCTACATCATTTTGAGGACGCCGAAACACTGGCCGCGGCTGCGGCCGAACGATGGCGCACGGCGTTGCTAGAACGGGATCCGGCTAGGCCCTTCACCGTGGCGTTATCCGGCGGACGTATTCCAAAAGCCTTGTACAAGGCCTTTGCCGGGTTGGCCGCGGGCGATTCTTTGGAGGGCGTACATTTTTTCTGGGGCGACGAACGTGTTGTGCCGCCAACCGATCCGGAGAGCAATTATCATTTGGCGGCGGTACCGTTGTTTCTGGCGCTGAAGATTCCTGAAAGTCAGGTGCATCGCATGATCACCGAGCGCGATGAGGCGTTCGCGGTACAGCAAGCGGAGGCGGAAATTTGCCGGGTGGCGGAGCTGAACGTGCAAGGTCAGCCGGAGTTGGACTTGGTGTTTCTCGGTATGGGCGAGGATGGGCACGTGGCGTCGCTCTTTCCCGGAGACACCAAGGCACTGGAAACGCCGGCCGTGTACCGGGCGGTCACCGGCCCCAAGCCGCCACCGCGACGGATCACACTGGGCTATCCTGCCTTGGCTGCCGCCCGGGAAGTGTGGGTGCTGGCATCGGGCGAGGGCAAGAAGGAGGCTTTGCAGGCTTCCTTGGAGCCCACCGGCGACACGCCCTTGGCGCGCGTTTTGCAAAGTCGATCCAACACGGAGATTTTCACGGACTTCGTTTTGGCGTAGCTTTCCGGCATGGACGCCGAGCCCCCGCAAACACCCAACACAACGGATTCCAATCAGACCGAGGTCATTCGCGAATCGCCCCTGCGCAGCGTGCTCAAAGCGGTGAGCTGGCGGGTGCTGGCGACGTTGACGACCATGGTGATTGCCTACATCGTAATCGGCGATATCAGCGATGCCCTCAAAATCGGCGCGGTGGAAGTGGTGGCAAAGATGATGATCTATTATTTTCATGAGCGCGCTTGGGCGCAGATTCCGTTGGGCACCGTGCGCCAATGGACTGAGCCAAAGAAAAGTTGATGCCCATGCTTTGCCGGAAACTATTTCTGCTGGGGGCGTTTTGGTTTGCAGCGGATTTTTTGGCCGTGGCCCAGCCGAATTTTCTGGTGATTGTCACCGATGACCAAAGGCCTGATACCATCGGGGCCTTGGGTAATCCTCGGATTGAGACGCCGAATCTGGATTGGCTCGTGAAGCACGGGCAATCGTGGTCGAACTTCGTTTGTTCCAATCCGCTGTGTGTACCAAGTCGGGCGGAGATTCTCACCGGCTGCACGGGGTTTCGCAACGGCGTGCTGGGCCTGAGTGGGGAGCGCATGGATCCCAAGCTCACTCTCTGGCCCGCGGCGATGACGGCCGGCGGCTATCACGCATGGTACTGCGGCAAATGGATGAACGACGGCCAACCGACCACGCGGGGTTATCAGGAAACGCAGGCGTTGTTCAGCGCGAGTGGTGGTACGTGGAAAAAAGAGCAGGTGGTTCGCGGGCGCAAAGGCCGACCCATTACGGGCTATCGTAATTGGACATTTAAGGATGCGCAGGGCAAGGCGGATCTCACCAAGGGTATCGGTCTCACGCCATTGACCGATCACCATATTGGCGATGGGGCCGTGGCGTTCTTGAAACGCAAAACGGAGCGACCTTTTTTTCTGCACGTCAACTTCACGGGACCGCATGATCCATTGATCTATCCGCCCGGTTACGAACAAAAGTACACGGCGGCCAAAATGAAGTTGCCGGAAAATTTTCTGCCACGGCACCCATTTGATCACGGCAATCTTACCGGCCGCGATGAAAAACTGCTGCCTTGGCCGCGAGCGCGTGAGGAGGTTTTGGAGGAGCTGGCGGTGTATTACGCAGTGGTGGATCACATTGACCGCCAGGTTGGCCGCATGCTGGATCAACTGCGCGCTGATGGCCGCCTGGCCAACACGGTGGTGATCTTTACCAGCGACCACGGCTTGGCGCTGGGCAGTCACGGGTTGATGGGGAAACAAAACATGTACGATCACAGCATTCGGGTCCCATTTATCATTGCCGGGCCGGGCGTAGTGCCGGGCCGGCGCGTGCCGGCTTTTGGATACTTGCGTGATTTGTATCCCACCGTTTGCGAGATGGCGGGCATTGCGATTCCAAAAACGGTGCAGGGCCGAAGTCTGGCGAATATCTTGAAGGGGCAGCAGCATAACGTGCATCCATTTGCCGTCGGGTATTTCCGAAATGTGCAGCGCATGATCTGGATGGAGGAATGGAAGCTGATCTATTATCCGAAACTGAACCGCACGCAGTTGTTTAACTTGGCGGATGACCCGGCCGAGTTGAACGATCTGGCTGAGTCACCGGTTCGCAAAGCCCGCCTTGATCGGATGCGCCGCAGTTTAAAACAGTGGTTCCACGATCAGGGCGATCCGCAATTTCTGCAATGAGAATGGCGTTGTCTTCGGGCAATTAATGTGGTTTTTATAGGCAACGTCGGGCGCGGCCCGTTGCTTGCCATGATCAATCGTATTCTCGTTTGTCTCGATAAATCCACCTACACCGATGCGGCCATTGACTACGCCTGCTGGCTGGCCCGGCATCACGACGCGTCGCTGGAAGGTCTGGTGGTGCTGGATGTGGAGGGCATTGAAAGGTCTGTGGGTGCTGTGCCGTTGGGGGCTATGAAGTTCGCCAAGACGAGTATCGCGGCCAAGGAGGAGAATTACCATCAGTTGATGGAAACGTTGCTGGCGAAATTCTCTGAACGCTGCGAAGCGGCCGGTGTGCGGCATACGGAATTCGAAATGCAGGGCGAGCCGGCTGAAGCCATTCTGGAGGAGTCCAATTACTTTGATTGCGTGGTCGTGGGCTTGCGGACCTTCTTTACCTACGAAAGCGGCGCGGGCAAGGATGGCGAGTACGGCACGGCCGATGATGAGCCGGGCGATTCGCTGGAGCAGATTATGAAAACCACACTTGCTCCGGTGTTTGCCGTGCCGCTGAACTGGAAGCCCGACGATCATTTCAGCGCGCTGATCGCGCACAATGGCAGCCCGCATTCCATGCGCGCGCTGCGGCAGTTTGCGCGGTTGTATGGCCGCACACAGGTTTCGGTCAGTCTCATGCACTGCACCGACGCGGCGGATCAATCCCCAGAGATGCTCGGCAAATCTGTCGGCTTCCTAAGGGCCCACGGATTTGCCAACGTGGAAGCCCGCACCGAATCCGGCGATATCCGGAATGTGATGTCTGCGGATTATTGCAAACCATTTGATCTCGTGGTGCTGGGTGCGCATGGCAAGAGCGGCGTGGTGGAGTTCTTCACTGGCAGCCTATGTAAGGATCTGATTGAGCGCGGGAATAAACCGTTGCTGATCGCCAACGGCTGATTTGGCGTTGCCAAATACCGCGCGCCCGCGACACTGGGGTCGCATGAAATTCGTTTTTCTTTTTCTCCTGTCCACGCTTGCGGTGGCCGCCGCCGACATTCGTGTGGTGGTTTGGGACGAGCAACAGCCCCGACAAAAGGCGGCGTACGAGAATTTCCTTGGTAACGCAATTGCCAATCATCTCAAGACCCAGCCAGGACTGAAGGTGCGCTCGGTGCGGCAGGATGATCCGAACAAAGGCATCGGCGCCGATGTGCTTGGCAACTGCGATGTGCTCATCTGGTGGGGCCACGTGCGGCAGGGGCAGGTCACGCCCGCGGATTGCAAGCCGATCATCGATCGGATTCAGGCCGGCAAGTTGGCGTTTCTGGCGCTGCACTCAGCGCACTGGGCCACGCCGTTTATGGAGGCGATGAATGCGCGTACTAGAGAGGATGTCGCCCGTCTGTTTCCGCGCAACGCCAAGTCACCCAATCTCAAGGTGGAATACGTGCCGCCCACCGGCCGCATTCCGCCGGCGCGCAATAGTCTGGTGACGCCGGCGTATTTGGCGCTGCAGCGGCGTGGGGTGGTGACCACCGTGCGTGTGGATTTGCCTAATTGCTGCTTCCCAGCCTATCGCGGGGATGGCAAACCCAGCACGATGCACACGCTGTTGCCTGAGCATCCGATTGCCAAAGGCCTACCGAAGACATGGACGATCGCCAAAACGGAGATGTACGATGAACCGTTTCATGTGCCGAAGCCGGATCAGGTGGTGTTCAAGGAAACCTTTGCCGACGGCGAGTGGTTCCGCAGCGGCAGCGTGTGGAATGTCGGGAAGGGAAAAGTGTTTTACTTTCGCCCAGGTCACGAGACGTACCCGGTATTTAAGGAAAAGTTCCCTTTGCTCGTCATTGAAAACGCTGTGCGTTGGTTGGCAGCGGAATTATCCAAGGAATAATTATGAGAAAACTAATCGCGTTAGCAGCGGCGGTGTTCGCCGTGTACGCCGGAGGATGTCAGTCGTCGGCTTTCACCGAAGAGCTTTATCTGGCTATGCCCCTGACGGCGACCAATTCATTTACTGCTGGGATTGAGGGGCCGGCCAGTGATCGTGCGGGGAATATTTTCGCGGTTAATTTCGCCAAGCAACAAACCATCGGCCGCACCACGCCCACCGGCCAGTCGGAGGTCTTTGTCATGCTGCCCAACGACAGCGTAGGCAACGGCATCCGGTTCGATCGCGCCGGGCGCATGTATGTGGCCGATTACGTGGGGCACAATGTGCTGCGGATTGATCCGGCCACGCGAGCCGTTGAGGTATTGGCGCATGAGCCGATGATGAATCAACCCAACGACCTCGCCATCGCGCCCAACGGCACGTTATACGCCAGCGATCCGAACTGGGGCGCGAAGACCGGTCAATTGTGGCGAATTGATCCGGACGGCACCACCACGCGGTTGGCGACGGATATGGGTACGACCAATGGTGTGGAGGTGAGCCAGGAAGGCAAACGGTTGTACGTGAACGAAAGTGTGCAGCGCAATGTGTGGGTATTCGATATCCAGCCGGACGGCGGAGTGGCCAACAAGCGGCTGCTGCGGCAGTTTCCTGATCACGGCTTTGACGGCATGCGCTGTGATGCGGCAGGAAATCTGTACATCACGCGCTATGGCAAGGGAACCGTGGTCGTACTGTCACCAGCTGGTGAGGTGCTACGGGAGATTGATGTGCTCGGCGCGCGCCCAAGTAATCTCTGCTTCGGTGGGCCGGACGGCCGGACAGTGTATGTCACCGAAGTTGAACACCGACGGTTGGTGCAGTTCCGCGTGGAAACCCCAGGCGCGGCCTGGACTCGTTGTGAGCGTTAGGCGTCCGGCGCCGCGGTACACAGCTCGATGCTGTGGCCATCGGGGTCGGTGACGTAAATTTGAAACGCGCCATCGGGCCGCATGCGGCGTTCGTAGTACTCCTCGCCCAGCGCCTGCAAGTGGGTTTCCCACGCGTCCATATCGTCAATCAACAAAGCGAAATGGTTGCTCTTGGGATGCGAATGCACGGGCTGATCGCGTTCGCCAATGAGATGTAGTTCCTGCGCGGTGCCGAGCTGATACCAGGCGCCTGGGAAATCAAAGGCCGGTCGCGGGATTGGCTGCAGCTCCAGCACGCGCTCATAAAATTCGCAGCTCTTCGCCACATCCTTCACGTGCAACGCCACATGATTCAGCTCCCGATGCTCCATGGCCGGAGGCTAATGGACGGATAAGATGTAGACAATCCATTCCGGTTGAGCAAAAAGAGACCCGCAAAATGGCGGGCCTTTTTAATTTGAATTGTGGATCCTTATTTGGCTTCCACGCCCAGTTCCTTGAGCGTCTTGGCGGTGTTGGCGCCGTCCTGACCTGCCCGAACTTTTTTGTCGATCTTCAGGATCTTACCACTCTTGCTAATGTAGAAAGTCCACCGAAACGGCACGGGCCGCGAGTCTGTCACCACGCCGTAGGCGCGGGCGGTCTTCTTTGTAGGATCGCTCAGGATCGGGTAATCTAGCTCCAGAGACTTGGCAAAACTGATGTTGCCCTTGGCGCCTTCGGCCGGATCACAACTGGCCGTGAAGTAAGCGACGTTAAATTTCCTCAGCTCCTTGCCGTTCGCACGGAACGACTTGCATTGAGCTGTTCAGCCACCGGTGAACGCCTTGGGATACCAAGCGATCACCACGGCTTGTTTGCCTTGGAATTCTGAGAGCTTGTACGTTTGGCCATCACTGCCTTGCAGCACAAAATCCGGAGCCGCATCGCCGACTTTCAGGTCAGCAGCATTCAGAATTCCAGTGGCAAAACCCGCCATGAGAATCAGGATTTTTTTCATTGGTCTGGGCCGACGCATCACGCGCCGGTTTGTGGTGTGTAGCCTAGGGCTGTGGCTTTCGATTGCAAGGCGCTTTTATGCCGGTGTGAGCGGCTGCATGGGCGTGTTAGCCAAATCCGCGGTGGACGCCGTGGCCACACCGGAGAAGCGGTCGCCTTCGCCGAAGGAAATCACGACCTGATCGTCTGCGATCAGGAGCGAGTAGACGGTTAAAAATCCGCGCCAAAAACCCTCGCAATCCCCGCCGGATATCACCGGACGGTTGCTGATTTGCATTGGGCTAAGAGACGCGCCATTCAGTTGCACGAGATAATCGTGATACACATGATCAGCGTCTTTCTGGTGGACAAGTATCCAGTAGTGTTCTCCCACGCGTTGGGGCACCGTGCTGTTCGAGACCATCCGAGGCTCCAGACCGTTGGTCATTGGCCGGGGCACAACCCGATCCTGTAATTCGAACTGGGCGGTCTCCAGATCGT